>CACZGM010000041.1 GCA_902780695.1 uncultured Ruminococcus sp. | reverse complement strand
TGCAGAGCAAGGCAGACCCTATCGCAGATATTATGGAGGATATGGCAGCAGAGCAGAAAGCCCGTGCGACATACGACAATATCCTGCGGATTTCCGACGACCCCGACGTAACAAACATAATCCGGTATCTCCGCGAACGCGAGGTCGTGCATTTCCAGCGATTCGGAGAACTTCTCGACAGACTTCAGAGCAAGATCAAGTGACGAAAAAATACCGTCCGCGGTTCATCGCCGCAGACGGTATTTTAATATCCGGAAATTCTGTATTGTCTTATGCGCTTTTACTGATTGATCTTGAAGCGTGCGACCTGATCCTTAAGCAGTCTGGACTGTCCGGACAGCTCTTCGCAGGAAGCGGCGGTCTCTTCCGCCGTTGCAGAGTTCATCTGGATAACCTGCGAGATCTGCTCCACGCCGGAAGTGATCTGACGGATAGACTCTGTCTGCTCTGCACTTGCCGATGCGATCTGTGTGATAAGATCCGCTGTCTGCGAGGACATATCCTTGACTTCCTTCATGGACTCTGCTGTCGCGAAAGCTATCTTCGAGCCCTTGTCAACCGCGTCGATAGATGCGGTGATAAGTGTAGATGTGCTCTTTGCGGCTTCCGCAGATTTAGTTGCAAGGTTTCGTACTTCATCAGCAACAACTGCGAAGCCCTTACCGGCGTCGCCCGCTCTTGCAGCCTCAACAGCAGCGTTGAGCGCGAGAATATTTGTCTGGAACGAGATATCTTCGATAGTCTTGATGATCTTTTCGATCTCCTTGGATGTATCGCTTATCTCCGTCATAGCGTTCACCATGCTGGTGATCTCGCCGTCCTGATAGTTGACCTTTTCCTGTGTCTGTCTTGAAAGCTCGCCTGCCTGTGCGGCATTCTGCGCGGTATTGGATATCTGCGTGGACACTTCCGCGATAGTAGCGGATATCTGCTCAATAGCGGAAGCCTGCTTTGTTGTGCCGTCCGCGAGAGACTGGGAACCTTCCGCCATCTGGTTGGAGCCCGTGAGGACTTCATCGGAGGAAGTGTTCATGTTGCTGAGTGTAACACCGAGGTCGTCCTCGATCTTGAGTATGTTCTTTTCGATATCCTCAAACTCACCGGGATACTTTACGGAAGGAGTCTCCGTGAAGTCGCCGTCAGCCATAGCCGAAAGTATTCTTGAAGAATCGCCTACAACTCCGCTCATGCCATGCTTAGCATTCCGCAGCACTTCAACAAACGTGCCGACCTCGTCGTTTGCGAATTTGAAGTTTACATTTGTGCTGGAGAGCTGACCGGCAAGCATTTCGTTCGCGTACTCTTCCGCGTGCTTGAGCGGAACGGAAACACGTCTCTGGCAGAAGATGAATATGAATACAGCGATGCATATACCGCCGACTACGCCTATGATTATTGCAACAGCCGTTACCATACCGAATTCCTTGTCGGCTTCGCGTGCGTCCGCACCAGCCCAGAAAGCACCTATGATCTTGCCGTCATAGTCCTTCATCGTCTGGTATGATACATAATAGTGTCTGTCAACAACGTCATGCTGACCGAGATAGCTGCCGTCCTTCTTGAGTACAGCTTCCTGAACGTCCTCGTTGAGGTCGGTGCCGGTAGCACGCTCACCGTTGTCGCGCTTGAGCGTTGTAGCGAAACGGATATCCCAGTTCCATACGGTAGCGTCGCAGTTGGATATCTTCATTACCTCGTCGAGCCATTCATAGGATCTCATATCGAGACCGAGACAGAGCATGAATTCCTGACCGTCCTGATCCACAACATAAGATGCATACATAGCAACAAGCTCGCCGTCGCATCTTGCAATACCCTTTATTGTCTTGCCTGCTCCGACAGGGGCGTAATCGAAAGTCTTGAGCGGGTACTTTTCACTCTGGAATGTAATATTTCCGCTCTTGTCTCCTACTACCATATAATAGTATTCACCGGGGAGCTTTCTCTGCAGATAGTCTTTCAGGACAGCTGCATCAGCGGCTTCCGCTGCATCACGGAAATCTCCGTCTTCCTTCATCATGGAATATGCGTCCTCAAGGTCGCCCAGTACGTTTTCTACCTTGTCTTCAAGAACCTGCATACCGACCTTGGCTCTTTCCAGCATGATGCTGTCATTGTAGCCGCGGAACGAAATAACGGTTACCGTAAGCATAACGGCGATAACAACCACTACTATCGCGACCGTCGAAATAACGATCTGCATTCCGAGTTTCTTGAACATTTTTATATCCTCCGTATGTAGTATAGGTGATATCCGGGAATATTTCCTGCGGAGCTCACTTCATCTCAGCGGGTAATTTTAACAAAAATTCCGCTATAAAACACTATAATTATATCAAAAATCATATATATTGTCAATATTTTTTCATAAATTGCGCAAAATTGACAGTTTTTGAACATTTTTATCGTTTTGTTCACGGCAGCAAAAATGCGGTACATCAGGTCTTACCCTGCTGTACCGCACTGTTTCAATGTATTACTGCCCTTATTATTCAACGGAAACCATATAGTAGTAAACCGGCTGTCCGCCGTTGACAAGCGAGAACTCCAGATTGTCGCCGAACCTTGATTTTAAGTACGCGAACGCTTCCTGCGCATCGTCATCGGATACGTCTGCACCGTAAATAACGGTGATATACGAACTTGACCCGGTAAGCAGGTGCTTGGTAACCTTGTAAAGCACCTTTGTAAGGTCACGGTCAACAACATTGAGCTTGCCGTTCTCCATACCGAGGATATCGCCCTGCTTTATCTTCTTGTCGTTTACTATGCTGTCACGCACTGCGAAGGTAACGAGACCCGTTCCGACATTATCGAGCGCCGCAGTCATATTGATGCTGTTCTCACGGACGGAAAGATCGGGGTCGTATGTAAGCATAGCGGTGATGCCCTGCGGCACGGAGCGCGACTGAAGCACGATGACCTTGCGGTCTGCGAGCTTGACTGCCTGTTCCGCTGCAAGGATAATGTTCTTGTTGTTCGGAAGCACGAACACGTTCTTTGCAGGTGTCGCGAGGATAGCATCGAGGATATCCTCTGTCGAAGGATTAGAGGTCTGACCGCCGCGGACAATGCTGTCAACACCGAGATCGGTGAACAGAGCCTCAACACCCGCGCCGCTTGCCACCGCCACGAAGCCGACTTCCTTCTCCGGCTTTGCGGGAGCTGGTCTGCTGCGGAGCTGATTTGCAGCTTTCCTTGCCTGCGTCTTGTGCTGTTCCTTCATATTCTCTATCTTCATATTGGTGAGATAGCCGAAAGTGAGTCCTTTTTCAAACGCGAGACCGGGGTGGTCTGTGTGAACGTGTATCTTGATAATATCGTCGTCGTCCACGAGGACAACGCTGTCACCTATGCTTTCGAGATAAGCGCGCAGCTTTGTCGCGTCGTCGCAGCCGTCGTTCTTGTTTACTATGTATTCTGTACAGTATGTGTACTTGATATCCGTCTCGTATGTGCCGGCGGCATTGGTGCTGCCTATGACCGTTACCTCGCGCTTTGCGTGGGGCTCGTCAGCGCTTTCGATGATACCCTCGCCCTTAATGACGCTGTAAATGCCCTTGAAGATGAGAATGAATCCCATTGCGCCGGAATCGACGACTCCCGCTTTTTTGAGCGCGGGAAGCAGCTCGGGTGTGCGGTTGAGGGAAGCCTCGCCCTCTTCGATAAGGGCTGTGAATATCTCAACGATATCATCAGTCTCCTCGGCTTTTTTTGCGGCAGCCTCGGAAGCCTCACGCGAAACTGTGAGAACCGTGCCTTCGGTAGGCTTCATAACGGACTTGTATGCCGCAGCCACACCCCGAGAGAGAGCCGCGGCAAATTCCTTTCCGTCAGCCGTGTTTTTACCCGCAAGGCCCTTGGAAATACCTCTGAACAGCAGTGACAGTATTACGCCGGAATTTCCTCTCGCTCCGCGCAGCATTCCCGTTGCGGCCGCATCCGCCACGCTGCTCACCGTCACATCGTCCGTCATGGCCGTAAGCTCCGGCAGCGCGTTGCTTATTGTCATGGACATATTGGTACCCGTGTCACCGTCCGGTACCGGGAATACGTTAAGTTCGTCCACTCTGTTCTTGTTGTTAATGATGTTGTGCGCACCGGAAATTATTCCGTCACGCAGCAGCTTGCCGCTGATCTCCAAATCAACACTTCCTTTTACGTTATAACGCGCACGGCGCGAGATACCCGGGGGAAACATTTCTGAAGAAAGGTTCTCCCCCGAACCCCCTTCCAAAGACTTTTATTGGCTTCGCGGTCAAAGGGGAGAGTTATACAATACTTTCCCGGTCAATGCGAGCAATTTTGAATTTATTTAAGTTATTCGCCGAAGCTGATAGTGTCGTTCTCCGTCCGCGTCAGAGCATTTTCAAAAACGGACTCCGGATCAGGCAGCTCACGGACAGCCGGAGCTTTTCCGAAATTCTTCTCCGCGAATTCCGCGATCAGCTTCTCATTCTTTTCCTTGTCCTTCGCCGGGTCAATAAGGCTCAGCGAATCACAGAACGTATTCGCGGAGAGCTTCTCTTTCAGCTTTTCTATTGCTTTCTTCGTACCTCCGCCTGAGGAACAGGCTATCACATACAGCTTCTTTCCTCTGAACGGGTAATCCTTCAAAAACGAAGATATCGCCGGCGGATATGACCCCGCCCATATCGGGAAACCTATGACTATCTCGTCAAATGCGGTTATCTCGCGCTGTAACGGTTCCAGTACCGGCCGTTCGTGCATAAAAACACTTTTACCGCCCCAGAAAAACTTTCCGAAGCCATTTTTGGGAGGCTGCTTAAGAGGGATAACCCTCTCGACTTCAGCCCCGATCAGCTTCGCAAGTGTCTTCGCCGCAAACGAGGTATTACCCTCGAATGAGTAGAAAACAACTAATCTCTTTTCCATTTTCCAATCCCACTTATTTCTAATTCTCTTTTTCCGATCTCTGTCGGATCAAACCGATCAGTTTGTCAGTCCGTCGATATATACATCTATCTTTTCGACGGAAAGACGGGTCTGTTCCTCTACCGCGTAACGCAGTTTATGCTTGATGCTGCTTACCGCTGCCGAAACATTTACTCCGTACATCACGGAAATATGTACCCCGATATAGACTTTGCTGCCGTTGATACGGACATTCACGCCCTTGTTCCGGTCAAAAGCACCGCGCATAAACGGTACGACCTCCGCAAGGCGCTCCGCCGGAGTCGCGGCATTCATCGCCGATACGCCGAAGCAGCTTGTCACGGTATTAGAGATGAGCGACACGAAAAACGACTTCGTGTACTCTATCCCGCCGAGGTGGTTGTGAACAATGATCATAACGCAGTCCTCCTACACAAATTATTATTATACCATACTATTTCTTAAAATGCAATACCTAAATCGCCTTTACGGCAAATTTTGTTTTGATGTCTATAGATCGTGCGGCACGTTCTGCCTCGGATAAGCTGCCGAATACCCCGAACACAGCGCTGCCGCTCCCGCTCATACAGGCTCCGAGAGCACCTGAGCCGAGCAGCTGCGTCTTTATCCTGTCTATGCGTTCATCACCATACAGCTCTTCAAATATGTTGTACATATTTGAAGCAAATCCGGAACAGCTGCTGCGGAGCGAATCACAGAATGCATTAAACCCGGGCTTTTCCGCTATCGGAGAAGCGTCATAACTGCGGTACGCCTTTCCCGTATTGCAGGAGAAATCCGGCTTGACGACAAGCACCGCAAATCCCGCACACCCGAGCGGCTCCATTATGTCGCCTATCCCCGTACATTTCGCAGTACCGCCCATAATGCAGAACGGCACATCGGCTCCGAGAGACGCTCCGATACCGCAAAGCTCATGCATACCGAACGGCTTTCCGCACAGCTCGTTCAGCGCCGTAAGCACTGCGGCTCCGTCCGCGCTCGAACCTCCGAGACCGGCTTCAACGGGTATGCGCTTCACGATATGAACATTCGTGCCCATATTCTTGCCGGCGTGCGCAAAGAAAGCCTTTGCCGCCTTGAACGCGATGTTGCGTTCATCTGTCGGGATAAGCGGAACATCGCAGCTTACCGAAACTTCACCGCTTCCGTTCGTCTCCACGGTAACATCATCGTACAGGTCGATGCGCCGCATTACCGTATTCAGCGAGTGATAACCGTCCGGCAGCCTGCCCGTGATATCCAGCCAGAGATTGATCTTGGCATCAGCCCTGACTGTCAAGCTCATTTATGAACTCCTTGATACGCTTGAGCGCCTGTAAGATGTGGTTTATCGAATACGCGTAGCTTACGCGGATATAGCCTTCTCCGCACTCACCGAACGCGTCGCCCGGAACGACCGCGACCTTTTTCTGCTCGATAAGGCGCAGACAGAAATCCTGAGACGAAAGACCGGTCGATTTTATGCACGGAAAGACATAGAACGCGCCCTCCGGCTCGAAGCAGTCGAGCCCCATTTCGTTGAAGCCGTTGACGATCAGCTTTCTGCGCATATCGTACTCGCTTACCATATAGTCAATGTCCTCGCGGCAGTCGCGCAGTGCCGTCACCGCTGCGTACTGGCTCACCGTGGGAGCGCTCATTATGCCGTACTGATGTATCTTGAGCATCTGCGTGATTATCGGTGCCGGACCCGCGGCAAAGCCGAGTCTCCACCCCGTCATGGCGAACGCCTTCGAGAAGCCGTTTATCACTACCGTCCGCTCGCGCATACCCTCAAATTCGGCGATAGAAACGTGCTTCTCGCCGCCGAATGTAAGCTCGGAATAGATCTCGTCGGAAATGACGATGATGTTCTTGTCACGCAGTATCTCAACGATCTTCGCGAGATCGTCCCTGCGCATTACCGCTCCCGTGGGGTTGTTCGGGTAAGGCAGAACGAGAGCCTTTGTTTTAGGGGTGATCTTTTCGAGAAGCTGTCCGGGAGTCAGCTTGAATTTATCCTCCGCCTTTGTCTCTATCGGAACGGGAACTCCGTCCGCAAGCCTTATCAGCGGGTCATAGCAGACAAAGCTCGGCTCACAGACAAGCACCTCGTCACCCGGATTGAGCAGTGCGCGGAATGTCGCGTCGATCGCCTCAGAACCGCCTACGGTAACTATGATCTCATGCTTCGGGTCGTACTTCACGCCGATAGTCTGATCAAGGTAGCCCGCTATCCCCTCACGCAGGTTTTCAAGTCCGGAGTTGGAAGTGTATGCGGTCTTGCCTTTTTCGAGAGTGCGTATAGCTTCTTTTCTGATGATGAAAGGGGTCTTGAAGTCCGGTTCACCCACTGACAGGCTGACTACGTCGTTCATTGTCGCAGCGATATCGAAGAATTTGCGTATGCCGGAGAACTTTATCCCCTGCGTTTTCTGTGAGAGTATTTCTTCGTAGTTCATCACGGACCCACCATTTTCCTTTCATCATCCTCTATAAGCGGGAACTCGATTCCCTTCTCCTTGAAGCGGCGCAGGATAAAGTGCGTGGTCGTGGAGAGAACGCCGTCGATAGGCGCGAGCTTATCGGACACGAAAAGCGCCACCTCACGCAGATTTGTTCCGCGTATGGTCACAGACAGGTCGAAGGAGCCGCTCATAAGGTAAACGCTGTCAACTTCCTTGTACTGCGCGAGCATGGTCGCTATCTCATCATAGCCGCGTTCCGCCTGCGGGGATACCTTGATCTCGATGAACGCGGTAACGCTGTTGCGGTCAACCTCCTCTTCGTTGATGACCGCAGAGTAGCCGATAACAAGACCCTCGTTCTCAAGGTCGGTGATCTCCTTCTCGATCTCGCCGGGAGTTTTCCCGAGCATAACCGCAAGCTCCTCGTTCGTGAGTCTTGAGTTCTTCCGTAACAGTTCCACTAACTTGTTCATTGTCATTCTTCCTTTCATATCCGGATAAACATCGGTTCACGATGCTTAAAGACCGCTATTTTGTCAAATCCCGCTTCCTTCGCGGCGGCTATACCATCTTCTATACCCTTGCCGAGATCATCGGCACAGTGCGCGTCCGATCCTATGGTCAGTATCTCTCCGCCAAGCTCACGGTAACGCCGCAGGATATCCTTGTCCGGGAACATCTTCCCGTACTTCTGCCTCAGTCCGGAGGTGTTGATCTCGATTCCTTTGCCCCTTATGATAACCGCAGTCAGGATATCGTCAATTATATCACTGTATTCCGACATATCGACATCTGCCCCGTATTCGCCGGCTATGTATCTCAGCGGGTAGGTGATATGACCGAGAACGTCATATTCACAGTACGAAGCAAGATCAAAAAGTTCATTAAAATACTTTTTAAGGAGCTTGCCGATATTCATTCCCTCATAATTGAGAAAATAAAAGTCCTTATGTTTTTTGATGTTGTGCAGCGAGCCGATAACGAAGTCGTAGTCATTCTCCCGGAGCAGCCGTTCGGCAGTCCCGCTGTCCTGCGTTGCCTGTCCCAGTTCCACGCCGTAGAGCAGATCGACTCTGTCCGCATATTCTTCCCGCAGCGGCGGTATAATCTCCCTTGCTCCGTTCACCGTGGCTTCAAGGTCAAAATCCGGGTCTGCAAACTCTCCGAGATCAACGTGGTCGGTAAGGGCGTAGTGCTTTATGCCGAGCTCAGCCGCCCGTCTCACCATATCATAGGCGCTGCTCTTTCCGTCAAAGGAAAGAGTACAGTGTGTATGCAGGTCAAAAGGTATTCCCATAAAATACTTCCCCTTGTATATTTCTTATATTATACTATATTTTTCAAATTTTGTCCATATTAATCTTTACTTTTTTTCAAAAATATAGTATAATATATAATGTTATTGCAAAAAGCGGTCTTACCGTAAAGAAAGGAAACATATATTATGAGAGCAGTTGTAGCTGTAATAGGAAAGGACACTGTCGGCATACTCGCGAAGATCTGCACTATCTGCGCCGAAAGCAACGCAAACGTTATGGACGTTACCCAGACGATAATGCAGGATCTGTTCGCAATGACAATGCTGATCGACATTTCAAAGTGCGAGGAGCATTACACCGAGCTTGCGGATAAGCTCACCAAGGCGGGCGAAGAAATGGGTCTCCAGATACACGTTATGCATGAGGACATTTTCAACGCAATGCACAGGATATGAGAGGTGCGGCGTAATGGTTCTTAATACTAATGATATTCTCGAAACGATAAAGATGATACAGGAGGAGAACCTCGATATCCGTACCATTACAATGGGTATCAGCCTTCTCGACTGTATCGACAGCGATATTGACAAGTCCTGTACAAAAATCTATGACAAGATGATGCGCCTTGCGTGCAATCATGTAAAGACCGGTGAGGACATCGAAAAGCGCTACGGCATTCCGATCATCAACAAGCGCCTTTCGGTAACGCCTATCGCTATGCTTGCGGCAGCCGCAAAGGGCAGTCCGGTCAAATTCGCGCAGACGCTCCAGAAGGTTGCGGACGAAACGGGCGTGAACTATGTCGGCGGGTATTCCGCACTTGTTCACAAAGGTTTCTCCGCAGGTGACAAAGAGCTTATCGAGTCTATACCGGAAGCTCTTTCCGTAACAACAAAGGTCTGCTCATCGGTAAACGTCGGCTCAACGCGTGCCGGCATAAATATGAACGCCGTTGCGCTTATGGGCAGGATAATAAAGCAGGCAAGCGAAGCTACCGCAAAGGATCACTGCTTCGGTGCCGCAAAGATCGTTGTGTTCTGCAACGCGGTCGAGGACAACCCGTTCATGGCGGGCGCGTTCCACGGCACAGGCGAAGCGGACTGCGTAATTAACGTCGGCGTAAGCGGTCCGGGAGTTGTCCGCGCGGCGATAGCGAAAATGCCTGATGCAACGATCGACGAGATAGCCGACACGATCAAGAAGACAGCGTTCAAGGTAACGCGTATGGGTCAGCTTGTCGGCACGGAAGCAAGCCGTATTCTCGGCGTGCCGTTCGGCATAGTCGATCTGTCGCTTGCTCCTACTCCTGCGGTCGGCGATTCGGTAGCGCATATCCTTGAAGAGATCGGACTTGAAAGCTGCGGTGCTTACGGCACCACTGCCGCGCTCGCACTGCTCAACGACGCGGTTAAGAAGGGCGGCGTAATGGCTTCGTCCAGAGTCGGCGGACTTTCCGGCGCGTTTATCCCCGTATCCGAGGATGCCGGCATGATCGACGCCGTGAACCGCGGTTCCCTCTCGCTTGAAAAGCTCGAAGCCATGACAGCGGTATGCTCTGTCGGACTTGATATGTTCGTGGTACCGGGCGACACTCCCGCGGAAGTGCTTTCCGCTATAATCGCAGATGAAGCGGCGATAGGAATGGTGAACAGCAAGACCACAGCGGTTCGTGTTATCCCCGCTATCGGCATGAAAGAGGGCGAGACTCTCGAATTCGGCGGTCTGTTCGGTTCCGGACCCGTTATGTCTGTCAATAAGTTCTCCCCCGCAAAATTCATCTCCCGCGGCGGTCATATCCCTGCCCCGCTCCAGAGCCTTAAGAATTGAGAGATTTTCAAGAGATTTTTAGAGAGATTCAAAGAAGGGGCGCTGCCCCTCAACACCCCGCCAGCCCCCTTTAAAAAAAGGGGCTGGACCCCCTAAATAAAATGCTGTATTTCAAAGCGTGCAGCTATGGGCAGCCGCAGACTGAAACGCAGTGGGGTTGGTAAAGACTCCATTTGATTATAACAATAATAACAGCTTGCTATGTAAGTCACAGCAAGCTGTTTTTCTATTATCTTGATGAGAATAACTAACCGAGGCGGCGCACCCTCCCATTGAAGAGAGTCGCGGCGGATTACGCCGCGTGGAGTTCCCCGCCGCCCGCTTACGCCAAATTTGCTACCGCTTGCGCCGAAATCGTTGAATTTACAGGTAACTTCTGATATAATATTTCCGGGATAAAATGCAATATTTCCCAGTCAATGAGGTAGTTTATGGCGTTTAAGATACTTATGACCGGGCGAAACCGGAAGATCATAGCCGAGGATATTTCAAAACACATAGAAGATGAGATAGGATGTGAAACATTAGGCTGCCAGCCGCTCAAGAGTGAGCTGATGCACGTTGTGTTCACCGAGAGACCCTGCGTGATAATAATACTGCTGAACGGCGAAAGCCCGAGCGAGGTCAAGATCTACGATATGCTCCGCGACTATATGAGAGTCCACAACATCACCGTCATCGTGATAGCAAACGACGAGGATAAAAAGACTTTCACATTCCATACCGGGCTCGAAAAAATGCTGTTCCTGCCGCGAAAATTCTCGCTGACGGCACTGTGCGAAAAGCTCGCGGAGCTGAAAGAAGAAAACGATACCGAGGAAAGCGCCTCTATGTTCGATGAGTTCGAGAAACCTCCGCAGAGAGAATTTCCGCGAAAGCATATTCTCGCCGTTGACGACGACCTTATACAGCTCTCTCTCGAAAAAGATATGCTCTCCGATTTCTTCGAGGTCACGACTCTGAACAACGGGAAATACGTCATGCGTGCTCTCGAAAAGCTTAAAGTCGATCTGATACTGCTCGATTATCTGATGCCGCATATCTCCGGCTATGAGGTACTGCAAACCGTAAAATCCGACCCGCGTTTCAGCGATATTCCCGTTATATTCGTCACAAGTGTGTCGGAGCGCGATATAGTGTACAAAACTATACACCATTTCAAGCCGCAGGGATATCTGCTGAAACCTGTTTCCAAGCCGGAAATGATAGCGAAGATCGTAGAAGTCCTCGGCTGATTTTCCGGAAAATCAACGCCGTACTACCGCTTATGCCAATTTTTATACCGCTCATACCAATTCTATTGACATTAATATTATTATAGTGTATAATCAAGCCAATGAATTAAGGCTTTTTTGACACTAAATCAATATGCGGTTTTTTGAGCATAAATATAGTGATAACAAGACAAGAATCTTTAACTGAATTTTGCCCAAAGACGTAACACGCGCCATAATACTATAAACGGAGCGGGAAATGAAAGACAAAGACGACTGCATCACCGCGGAATGCGCCTTGTTCGCCTGCCGCGTATGTCATACAAAAACGGGTCACCTGCACCAGAAATGGTGTACTCTGTTCGCAGAGAACAAAGTAGAGTGCGAAAACTGCCTGTATTACAGCGCGGTGAAGAAAAAATGCACTCACCCATACAGAAAAAAAGGCGGTGACACGGTATGAAGAAGATAAATATCACTTTCGAGCAGGACGAAACGCTCGAGAACATAGCTGTCCTCGTCCGTGCTTCGGAGGAGGACAGCGAAATAACAGCGCTCTATGAACGCATAGACCCTGCTGAACACACAGCGGTCGCAGTTTCGGATATTAACGGCGTACAGGAGATGATACCCGCTTCGGAGATCATACTGCTGTCCGTGAACGGCAAACAGGTAAGCGTTATAACAAAAGACAGCAGATATATCGCAAGAAAGCCCCTCAACGCTATCGAAGCAGTCCTTGACCCGGGAAGGTTCGTCCGAATTTCCCGCTATGAGATAGTAAATCTCACAAAGATAGTGAAATATGATTTTACGCTCGGCGGTACCCTGCGTATAGAGCTTATGGGCGGAATGGAAACATGGGCTTCGCGCAGATGCATACCGCAGATACGTCGGCGGCTTTCCGGAAGGAGGGATACCGATGCTTAAGAAGACACTCAAACGAGCCGGTATCGGCTTCCTGCTCGGCTGCGTCATCGGCAATTTCATCGCGTTCATATGTGTGCTGATCTCCGGAGGCGAAGGCTCGATAGTTTCACAAAAAATCATTGATATATGCGGCGGCGAAGCGGAAGCGCTTCTCCTGCAATCGTTCCTTTCGGGGCTCATCGGTTTTGCGGGCTGTGCGGGAATGAGCTTCTACGAGATAGAGGAATGGGGTCTGCTGCGTATAATGGCAACGCACCTCGCGGTGATATTCGCGGTATTCCTGCCGGTATCGTATATACTCGACTGGTTCGGCTCGGTAGGCGATCTTCTGATAATGAGCTTGATCATGCTTGTCTGGTACTTTATCATTTATCTGATAATGTGCGCGATATACAGGCGGCGTGTAAAGGAGCTCAATGTGCTTCAGAAGGAGCTTGAAAAGCGCAAAAACGCGTAGATTACGGTTATATCTTTCTTTTCCCCATTGTCGGAGACGAAAAGAAAGATCATAATAAATAACAAATAAGGAAGGTTAAAAAATGAAGACAAAATCAATAGGCAAACGTCTGCTTGCAGTCTTACTCACGGTGTGCATGATGTTCTCCGTCATCACCGTTGGTGCGTCTGCGGCAGTAATAGCGCCGACAATCGAAAGGGTCGAATACTACGGTCCCGCTTATCCGGGACTTCCCTCGGAATGGTCATCCTTTTCCGGAGCAGTCTGGGCGCTGTATCGTGATCCGTCAAACAGCGACGATATTGAAATTTTTACACTCAAGAAAGTCGCCAATGCGGACGCTGCATACAACTCCGATCTCGGTATGAGGGGCGTCAATTTCAACGGTCAGTGGTATAAACACGTCGGCATCTGGACAGTTCCTCCTTCGGAGATCATCGACAAGGCCGACGGACACAAAGCAGTAGCGGTACCGCTTTATTATGTTCCCGAATCCGAAAAACCCACCGCCGGCTCTAAAGTAAGCATCGCTATCTATGATAATAAATCAGAAACTTACAGCAACCCGGTCGAAGTCACGGTACCCGAAGATTCCGGCAAGTCGGAAAGCGGCGGCAGCACCGAAACATGGGTTAAGAGATACAACGCCACAACTCACTGGGACGAGTGTGTAGAGGGTGAACAGGTCGGAACGAAAAAGAACGTTGAAAACCACAATCTCAGCACGACCGCCAAGGTGCTCAGCATTGAGATACCCGGCGAATTCAACATACTCTATCCTTTAAGCGAGGTCAATACTCCCATACTCAGTGATACCGAAGGCAACAAGTATTCTTTCAGCGGCTGCGGATTCCACAACACCGTCCAGCAGGCATCGGGCGAAGCTACAACGAGAAATTACTATTTTTCACATATCCAGAAGCCCGAGGGCGCGACCGACGAATATTTCGTTGTGAACGGATATGAGTGTACAGAATGTGGTTATTTTATGTTAGGCGAAGTGGGAATGGGACGTATAATGAAGTTGGAAGACGAGGCGTTCGGTGTCGCCGTCGATGCTCCTGTAGCGATGAAAGGTCAGAGATTAACACTCCAGGTCATGAACAGTAATCCCACCAAAGCATTCAGACCGAGAGTCTACACAGGTTCCGGAATGCTTGTTTCCCTTCTCCACATATACCGTGAAAGTATACTCCCCGAGCTTGATGCGGATGAGCCGGTTACGGAACTGCGTGAGCTTCCTCCGTCAGAAGAACCCGCGTTAACAATTGATGTCTATGAGTACGATATGCCCGGAGAGGGTGTTTCCATAACACTTGTGAGACCTACTCCGGTTTCATCTCTTAAGATCACGGCTACTTCCGCTGAGGTGACCGTTGACGGAAATGTTGTTGTCGGCATCGAGACAGATCCCGAGGGAGTTGACCCCGACAACTTTATCTGGGAAACAGGAGACGACGATATCGCGACTGTCAGCAGCACCGGCGTTATCACAGGCGTTGGTACAGGCAAAACAACAGTAACCGTTTCCGGCTATACTCCCGATGGCGAGCCGATATCCGCGACGATACCTGTTATTGTTACCGACGGTGACGAGCCCTACATACCGCCCATTAAGCCTGTTCCCACACCCGGCGGTTCATCAGGTTCTTCTACCTCCTCGTCGTCTTCTTCCTCCTCCTCTGCAGACACTTCCAACAGTAAGGACAGCGTAAAGGTGAACGCGTCTGTTGTGGACGGCAATATCGTTCTCGACTGGAAAAAACCGCAGGGTACATCAGGCGCGGTAGTCTATGCAAAGAAGACCGGTGAGAAGGAATTCAGCGTTCTCGCAAAGACAAAGAAGAACAAGCTCACCATACTCAACGCAAAGAACAATACAACGTATGAATTCAAGCTGGCTTTCACATACGGCGGAGTCGAGAATGACTACGGCGGAAAGTACAGCACAAAGCTGTCCGTTTACTACAAACCCGCACCCAAAGCAACTACCGGCAACGGTACTGTCGTTCTCAGGTGGAAGGCAGTCAAAGACGCTACGGAATACATGGTTTGCGAAGTCAGAAACAACAAGGTCGTTAAGATAGCCACGACTGAAAAAACATCGGTTCGTCTGCGCAATGTAAAGTCGGGCAAGACCTACAAGTTTGCGGTCAAGGCTAAAGTCAACGGCAAATGGACAAATGTCAAGAATTCCGATATCACCACGATAAAGGTCAAGTAAGCTTCCTCTCCCATTTATTTCTCATTTCTCTATAAGGATCTCCGGCAGAATAAACTCTGCCGGGGATTCTTTTTCTCTGAAACGCACATAAAAACGACCGCCGACAGCAAAACTGTCAGCGGCCGTTTTGTTTTTTATCTTTTTCATACGTCCGCCGGAAAGCGGAGTACAGGACTGTACCTCACTGTGCGGCGACATTTACGGAATTAGCCTGCTTCTCCAGAGCTATCATCTGCGCTATCTTTTCACGGACACGCTCGGGAACGTAAACACAAAGCTGTCCGGATCGCTCGTCACGCTGCGCTCTGTATGTGTAGCTTCCTGCGGGAGTGGTGATGTTGTCATTGTAGCTCTGCGACCTGTCCATTCTGTACAGAACAAGCTCCTCACCTGCCGAGTTGACAGGACTGATAGTGCCGTTGTCCTCAAGAATAACGTTGCCGCCGGTGATTATCGGCTTCTTTTCGGCACTGCCTATCCATGTGGGCTCCGACGACTTGATACCTACCGTTACGGTGCCGCCGGAAATGTGAACGGTGCCGCCTGCATCAAGCGCACCTATGCCGCAGACACGCGTTCCCTCCGCATGACTGAGGACGCGGCCGCCGTCACAGTGTACATCTACCCTGCCGCCGAGCGAGCCGATCGCGGTGCCGATATCTCCGTGTATAACGGAGCTTGTTTCACCGGAAACAATATATACGGAACCGCTTCCGCCGTTAAGCACGCCGATACCCGTGACACGCTCGCCGTCCGTGGTGAGATCAAGACTGCCGGTCGTTCTTATATTCACAGTGCCGTACATGGTTCCCATTGAAACGGCTTCATTGGCTATGCACTGCGTCTTTATGGTTCCCTTCTCAACGACTATATCCGTATCGCCGGAAGCGCTTCCGATGCCGACGGTGCAGATACCTCTGCCGGTAGCGCGTATATCGCCGTTGAGTATTCTTATCGAACGGTTCGCGCCCTTTTCGCCGCCGCCTATGCACACGATCTTGTCACCGGACGAATCCACGGTGATGATACCCGTCGTATCTATTGTAATGTCGCCGTAAGGCTTTTCATAGCTCGATCCTATACCTACACCGCCGTTGCGGTTATTCTTGACGGTAAGATTTCCCTCGCCGGTTATAGTAAGCTCCGATGTTTCCGGAACATAAATGCCTTCCTTGTTGAATGTATTGTCGCCAAGAAGCACGACTTTCGCCTTTGCGTTATCACCGATCTGCACGGTTGTCTCGGTCGCGCCTTTTATGTTGACATTCTCGAAAATCAGCGTGGTCTCGCTGTCATCGGCGGTCTTTATGAGCATATCGACAATATGGCTCTTTGTTCCGATAAAGCGCACTGTACCGCCTGCGACATAAACACCTGCGAACTTTTCAAGCGACAGATTGAAAACGTTGACATTCTCACCGTCATCCGCGTCGTAAATACGGCGTTCATTGTCGTATTTGGACAGGCGAACGTTCTCTTCTATGATATACTCGCTGATCTCGCCGTCGATAGCGGAAATTACATCGCGTGACGGACGTGCCGTGTAGAATCCCTGAATGAGATCAACGCCGAGCTCGATGACTTTTGCAAGCTCTTCCTTCGTCTCAACGCCCTCCGCGAGTATTTTTATGTTGTACTTCTTGCCGAATTTGATTAGGTTGGATACAAGGAGCTGCTTCTTCGAGTCGGTATCTATCGACGTGATGAGCGACATATCTATCTTGATGAAATTCGGGTTGTTGTTGAGAACCTTCATATCGTTCGAGTAGCCGCTGCCGTAGTCATCGACCGCTATGTTGCAGTTCAGTATGTTGCGCAGATTATCGAACGCGGCGATAGTGGTATCATCGTCGTCGTCGTTTTCGAGTATCTCGACAACAATGTTCTCCGATATATCGGCATACATATCCTTTAGCTTGGCAAGCTCGGAATCCGGCAGTATAACGCTCGGTATGCTGTTTATGAAGATCTTCTTTCCGCCGAACTTTTCTATATTCTCCTTATAGAACGCAAGCGCGTTGAAGAACGTGCTTTTCTCTATCGAGTACAGCATATTGCTTATCTCGGCGTATTTGAGCACCTCCAGCGGCTTAAGTCCGATATCATCCGCCGTGCGCATAAGACATTCATAAGCGAAGATCTCACCGTTGCGGGCATTTACGATAGGCTGGAAATTATAGATAAAATCGTTGCGCTTGACGAGCTGCTTGAACTTTTCGAGCTTGTCGAGCTCAATATCCTTCTCATGGTATATCTGACGGACACCCTCGTTGTAGAACTTCCGGTATGAGTGTATCTCAAAAAACATGACAGCCATAGTCAGAACAATGGCAGCCGCGTTAAGGATTATATCGACCGTATTCATCTGGCCGCCGGTAAGATATGCGTATATGAAAGAGGCAGAGATAACAATAATGACCAGTGCGAGCAGTACGCATCTCACACCGAACATCAGCTGTGATCTGTCTTTTTTGTTCTTTGACATATAAGTTTCTTCCGTTTCCTCTGCGGAACGCAGATCGTAAGCTTTTCCTTATTTTATTATATAACAAACGCAGCCTTATGTCAATAGAAAAAGCAAATCTTCTGTATATTTTTTACAAAAAAAACTCCGATATGCTGTTGATTATAGGTATATGAATTAAATAGCGGTTCGCAGAGGTTACAAAACAACGTTATAGCGGACATGGTTCCGGCCGCAGAGATGAAAATGCCGGAGGACAGGAACAAAAAACGGAGCCGCCGGTAAACGACAGCTCCGCTTCTATTATTTCATTTTGAATGAAAGACAGTCCGTACATCTGTCTTCCGTCGGGTCGCACTCATGCGTCCCGACCTTTATGCTGTCAAGACTGCAATAGTCGTCATCACAGCAGTGATGTGCGCAGTTGGTGACAGTACATTCAATACATTTGTTTGCGCGTTCCTTGCTCATTTTATTCATCTCCACGTTTGTTTTCGGTACTGCGGTTCCCCGCAGTATCATTATCCCCGCATCGGAACGGAATATACGGGAAATGAAGTACAAACAGTGAAAAATAACGGTAATGTTCGGGTCGGTTTATCATGACAGGTTAATCATTGAAGTTCGCGCCTGTGCATGATATGTATTCCGATATGCCCGATACTGAGCACGACCGACGCGCCGATAATAACAAGATTGCCGGAATACAGCCCGAGCAGTAGTACAGCAAGGACAGGGAGAGACGCACCCGCGACCGGCGCTCCCGCAAAGGAACTGTACAGATCCTTCATCGTTTTCGGACTGTGGAAGTATCTTATCCAGTAGCACTCATACATTATCATCAGCACCGCTGCCGTTATCCACAGGATCATTGTCCATTCAAAGTACAGACCCTCCGGAAGCATCATTACCCGCGGTTCGATCGCCGTAAATATGAGCAGCGACACGCTCACTGCCGCTTCACCGACACGCTCGGCTGCCAGCAGTACCTTGTTTTCTCGTTTGGCAGCTTCATCATAACCGTCAGGTTTCCCTTTCTTCGCCCATATTATATTCGGAACAAACAGCATTATCAGGAACACCATTCCCGTTATGCAGAAACCTGTTCTGTACGGTTCGTTCCTGCCGAAAAGCACGGAACTCATTCTGAGACTGCTGATTATATCACCGTAGTACGCTCTGAGCCTGCCCGCCATAAGATCGGGATTATACAGAGATATGTGGTAGCTTCCGTAGATGCCCATTACCTTCCCGCCGCCGCACCTTGTGTATGCGTTGATGAAATTGGAGACCATATATGCTTCGCGTACCACGGATATTCCGTCATGAGCGTTTTCGTCGGCTTTATACTCCTTTCCCTGCAATATGCATTCCTGCGCAAGGCGGTAATTCTCCGATCCCGCAAGACCGTTTTCTTCAAGGTACGCGAGGTATCTTGCACCGGTCGTGTCAGCCTGATGCCCCACGTCCGTTCCGAAGAATACTGTCTCCGGGCACTGCTCCTTTATACTGTGAAAAAAACTGCGGTAATATTCGTTCGAGGACGCGGTACCGGCTATTTCCTCAAACCATTTGTCAAATGTACTGTCCGAGCTTTCCTTCATCCAGATATTCAAAAACTCGGCGCTGTAATACGGAAGCTCGACAAACAGATTCCTGCATCCCTCATCGTAGAAGCCATTCCACAGCTCAAACTCCGCGTCGTAATACACTTTCTCGCCGTGACGTTCGCCGTACAGCATTATCATGGTGTTGTCGCCGGGATATACATCATCGGGCTTGTCGGTCATTGTCAGCAAAATTCCCGCCGCAGCGCTTACCGCAAGCAGCAGGAAAAATACCACCGCACCTATCTTTTCTTTCATTCTGTTCTCTCTCTTGCCTCCACAAAGAATTACAGTACCCGTCACGCGGCGGATTCGCTCAATATTAAGCTGCGGCGTGTGATCCGCAGGCTGATCTGCTCACGGTTAAGGTCGCAATACGGGTCTTTGTCTCCGTTTCCTTATTGCAGTACGGACATTTCATAGTGTTCCCCATCAGCGGCTGTCCCGCTTTATCAGCAGTCTTATTGCTTCCACCGCGCATTTTATCGCACGTTCACTGTTCTCGCAGACCTTATCCGGCAGCCCCGCCTTTGAGCGCTCGACGTTCCACAATGCCGTAAATACCGAACCCGCGCGGACGTGTCTTGCAGTCGCTACGGCAAACAGAGCCGCACTTTCCATTTCGCTCGTCAGACACCCGCAGCGCACATAAGCGTCCCACGCGGGAACAAGTGTTGACGATACCGGAACGCCCTGCGGGTCGATCTCGCCGTAAAAGCTGTCCTTGCAGTGGACAACGCCGACATGGCAGCGTTTGCCGTCCTCGTCTGCCGAGAGTGCGTCACCCGCCTCTTTGAGTGCGCACATAACATCGAAATCGGGGACCGCCGGGTATTCTATCGGTATGTACTCACGGCTGGTGCCTTCGCTTCGTATCGCACCGCTTGCAACGACAAGATCGCCGCCGAGGACTTTCATATCCATGCCGCCGCTGGTGCCGATACGGATAAATGTGTCCGCGCCGCTCATTATCAGCTCCTCAACAGCTATTGCGGTCGAAGCGCCGCCGATACCGGTCGAGCAGACACCCACCTGCACGCCGTCGAGAGTTCCCGTATATATATTGAACTCGCGGTTATACGCTATCTGCTTTGCGCCGTCGAGCAGCTCCGCTATCTTGGGAACTCTGCCCGGGTCTCCCGGGAGTATCACATATCTTCCCACATCTCCCGTGCGTATGCGCAGATGAAATCTGATATCGTCCTGTACAAGTGCCATAGTTTCTTCCCCCTGTGATAAAAACATTGTGCCGCAGCAACCTGTCACGGCTCCGTTTCAGGTAAACTGTCCGTCTGTCTGAACCTGTCGCCGTCCTCAACGGCTGTGTAAATGAATCTGTCGGAGCCGTCCGATCTGTAGATGAGGTCGCCGTCTTTTACCGAGAAACGGAAAACGGCATCATACCCGCCTTTTTCTGTCATTACCACCGTATCGTTCTTCACCGACCAATCTCCGCTTCCGAGGTAGCTGCTCAGAAATCCTTCATAATACCGGTAACTTCCGTCCTCGTTCAGCGTGATTGTGAAATCGCCGCCGAAACCCTCTTTTTCCCATGTAAACGTCTTGCCGGATACGGCAGCGGAGATATCCTGCCCCGAACAGGCGGACAGGAGCAGTGCCATTACCGTAAGCAATACAATAAATACCCTTTTCATTACTATCCCGCCTTATAGACTGCACCACACAAAGAGCGTGTTTATCTGTCCGGCACAGCCTTTATTATCTTGATATCTTCACCGAAATATTCAAAATGCTCCGTGCCGGGATCGTTCCCCGGAAGCTCGCTCTCCTGTTTTATCCCCTTTTCGTATATCACCTGATACTGTACACCCTCGACATCATAGGTGAACATCGCCCCGCACTTTCCGCTGTCGGTATTGTTGTATGTCTCCGCACTGATCGGGACGGTATCGCCGCCGAACACGATTTCCCGAAGATCGGGGTACTCGCCCTGTGCCGGTATCGTCCGGTTTCCGGTGTCTGCCGGGTCGCGCTGCGATATCTCGTACTCGCTTATGACCGCCACTGCACCGAGCTTATCCTCGATATGCCGGAAAAAGTAGTCATAGGAATCGCGCACCGTAGTGTAATTGCCCACATTCATTATGAACATGAACATTCCGTATAGCAGCCCGGCCATAAGCACCAGACAGATCAGAGTGACCGCATGGTCCTTTATCCACTTCACAAACTTGTTCATTTCGCATCATCTCCGAATATCGACGGAGCCTTTTTCTCCTTCTCCGCCTGTTTTGTCTCAAACAGCTTCGCTATGTTCGCACGCTCCTCGACAGCGAGAATGAAGATCACAAGCAGAGTGGCAAATATCAGCGGCAGATAAAGTCCGTCGGGACCGGTGCTTTCCTCGGTGTAACGGTACAGATCGTCAAACATACCGTTCACGACGAGAACTCCCACAAGCCCGAGGACGGACAGGCACGCCGCTGTGCGGTAATGCTTTCCGAAAATAAGAGCCGCGGGAAGCAGATACCCGATTATCGAGGTCACCAGCCAGATCACCATAATATCAGTGCGGGCGGCGATATCCGCCGGAACAATCTCCGCGCCGGAAGCCATAATGCACACCGGGAAGAATATCCCGACGGCCACGCCCCATATACAGACGATGCCTGTTTCAATAATTTTTAAAATCAGTGATAAAACTTTCATAAACCTAACCTGTTCCGAATATATATAATATGTGAACGATTTTGCTGTTTCTTTTCGTTCCGCACTGTATAATATAATATCATATTTTTCGGAAAAATGCAACAGCAGGAATCAAGAAACTGCATCTTATCCTGCATATAGATCTCTTTAACAGCTGTACGGTAAAAATCTTTGGTTTTGTGCGTACCTGCCGCAAATATTATGGGATTATTTTCATAGGCTCTGCATTTCTATCGCAGCCTGAAATAAATCTGTGCTTTTTTAGCAATTGCATCGACACGTTCGCCGTTATTATTCGGGGATATCTGCCAATGCTATGCGTTTCAGCCGGAACCTGAAATCAATCGATTCTGTTTAATACAAAATCGCAGCGGCGCGTTCGCCGTCGCAGCGGCGCGTTCG
>CACZGM010000040.1 GCA_902780695.1 uncultured Ruminococcus sp. | reverse complement strand
GTTTCTCTCGCCCTTTGTTTCACCGCCGAAGCTTTCAAGTCCGCGCATAAGTGCGATCTCAACGCTTGTGCCGTCAAATCCGGGTCCGAGATTGCGTATTGCGTTTATCGCGGGTATAAGGTGAGATTTATCCGAGTCGAAATCGCTGATAGGGTAAAATTCGTATGTGAACGCGGAAATGGCGAATCTTACGTTCTTTTCAAGGCCGGTGATGAGCTTCTGCGCAAAGGATAAACGTCTGAAATTAACGTCGCTTTCCTTTGAGGTGGACTGTATCGATTTCGGGTACATAGAGCCCGAGTTGTCGATCAGCAGATGAATGTTCATAGTACCGCTCGCGTAAGCCAGCGCCGCCTGATGAATGACGTTCTCCGCGCCGAGCAGGAATACGCCGTTTGAGTGCAGGTCGCAGCTTACGGTATGGGTTTCTTCGTCCGGCACGCCGCCGACGGGAGTATATTTTTTGAGATACGGGTCGAACTGGTAAATACGCAAATCATTCACAGTCACACCGGACACCGTAAGGATCTCCGGGTCGTAGCTGAAGGTGAGGGAAGCGCTGTCGAAGCCGCTCTCACAGTAGAACTCATAAGGCGCGGATATCGCACCGGCGTTTGTTGTTACCGCATTGAGCGTGAGCTTATCGACCGTAGTGCCGTATATGCCGCCTTTGCCGGTAATGGTGACGGTGCCTTCACCGAAGTTCATCACACGGGTGAATTGCCTGTCGGAGTCCTTTGTGACCCCGTCCGAGATAAGGCTTGTCGGGTCGAGCCCCGCAAGCACCTCAATACCGTCCTTTATGCCGTCGCCGTCTGTGTCGGCGGATGTGCCGTCTGTAAGGTGAACACTCTCAAGATCGTCGGTAAGAGCGTCGGAGTCGGTATCTGCCGAGACAACGCTGGTCTTGCCGGTGATCTCGTCGCTGTTCAGAAGCGTATCTTCATCGTAATCGGATTCCGGGTCAAGCTCCTCGACCGAGTTGAACGTATCGGGATAGAACTTGTTGAAGTTGTATTTAAGAGCTGCGATCTTGTTATCTTCGTTCGCTTTGACTGCCAGATAAATAAGAACTCCGCCCAGTAAAACCACGACAGCCGCTATGGCGATAATGATCATTTTTGCTTTGCTTGAGCCGCTTCCACCGGCATATTTGTTTCTTGCCATTGTTGAATTCTTGCCTTTCGGGATAATATTTTGTGAAAGAAGATATCTGTGAATTGTGGTAAATTATATTATACCATATTTTAAGCCGACGGTCAACGAAAAAAGCCCATCCGTCCGGTTTTTCGGCTATTTTCATAAATAAAAGTGTTTAATTTGCACAAGCCCGTTCAGTTATACCGCAGCTGCGATTTCCCGCGTCCTGATACGCAGCTGCGTTCACGATTGTGACATACCCGGCGCCCTGCTTGAAATGTCTGTTATTCTCTGTTCTTCCTCTTCTTCTTTTGCAGAAGCGACCTTACGAGAGCGAACGCCGCGATAGAGAGCCATGCCGCAGCAATGACAACGATAAGTGCGACCGCGCCGTCCGGCAGATCTCCGAGATCCGCCTTGCCGTCGGCGGATATACTGTCAAGCCGGTAAAGCGATTCGGTGCTGTCATACAGCTTCTCAAAATACGCATCGTCTATCTTTTCTTTGCGGCGTGTCGATTTAGCCGTACTCTCTATCAGATAGCCGGCAGCGTCACGCAACGATGCGGAGCCGTTGAATACCGGAGTAATGAACGTATTGCCGATATTGTGCAGAAGAAGCTGTGTTGCTTCTATCTTGACTCTGTAATGCTCATCGTTGTCTGTGCCGCTGAGAGACAGATATTCCGCGTATTCGGCGGATGTTCGTGCTTTTGCCGTGACCGGGATATACCCCTCGGTCTTTGCGTAGGCAATCTGCACGTCGTTTGTCAGCAGATACTGCATGAACAGCCACGAAGCAAGCACCTGCTGCGGGTCGTCCTTGTTGAACAGGCATATCGACGGACCCTGTGAGATCATTTTCGGGTCTGCCGGGTTGTACTGCGGTATCGGTCTTACCACCGTCTCGAAATCCACGATAGAATCCTTGCTTATGTCCTGGTGTCCCGCGCCGCTGCCCATCCATGTCGCTCCGGCGGTTGAGTCTATCGCGAATATGCACTGTCCCGCGTTCAGAAAGTTGCCGGGGTAACTCGATATCTTGAATGTCGAAAAAGCTCCCGTGGCAACGTGCTCCGATACCGTGCGAAGTATTTTTTCGGTTTCCTCGCTGAAAAGCCCGATATTTCCCGCGTTGTCCGAGTAACCTGCGCCGAGCTGTTTCAGCATCTGTATCATCATGTTGTCCGTGGACTTGTAGATGAACGGTATCATTACCTTCTGTCCGTTTATTTTGAACGTGCCGTCAGCGTTCTTTTCCATGGCGGCTTCCGAGACTTCCCAGATATAGTCCCATGTCAGCACATCCGGGACTTCATACCCGAGCTGCTCCACCATTGTCTTGTTGATGTAGCAGGCTTCCGTAGAGCGCATATACGGCATAGCGTAATGCTGTCCCGAAAGTATGCACTCATCGGTGTACTTCTGTATCATCTCGTCCTTTTTCGGAGCGTCGAATTTCACCTCCGACCCGCCGAGTCCGTATTTTGCGTCGTTCATAAGGCTGTCGAGCGGAACGACCGTGTTCTCGCCCGTCATATATGTCGCGATATGGTCGGGGTAGGTGATACACACGTCCGGCGTTGTCTTTGTCGGGATGTTGGTGATGACATCGTTGTAGATCTTTCCGTAATCAGTGTAAAGGCGCAGATTTACGGTGACGTTCGGATAGTACGACTGAAAATCGTCTATCGCTTTCTTGTAGATATCTGTCTGCGTCTTGTTTGTGTCGTTCTTTGCCCAGAACGTTATCTCTGTCTTTCTGTTCTCGTCAAACGATGCGGGAATAGAAAAACTGTCCGTCGCACGGGAGCCGTGACAGCCCGACATGGACGTAATTAGCATGACCGCGGCAGAAAAAACCGAAGCCGCTTTTCCCGCATTTCTCATCCTTTTGTTCCTCCCCGTGAAACGCCTTCCATTATCTTCTTTCTGAATATTATGAACAGCACTATCAGCGGCAGCGATATAACAACGACAGCTGCCATCATAGCCGGAATGTTCTCACGTCCGAAGCCGTTCTCGCGTATCTCCTGTATGCCGTTCGACACGAGAAAGTACGCCTGGTCGTCGGTGATAAGACGCGGCCAGATATAGGAGTTCCAGCACTCTATTACCTTAAGTATGATTATCGTTATTATCGTGGGCTTGCATATCGGTATCATCACCTTTACAAGGTACTTGAAGTCCGATGTGCCGTCAACCTTTGCCGCCTTGTACAGCTCGTCGGGTATCTGCTCGAAGTTCTCTTTCAGCAGATATATGAAGAATACCGATGTCACCGACGGCAGTATAAGGCCGCTGAACGTGTTGCGCATACCCATATCGGTTATCGTCTGGAAGTTTGTTATGATAACGAGCTCGTTCGGTATCATCATCAGCGCGAGGAACAGCGTGAACAGCAGGTTTTTTCCTCTGAATTCGAGCCGTGAGAACGCGAAAGCCGCCGGTACCGTCACGACCAGCATCAGTGCTGTGGTTATCAGCGTGAATATCAGCGTGTTCAGAAAGTACCTGCCGAGAGGAACGGCCGAGAAAGCCTCGGCGTAGTTGTCAAGGGTAGGTGCGAGAGTAAAGAACTGCGGAATATATTCCGAGCTGTAATCGCCGTAATCCTTCACCGAAGTGAGCAGCATCCAGTAAAACGGGAACAGCACCATAAGCGCCCACAGAGACAGCATGATATACACCAGCACTGTAGTGACACGGAAGCTCTTTTTCCTCTTTTTTACCGGTTTTATACTTGTTGCGGAGTTGTTGTTTTCGTTCATATTCTCAACCTCAATAATGAACTTTTTTCCTGCTTATCATCAGGTTTATCACCGTTATGGTAAGCACTATCACGAACAGGATTATCGCAGCCGCGGACGCGTAGGACGGATATCCGCCGCTGTCGCCGTACAGCATATCGTAGATGTAGCCGACAATGGTGTTCATTCCCGCGGCGTTTAGATCGGTGCCGAACAGCGCCACCGAGTCGCTGTATGCCTTGAATGCTCCGATAAAGCCCGTTATAACGAGGTAGAATATCATCGGCGATATCATAGGCAGTGTGATCTTCGTGAACATTCTGAACTTTGATGTACCGTCGATGCGTGCCGCCTTGTAGTACATCTCGTTCACGGACGCGAGTGCGCTTGTGAGTATCAGCACCTTGAACGGCAGAACGATCCATACCGTGTAAAGACACAGCACAAACATCTTAGCCCAGTAGGGACCGTCGATGAAGTCCACGGAACCGCCGCCGAATATGCTTATGAACGCATTCACAAGACCGTCCGTATAAGCGGTCTTTTTGAAAAGGATCATAAATACAAGTCCTACCGCGAGAGTATTGGTAACATACGGCAGAAAATATATGGTCTGGAAAAGATTGCGCAGCGGTTTTATCGAGTTGAGCCCGAGGGATATCAGCAGTGCGAAGCCCGTGGAAAGCGGCACCGTTATGATAACGAGCAGGAATGTGTTCTGCAGAGCCTGCATGAAATACGGGTCATGCAGGACATAAGAGAAATTGTATCCTCCCACGCCGAATGATGTCTGCGAAGCGGAGTTGTAGCCTTCCTCAAACGAGTACACAAATACATCGATGAGCGGGTAGAACATGAACGCTCCGAGGAATATGACCGCCGGCAGCAGATACAGCCATGCCTTGAAACCTTTTTTCTTCATTCTTCCTCCATTGTTAAGAGACGGGGTTGTGCAGTCCCTTTAGAAAAGGGACTGGCTCCCTGACCTCTTTGACGTAAAACCTGACATGAAACGAGTGTTGCAAGGGTCGGCATATTATCCTGTTACAGGCTGATCGCCGTTCGGATATATCCGTTCTTCCGTTTCGCTGTCGAAAATGAATATCTTCCTCGGTCTTATAGAGAAGCGTATCTCGCCGTGATTGTCAACGTCACGGTGTACCGGGTCGAGTACAAGGTTTAACTTATGATCAATTGCGGTGTTTACAGCATCCAGCTGCATTGCATCCTCGGAATCCACGATAGAGTGTATCACATCGCCTTCCTGTGCGTAATGCTTTGAAAGAATGATCGTGTCGCGTCCCATTACCTCAACGCCCTTGAGCAGACATTTCAGGCTGCCGTTTTCGCTCGGTATGAAGCCTTCAGGTCTTATGCCCGCGTATATCGCTCTGTTCTCAATGCCCTTAATCGGCATGACAGGGTCGTCTCCGATAAATATGCGACCGTGCTTTACGGATCCCACAAACACATTTATCGCGGGAGTGCCGAGGAATTTCGCAACGAACAGGTTCTTCGGGTCGTCATATACATTCTGCGGCTTGTCGATCTGCTGTATCTTTCCGCTTTTCATAACGACTATCAGGTCGGAAATGCTCATTGCTTCCTCCTGGTCGTGTGTGACGAATATCGTAGTAATGCCGGTTTCGCGCTGTATGCGGCGTATCTCCTCACGCGTCTGGAGACGAAGTCTCGCATCGAGGTTCGACAGCGGCTCATCGAGCAGCAGCACTCTCGGGCGCTTGACAAGAGCTCTCGCGATAGCGACGCGCTGCTGCTGACCGCCGGAGAGCTCACTCGGTTTTCTGTCCATAAGCTCTTCTATCTGCACCAGCCTTGCCGCCTCATAGGCCTTTTCCTTCATACGCTCCTTTGTGAGCTTCTTGTCGCCTTTCAGGTTCTCCAGCGGGAACGTGATATTTCTCAGCACGGTAAGGTGCGGATAAAGTGCGTAGTTCTGGAAAACAAGCCCTATACCGCGGTTTTCCGGTTCTATATCTGTAACGTCCTCGTCGTCGAAGAATATTCTGCCGGAGGTGGGTGATTCAAGTCCGGATATCAGATTGAGCGCAGTGCTCTTGCCGCAGCCGGAGGGTCCGAGCAGACCGATGAGCTTTCCGTCGGGTATCTCAAAACTGAAATTATCCACCGCGACAACGTCTGCACCGCCTTTTTTGCTGCGGTTCGGGAATTTTTTGGTAAGGTTTTCAAGTCTTATCTTCATTTTCCTTGTCTCCGTTCTTGTTTGTTCTGACGAAATAGTGTCTTGCGAGGGAAGTGGAAAGCCCGTCGAGACCGGGGTATAAGATGCGCTCGCTGATATTGAACTGGTCGAGCATATCCCGAACTGCCCAGCGTATCTCTTTTCTGATTATGTACCGCACGGTGTGGTCGGTGCGCTTTTCGAGAAAATCCTCGATATCTTCTATTCCCGAGGGGATTATCGAGAAGAAGGAATACTGGTTTATGATCCGCTGATCGACGGACGGCGGCTCTATGTTTACGAAAGCCTCCGCGCCCATATCTATATCGTACTGTTCGATGTTATCGACTATGGAGGTGAGCGCGTCCACGCTGAACACGAAGGAGCCCTGCTTTTTCATTGCGTCGCGGTATCTGCGCGGGAGGTTCTTGTTCGCGTTCTGCATATCTATGCGCCACACGACGCAGTCGCGCTTGTCGAGCTTGTTGAAATTGCGCTCCGAGTGTGCGAAGTGCAGCGCGATGAGCGGAGAATAAGTCCAGTCGAGCAGTCTTGTCGGCAGTCCGTGGTGCTGTCCTATCATCATCTGCTTCCAGATCGACGAACTTAAGGTCGGGTCGGCGATACAGGCGTATTTGTTGAAGTTTCGCAGCACCGACGCTTCCAGCTCTTTGTGCAGGTGCTTGCAGTTAAGACGCAGACTGGTGGTGAGCTTATATGATGCGTCCGGCATTCCGCGGTAGAAATAAGGGCTCCGGACGCGGTTGATCTCCGGGTTGAACTTCTGCTCTGAGATGAGCTTCATTATCCCGTCAATGCTGTCTATTATTATAGTTTCTATCATATCAGTACCCCATTTACATAATATACCAAGCTATATTATATAACAAAATGCGAAAAAAGTCAAGCGAGCGGAACAGCAGTCTGCATGACCCGGTCATTTCATATTCCGGAAAGGTACGGCAAAAAAATAAACCGCTGTATGCGTCTGCATACAGCGGTCGTTTTCAAATATATCAGTCAATATCGAACGGAAGCATTCCGATCAGCTTTTCTGTGGGTACGATATCTTTAAGCAGGTTTACCGTCTGCGCGATCTCGGCTTCGTTCTCGGGCAGGTCGTGGGTGAAGATTATGCGGATATCTGCGGTATCGGGAACGCTGTATCCGAGCACTCTCAGGGCGTTTGCAATGAGCGAGAGCCTTATTTTGAGCCCTTCTGTGAAATAGCGCTCCTTGATCTTTGTCATCTGCTCGAAAGCAAGGAGCTTATATTTCATTGCAACGCCCGAGCTGTTTCCGGAAAAGCTCTCATCGGAAAGGCAGGGAACACCGCTGAACTTATGTATATCGTTCTCCAGCGAACGGCGGAGGATATCAACGGCGCCCTCGTCGAACTGTCTTGTGAGCCACTTCGCATCGCCGGTATCGTCCATAGTCATAACGCCGTACTTCTTTATGGAATTGAGGGTATCGTTCTCCTCCTGCTCTGTCTCGCCGAGGATCTGTCCTTTTATGACGAGCAGGGAATCGACGAACTGCTCCTTGTCGTTGACACGGTCGGACTGGAGCGTGTTGTATGCGTCTATGAGTGTGGTCACCTGCTCGAAATCGCCCTGCTTGTCCCAGTTGTTGTAGTATTCTATTATCGGCACATCACCGAAGTAATGTTCGGCAGGTTCATTCACAGATGTTATGGAAAGGGAGGAAGTCGTTGTGAATTCACGGACGGTGTTCCTGTCGCAGAGATAGACTCTGTACCCGGTCCGGCAGCCGTTCTCATCGTTTATCGGGGTATAATATACGCCGAAAAGCGGCTGCTGCCTTACGGTATCGTCGTACACCACAAAAGCGCTGCGCGGGTCAAGGCTTGCGAGTCTTATCTGCGCGTCCTCATTGAGGTAAAGCATTTCGTAGGATACACCGAATATCGAACCGAAGCGGGCAAGGTCGATGTCCTCGGTGTCGCTGTCGCAGCGCTCCAGTGTATCCTTTATTGTGGAGATATCCTTACCGTTTGTGCTGACGTATCTTACCGGAGAACCGAGAAAATATCCGGTTGTGCAGTCGGTGATATACTTTGCGTGGTTGCAGACGAGCCTGTTATTTGCGGCAGTTCTGTCCTTTGAACGTGAAAGTATATCATGTATGCCGATGTAATAGTTGTAAAGCCTGTCGAGTCTTTCATTGCCGATCTCGTGCTTAAGAATAAACTTCACCGCGAGCTGCGGTGTTATTTTGGTATTTTCGGGTATTGTGAACATAGATTTTCCTTTCTGTTCTGATATTTTGTTTTGCATTTGCGGCTCTCTGCCGGTAATCAATTGGCAGGCATTAATGAAGGACCTGCGCGGTCGCATACGCGAAGCCCTATCTCTGAAAATCTCTCTCAGAGCCCGAGTTTGCTGCGTGAGAAGCAGCCGACAGGACGGCGGGAGAAGCGTTCTTCGAGTGCGTAGCGCACGGCATCGACAGTGTGGTTGTCGCGGTCCGGAAAGCCGCTTCGGAATCCGCCGCAGCCGTCCTCCTCAAACTTGTAGCCTGTGAATTCGCGGGCGGCATTCGGGCAGAGTACCGGGTCAATGATTATAGCGTTCAGGTCGCACAGCCGTCTTATGCCGTATTCCACCGAACCCTGTCCCTTCTTTGCGGCTCTTATTGACAGCCCCCGGGCACGCAGCTCGTCGTTTGAACGCGGTTCGGCGCTGTCGGCGGTTATTGTCAGATTGTGCGGGTTGAGCTTCTTTATCGCGTCGGCTATTTCGTCGAAACGCGCTCCGCAGCGGTAAAACTCCCTGTAAATGTACAGCGTCCGTGAAGCGTGCTCATAAGCGGTGCCGATATACACGAACGGGTCTGCGCCGTAACCCCAGTCTATACCGCGGTATGTGCGGTCAAAGCTGTCGGCTTGCTCATCGGGTATGGCTTGCAGTCTCACATTCGTGAATACCTCGGCTCCGGTGCCTGTTATCTCGCCCATGTACTCGTTTGCGTAGCGCTGCGGGTCTGACTGTTTCAGATATTCCGCTTCCGCGATGAACGCCTGTCCGAGCCATTCCGGCGGAACGGACGTGTAATCGCTTTTGTGTGTGAGCCTGTCCGGGCGCGGTTTTGCGAATTCGCGGTTAATCCATGAAGCAGCGGAACGTGGCGGATTGTATGTGTAGAAACAATAAAAAGAGCCGCTTCCTCTCATAAGCGACTGATTGATCGTATCTATTTCCTTTATCCCGGAGAATTCGTCCGTCTCCTCGTACCAGATATACCTGATATACCCGGATGCGCACCTGACGGATTTGAATTTACGCGGATCGTCGGCTCCCCGGAAGATGATCCGCTGTCCCGTGGGCTTATAGACAAGCTCCGGTATGCTCACGCGGCTGTCCCACAAGTCGGCGGCGCCCAGTGCTTCTATTGCCCACAAAACCTGTTCGTAAACGCTTTCGCGAAGCGTCCTGCCTATCTTTCGTATAACGGCGGCATTTGCGTCCCTGTCCGCCATTATCCCTCTTACGATCTCAAGGCTCACGAACGAGGATTTACAGCTTCCTCTCCCTCCGCACAGAACATAATGCGTGTGCATGCTTTCCGCGATATCACGGTGTACTCCGCGGAATGACGGTGATATCAGCGAATTAAAGTTGATCCGTCTGGTTTCCGTCATATATCACCACTTTCGGCGTGTCGTCCGCACCGCTTTCCGGCGATTCGAGTCCGAGATACCTGCCGAGCTTGAATGCTGCGCTCATCCGGTCTTTGTCATTGAGTTCCTCGTTGCGCATAACCGCCGTCAGAAATTCGAGTATCTCGCCTCTGTCGGCTGTCTTTTTTCTTCTTGGCATATTTACCGCCCCTTTCATGATCTCACAATATCACTATATCACATTTCACCATGACAAACAATGACATCTTTTGGGAAAATGCAGAATTCCGCGGCAGTTTCTGATCTGATTTCATTTTTGAGGGACAATAGTTTTCCGGCAAAAGCATGAGGAGCTCACACGGTACTTCTTTTGCAAAGTGCCGTGTGAGCTCCGGAGCGGATGTTTAAGATATGGGTGTTTCCATTAGTATGGAAGAACGGTGCTCTCATTTGTCATCGTCTTTCTTGTATGCCTCGTTCTTTTCCCAGAGTTCCTCCAGCTTTGTGAGCATCTGTTCAAGACGGGTGCTGTTCTTCATTCCTACTTCCGCGACAAGCGCGTTTATAAGACTCAGCGGTGCGGCAAGGCTGTCGGCGTAGCTGATTATATCGCTTCTTGCGAGAAGCAGCTGATCTGCGTATTCGGCAAGCGGTGAAGCTTCCGAGTCTGTTATCGCGATTATGTCCGCGCCGCATTCCTTGGCGTATGCGGTAGCAGTGAGTGTGTTCTTGAAATAACGGGGGAATGAGATCGAGATGAATACATCATCCTTGCCGAGCCTTATAAGTTGCTGCAGTATTCCGCTTGAATTGATCGGCTGAACATGAACGACATTCTCGCAGGAAAGGCTCAGATAGCTGCCGAGAAAGCGTGCGAGGATATCGCTGCTCATGGCTCCGAAGATATAGACACAGCGGGCATTGATGATCTTGTCCACTGCGGCTTCAAAGCTCTCCTCCGATATATGCTCCATGGTATATCTGATGCGCTCGATGTCCTGCGCCATTACACTTTTGAGCATATTGCCGCCGCCAAGTCTGTCCGTTGAGATATCAAGGCGCTGGAGCGTGGTGAGACGGTTCCTTCCGTAGCTCTGGAGAGCCTTCTGCATCTCGGGGTAGCCCTCAAAACCCATTTCGTCCGCGAAACGAACGACCGTGCTTTCACTTACGCCGACAGCCGCGCCGAGCTTCGCCGCCGTCATGAACGCGGCTTTCTCATAGTGCTGTGTGATGTAGTTTGCAATGTATTTCTGACTTTTTGAAAATTCGGGCATTCTTTTTTCGATATCCGCAATAAGGTTTGACTGCATTTTTTATGCTCCTCCTGTTTTTGCAAGAATGGTATATGCGCCCGATAACAGCGCATTCATAGACTAATTATACTACATTGTTTCCGAAAAATCAAGTCCGGATTGCAATTTTTGCATACAGAAACTGCAAAAAATGAATGAGTGCATGAAATTGAGGAGCTGTGACCGCCGTATGGGTGTCAAAATTTTAAAAAAAGGTTGACTTTATGACGAAAAACGGTTATAATATAAGGTAAGATTTTTTATGAAAAGGAGAAGTTGACATGGCATTTATTTATTCGGAACCCTCGCATACTTTCGGCGAGTATCTTATCATTCCCGGTTATTCTTCCTCACAGTGTATTCCCGCAAATGTTTCGCTCCGCACTCCCGTTGTGAAGTACAGAAAAGGCGAGGAAAGCGCGATCAGCATGAACATACCCATGGTATCGGCTATCATGCAGTCCGTTTCCGGCGAGAAAATGGCGATAGCGCTCGCAAAGGAAGGCGGAATCTCTTTTATATACGGTTCACAGACAGTTGAGGACGAAGCGGCAATGGTAGCGCGTGTAAAGTCTCATAAGGCAGGCTACGTTACCAGTGACTCCAACTTAAGTCCCGATATGACACTGGCGGATGTGCTCAGGCTCAAGGAAAAGACCGGTCATTCCACTATGGCGGTCACCGAGGACGGTACACTTGGCACAAGGCTCGTAGGACTTGTTACCGGCAGAGATTACAGAGTTTCGAGAATGGATACGGACACGAAGGTAAGCACTTTCATGACCCCTTTCGAGAAGCTCATTACGGCTCCCGCTGAAACAACGCTCAAGGAAGCCAACGATATAATCTGGGATCACAAGCTGAACTCCCTCCCGATAATTGATAAGGACGGAAAGCTCCTGTATTTCGTGTTCAGAAAAGATTACGACTCTCACAAGGAGAACAAGAACGAGCTTCTTGACGCCGAAAAGCGCTACATAGTGGGAGCCGGTATAAATACACGCGATTACGCCGAGAGAGTTCCCGCGCTTATAGAAGCCGGTGCTGACGTGCTGTGCATAGACAGCTCGGAGGGATTCAGCGAGTGGCAGAAACTCACAATAGAGTGGATCCGCGCTAAATACGGCGACACCGTAAAGGTAGGTGCCGGAAACGTTGTTGACAAGGAAGGTTTCCGTTTCCTGGCTGACTGCGGTGCTGACTTCATCAAGGTCGGCATAGGCGGCGGTTCTATCTGCATCACCCGTGAACAGAAGGGAATAGGCAGAGGACAGGCTACCGCACTTATCGAGGTCTGCGCAGAACGCGACAAGTATTTCGAGGAGACCGGCGTATATATCCCCGTATGCTCCGACGGCGGTATCGTTCAGGATTACCACATCACTCTCGCACTTGCTATGGGCGCTGATTTCGTAATGCTCGGACGTTACTTCTCCAGATTTGACGAATCCCCGACAAACAAGCTCATGCTCAACGGTACATACGTCAAGGAGTACTGGGGCGAAGGTTCCAACAGAGCAAGAAACTGGCAGCGCTACGATATGGGCGGCGACAAGAAGCTCTCATTTGAAGAGGGCGTTGACAGCTACGTTCCCTATGCAGGTTCGCTGAAATCCAACGTTACACAGACGCTCTCCAAGGTGCGTTCTACAATGTGCAACTGCGGAAGTCTTACGATACCGGAGTTCCGCGAAAAGGCAAAGCTCACGCTCGTTTCTTCGACAAGTATCGTGGAAGGCGGCTCTCACGACGTTATCCTCAAGGAGAGCAGAGCAGGAGTAGTACAGTAATTATGGAGCATTCCGCGCATTGTCCGGACCGCGAGGGAAGGGGCAATTCACGCGCACTGCGGCTGTAATAATGGAAACTGATATTCACATAAAATACAGAAAACCGCTGATCCTGATGTCAGCGGTTTTTTGATGGAAACAATGTCCGGGCAGGCAGAGCGTCAACCGGTATAAATGCGAAAACCGATCCGTGCTATTGTAATTTTCGGAAAAATGTGTTATAATATGCTAAAATTAATCGTATCGGAGCAGTAATTGAAACTTTCTCATTTTGTAAAAGGTCTTAAACACGGGATACCGATCTTTCTCGGTTATCTTTCCGTGTCATTCGGATTCGGCATACTCGCCGTTAAAAGCGGACTGTCGGTCACGGAAGCAGCAGCCGTTTCGCTGTTCAACCTCACATCCGCCGGACAGGCGGCAGGTGTCGGCATAATAGCGGCAGGCGGCTCTCTGGCGGAAATGGTTCTTTCACAGCTTATCATAAACCTTCGTTATTCGCTGATGTCACTTTCGCTTTCACAAAAGCTCGACAAGAGCTTCAATCTCCCGCGCCGTCTTCTCGTCTCTTACGGCATAACCGACGAGATATTCATTATGGCGGCCGTACAGCCGGGCAGGATAACGCCGTGGTATATGTACGGTATAATACTCGTATCCACCGTCGGCTGGGTCCTCGGAACCGTGCTCGGCGCGGCAGCCGGGACTGTTCTTCCCGCAGCCGTTTCCGATGCGCTCGGCATAATGCTGTACGGTATGTTCATAGCGATAATCATACCTCCCGCCAAAAAAGAGAAGAGCGTTCTTGCAGGTGTCCTGCTTGCCGCGGGAGCAAGCGCCGTTTTATACTGCTTTGCGCCGTTCATTTCGTCCGGATTTGCCGTCATTATCTGCGCTGTTGCCGCTGCCGCGGTATGCGCCGCTTTTTTCCCGAAGGAAACTGCGGATACAGTAAAGGACGGTGAGGGGACATGAGCATTGTCATCTATATCGCCGTTATGGCAGGCGTGACCTATCTGATACGGATGATACCGCTCACACTTGTGCGCAGGCAGATAAAATCCCGTTTTATAAACAGCTTTCTGTACTATATACCGTACACCGTACTGAGCGCAATGACTTTCCCCGCGATATTCAACAGCACCGGAGACATTATCACATCCTCGGTCGGGACTGTCACCGCGCTGATACTCGCTTATGTCGGAATGCCGCTGATAGTCGTGGCGCTTGCCGCCGCGGGAAGCGCATATCTTGCCGGATTTATCATCACACTGTTTTAGGAGGACATTTGCCTATGTTCAAAAAGATCATATCTGTTCTGCTTATCGCGGTCATGCTGCTGACCTGCGGTTCCTGCGTAAAGCTGACCAAGCTCGTTGATGTCACTGAGGATGTGCCGGTTCCGACAAACATTGTATTTCTCGGGGACTCTATCGCCGCGGGTTACGGCCTTGAGGGATATACCGGCAGCGATCTGTACAATTGCCGTTCATACGCGAATATACTTGCGGAGAAGTACGGAAGTGAGCTTCCGGAAGACTGCCCGCATACAATGGTGAACAAGGCAGTTTCGGGCATGACTTCGGCCGAGCTGCTCGAAAGCATCAGAAGCGGTGAGCTTGACGATGTTCTTGGTTCGAGCGATGCCGTGGTCGTATCCATCGGCGGAAACGATCTGCTGTCCGTCATTTTCAGGATAATGGGAAAGCTCGGATATAATTTCGAGACAGGAAAAGTGGATATCACCGATGCGAAACTGCTGTCCGCAGCTTTTGACCTTATTGATTTCAAAAGCGATATCGACAAGGCTCTCGACGGCTTCCGCGACAATCTGAAAGAAACAGCCGCCGAACTGAAGGCAAGAGCCGGCGGCAGGGTATTCGTGCAGACGCTTTACGACCCGCTCGAATATTTTGATATCAAAATGCTGTCGGAGCTTACTGACGATAAGATCGGCCGTTTCAACGATATCGTAGCGGCGTGCTCTGTTGACGGAGATGATGTCATCTATACCACGGTAGATGTAGCAGGCGCGTTTGACGGACGATGCGGTGATCTTACGAATATATCCGGCTTTGACATACATCCGAATGCCAAGGGACATGAAATTATCGCGGATAAGGTAGATACTGCGGTAAGAAAATATACATATTCCTATACAAAGACCGTCGAAGTGACGGACGAGGACGCGGTGCGCAGTCTTATCATCATATGCGCTGCATCAGGCGCAGCGGTTCTTGCTGTGATAATTGCCGTTATCGTTGTCATAGTAAGGAAGAAAAAAAGGAATTAAGGCTATACCGCGGATCATTGCATCGCTTGACTTTTCCGGCGGATTATGATAAAATCTAATTGCCGGTGAAGTCTGCAATTCCCGCTGACAGTGCGGAACGGACATCAGTTCAGCACACAGAAGCCTATCGACAGATACAGCGCGAACAGTGTCCATATCACATAAGGAATGTTTATAAGCGCGGCGCAGCGGTCGATCTTACAGAACACCGCAGTCATGCATACAACAAGCACGGTCAGCACAGCGGCAGCAGCGACCGCACCGCCGAACGACTTAAGGCCGAAGAATACCGGGCTCCACAGCACATTTGCGAAAAGCTGTACGACATACAGCGTCAGAGCGGAGTTTTTCCCGATATCATCGCTGCGGCTTATTATGTACGCGGAAATGCCCATTACAGCGTACAGGATCCCCCACACTACCGGAAAAAGCCAGCCCGGCGGCGCGAACGGCGGCTTTGTCAGAGTATCGTAAAACGCGCCGAAATTACCGCCCGAAACAACACCGGACAGCGCACCGGCGAGCTCTGCCGAAAGTATGAATATCAGCAGATCGGGTATATTGATCTTTTTGTTCATATAACAGCCCTCCTGATCGTTACATTTTATGCGCATCGGGACGGTTTATGAATGTTTGTCCTGCCGAAAAATGTCGGAGCCTTAACGTGATCTTCCGGCTGCGGTGATAAAGCGTTTCGTATGAGCTGTGAACGTAGATCATTCGATTGCGTCAGCAATATAAGAGGAAATGAGAAATGAAAATAAGAATAGGGACACAGGGAAGCAGGCTTGAGATCGCGCAAGCCAGAACTGTCGCTCAGCGTATTTCGGAGTTTTACCCGGATATAGAAACAGAGATACTCTATATCGGTAACCGCGAGCAGGCGTTCATAGAACGCTCGTTCGAGAAAGACGGCGGCGGCAATATCTTCACGGACAGAATGGCTGAGGCTCTGCTTAACGGTGAGATCGATCTTGCCGTGCATACGGCAAAGCACCTGCCGCTTCGGCTTGCCGCGGGTACCTGCGTGAATGCTGTGCTTGAGCGCAGCTCACCGAGGGATATGTTCGTTTCAAGAAGAGACCGGGCGCTGCCCGAAAAGCCGAAGATCGGCACAAACAGCGTAAGACGCGCAGCAGGGATAAAGAAGCTGCACCCGAATGCCGAGATATCCGCGATAGAGGGAAGCGCCGGCGCAAGGCTCCGTGCGTTGTATGACGGGGATTACGACGGGATAGTGCTGTCGGAATCGGGGCTGAGGCGCACCGGTGAAATAAACGACCCGCGGTTCGGTTTTGCCGCCATAAGCTGGCAGGTGATAGTCCCGTCCGCGTGTCAGGGCATTATTGCCGTGCAGAGCCGCGAGGGCGAAAACCCGCACATCATCGGCGCGATCAATGATGAGGATACCTACCGCTGCTTTGAGACGGAGCGCCGTGCTGCGGAGATGCTGTTCTCAAAGGACGACGTGAACGCGGCGGGGGCGTATGCCTATATTTCAAACGGCATAATAACGCTCACCGTCACAAGAGATCAGAACAGGATAATAACCGACAGCGCACCGGTAACTCTGCGTTTTGCTCTTGCAGAGCGGCTCGCAGATATGGTGTGATGCCTGCCGCCGTCTGAACGGTCTGATATGCTTCGGAGGAGAAAATGAAGAAGAGAACTGAAAAGGGTTCGGTGATCGTGAACGGTGCAGAAACGCAGTATGCGCGGTTCGGCACAGGTCAAAGGAATCTCGTTATAATACCGGGAGTAAGTCTGCGTAATGTGCTTGATTCCGCGGAGGGAATAGCATCGGCGTATTCGATGTTTGCGGAGGATTACACAGTCTGGATATTCGACAGGCGTATGGATATGCCCGAAGGTTACACCGTAGAAGGAATGGCAGAAGATCTTGCGGATGCGATGAAGGCTGCCGGAATAAGGGACGCTTACGTTTTCGGCACGTCACAGGGCGGTATGATAGCGCAGTACATTGCCGCGCGCTGTCCGGAACTTGTGAAAAAGGCTGTGCTCGGCTCTACTGCGGCGAGAATCACCGACGAGGTCAGGACTGTTATGGCGAGGTGGGCGGAGCTTGCCCGCCGCAGGAAGCTGCGTGAGCTTTGTGCCGACTTTGCGGATCGTATATATTCGCAGGAGTTCCTCGCAAAATACAGAGAGTTTATATTGGAGTTCGGAGAGCTTGCCTCGCAGGAAGAGATCGAAAGGTTCCGCATAATGGTCGAAGCGTGCGTCGGATATGATATTTATGCTGAGCTTGACAGGATTAGCTGTCCTGTGCTTGTTATCGGTGACAAAGACGATAAAGTGCTCGGCGGAGCGGCATCGGTCGAGATTGCGGAAAAACTCGGCTGTGAGCTGTATATGTATGACGGGTACGGACACGCGGTGTATGATGAAGCACCCGATTATAAGCAGCGGCTCATGGATTTTTTCAGTGAATAGCTTTGTAAGCCGGATGTTTTCCGGTAGGAAAGAGCATAGTTCTGTCCGCCGCACATGACAGGTATCTGATTTTATGAGTGCGGCGGGAGTACGGATTTTTCATAATTTCAAAAAACAGAAAAAAAGGTATTGACAAAAAGCAAATTATATGATATAATATTTTATCGGTGAAGTTAATATGGTGGGTATAGCGTAGCTGGTCTAACGCGTCAGTTTGTGGCACTGAAGATCGTGGGTTCGAATCCCACTTCCCACCCCACAAAAGAAAATGCTCCTTGTAAGAGGGGCATTTTTTATGTGCTATTTACTATTCACTGTTCATTATTCATTAAAAAACGTGTTTCCACCCATTCGGCGCGGAAACGTTCCATATCCTTACCCAATTTATGCAAAGCAAAAACACCTGTAAGCACGGCAAGCCATGCTCACAGGCGTATTTTTGTATCACATAATGCCAGAATTCAGCATAATTGCAGCGCCCTTATAAAAACACTCAGTGCTTTTGTCAAGAGGCTCACGCCCACGGATTGCTGCTTTCGGGAGCTCTGATGCCCACGAGAATGAACTGCTCCCACAGATACCACTTTCCGTCCTTGGCTTTGCGGAGCTGAACGGAACGCGGACTGTCCGCACCGCCCGATGTGAGGAACATCTTCGCGTAGCCTTCGTTCTGGTAGGAATAGGGATTCTCGCTTACCGTCACGGTGTAAGGCTCGGAGGGCTTGTAGTCGTTTGCGGGAACTGCTCCCTTGAAGTAGGAGCGCGGAACATAATCCGCGTCACGGAATCTGTCCTTGATAAAGCTGTATTCCGCGGGATTTATCGTGCGCGGGCCGCTTACGAATTCATACATTTTCTTTGAAAGCGCTTCATCCTGCGGATAAAAGCACAGCGCGAGTACCGTCATTGCTGCCGTGTCGAACGGAGTGGAAAGCTGTGCCTGCGGAAGCGCGGTGAACTGCTCGAACGTATCGGGCAGTGAAGGGAATACCACGTCAACGCTTTTATTGCCGCCTGTCTGCTGTGCGGACTGCTCTGCGGGCTTGCCGATATTGTCAAAAAGTCCCATTTTCTTTTCCTCCTTATATCGTTAAAATATACCAGTATTTTTATCCCAGAGGTGCATTATCCGGGTTTGCGAGCTTGTCGTAAGATGTGAAGTCGTGTACCTTCCTGTTTGTGTCGTTCGTGGTGATAACAGTACCGTCCTTGCCGCTGATACCTGGGTACCATTCCGCGTGCTGACCTTCACTGTCAAGGAAGATCACCTTTACGTCCGGGTATATCTCGCTCACGTTGCATTTCAGCAGGAACGGAGCGCCGTCATTGCTGCGGTACATCCACTCGGTAGCTTCTCCGGGCGGTTCTCCGGGAGCAACCTGCTCAACGACATAAACGCTGCCCTCACGGTCAAACGGGATAACAAGATATAGCTCCTGTCCGTTGGGGCTGGAGACAAAGCGGTCATGCGGCATATCCTTCGTGAACTCGAAATCTTCGTATGTACCTGTCTCTTCAAGTATATGTCCTATGTAGTCGGAATAGCTGTCGAAGTCGGTGACTTTCGGGTCTATCCAGCCGAGATATCTTACTCCGAAGAATTCGCCCTCATCAAACATCACCTGTCTGTGAACAACGGGCGGATCCCACGGTTCCGGGATTATTTTTGCGGGTATGCCGTTGCCTGTATCGTTTTCACTTCCTGCTGACATATCGAGATCAACGGCATTTCCCTGAAGATCGGTGCCTTTCAGCGTTGATGGGTCGATATAATACCATTCAAGTGTGGCGGTATGGTCATCAAGGTCGTCGAAAAGCTGTACAGCGACGGTTCCGTCCTCCTGTGGTTCAACGCTTGCACCGGTCGGTACATATCCGTCATGATTACCCGCGTAGTAAGCCTTTGCGGACTCGATAAGCCCGTTATATGCCCCGTCAGCCAATATTGTGTTTTCATTGGGTGAGGCGTTGCTTTCACTGCCGTCGGAAGAAACTGTTTTTACATTGGCAGAGGGAACATACAGATATCTTACGCCGTATTCTCCTGTACCGACGATGCCGGTTATCTCGGCTGTCGCGTCATCGGGCGGATAAGCGTCCGCATCATCCGTGTCTGCAAGCAGCCATGTAAAGCCGCGGAATGTACCGTCGGGCTGCTCCTGCATCATAGCGTTGCCGGTCATGCGTCTGCTTGTTCTGCCGGTGCATTTCACGATCTTGCCGTCGTACAATCCGGCAAGCATATCGTTCGTGAAATTGACTATCTCTTCACCGCTGTCGGGCAGGATCTCAATGTCTATTTTGCTGTAATCGGCGCTCATAGGGTCAATGCTGCCCGCATCGGTCTGTGCTTCGGTGACATCATCCGTCTCTGTGTCGCCGGCTTCGCTTTCAGTTACGTTCGCGGTGCCTTCCGTTTCCGCGGCAGACACGGTCGTATCAGCCGGAGCGGACGTTGCGGCGGGAGACTGCTGCTGTCCGCAGGAAGCCGTTCCCGTGATAACGGCGGCGAGTACTGCCGCTGTCAGCACTTTTTTCATGTTGTATTTCAATTATTTATCTCCTTTCGGATTATTTCTGCGTCGGCGGAAATATATCCCGCTAAAGCATTAATTCATTGATATTATAACATAATCGTGCCGTAAAATCAACATCTTTTGCAAAAATAATCCCGTGATATAAAATCCCTCCGAACGGCAGGTGCTGTCCGGAGGGGTGACTGTACTGTGAATCATGTAAACCTTTGAAAGCGCAGTCCAACAGAAAGAATCTGTCTGCGCCGACAGCTGCGGCAGGGAAGCGGCTGTTCAGAAACAATTCTCAAAGCTCTCGACAAAAGCGTCGGTAATACCGAGTATCAGATCCATGTCCCGTTCGGAGGACTCGTCATATACCCCGACAACGCGGAAACCGCCCGCTTTCGCGCCCGTAAGCGCGACATAGATATCCTCAAATACGGCACATTCCGCAGGTTTTACACCAAGGCGCTCCGCAGCGAGTTCGTATATATCCGGGAACCCCTTTTTCCTGCCGACCTCGGCGACCTCCGCATAAGCGTCGAAATATCCGGTGAGTCCGAGCCGTTCAAGTGCCGGCATATACAGGTCTCTGCTGTTTGCCGTTGCCACTGCGAGCTTTACGCCCTCGTTTTTCAGCTTCGCAAGGTATTCTTCCGCGCCGGGTTTCAGCTGCACCGAGTCTGAATAATATACCACGGCTTCATCGTGCCATTCCCGCATCATCTCTTTCGGAGACATATCGAGTCCGAAGCGCTTTTGGGTGTATATTGCGGTCTCCTCCGCGCCGAGATGCGCTATTTCAAGCATATAGTCGTCGGGGACGGACGCGACCCCGTGTCTTTTCAGAAACCTCTCGTCGAGATGAGACCAGAAATCCATTGAGTCAAAAAGAGTCCCGTCGAGGTCAAAGATCGCGCCTTTGATATCCGCGGAAATGGGGTCAGTTTTCATATACCGTACTTCTCCCTTATGTACTGTGCGATAAGATCGGCGGATCTGTCTATGCCGATATCCGAATTGACGGAAATGTCGTAGGTCTGTACCTTGCCCCACGCGTCGTCTGCAAAATAGTTGTAATATGCTATTCTGTTCTTGTCCTTCTTGATAAGGTACGCGCGGTAGTTGTCAGACTGTTCGCCGTATTCGTCGCGTACTCTTGCAATCCTGCTTTCAAGCGGTGCGGTAACGAACACGTTTGATACATTCTGATATCCTCGCAGGACATAATCGGCGCATCTTCCGACGATCACGCAGCTCTCCTTGTTATATAGATCCTTGATTACTCTCGACTGCGCAATGAATATCATATCAGAGGCGGGGAGTATCTGGCTGCCTATGTACAGATGATACAGCAGACTCTGCGTTTTTTTCTGGTCATTTCTGCGGACAAATTCCTCGGTGTATCCGCTTTCCTTTGCAACGAGTGACAAAAGCTCACCGTCGTAGAAACCTATCCCGAGCTCGTCAGCGAGCTTCTTTCCGATAAGTCTTCCGCCCGAACCGTATTCTCTCGATACCGTAACAACAAATTTATCCATAATGCACCTCCCGATTATGCTTTCTTGACAGTCCTGCCGAAGTAGCTATCAGCTATTTGTATTATAACACAAATATACGAAAAAAGCAATAGGCGATGAACGTGGAAAAGACGATAACAGTGCAGACGGCAATTGAAACACGGTTCAGGTGTATAAAAAATCCACACTGTCCTGTCGCCGCTTATATTTCGGATATAATATTACTCTGATTCCGGTAAAATTGCTCACAGTTGTTGACATTTGAGACAAACGGTGATACATTTATAATGTATAGATATGTTAATTTTCACGGAAGAGAATTGATTGTGCAGAATGCATTCCATACAGGACAAGTCTGTAAGATCATTTTTCGTACTGAATCGGTCTGGTGGTGATGGTTTTGGCTGCGGGAAAGCGCAAAAAGGGAAACAAGAAGCTCGGCGCTGCTGCTGTGGTGCTGTTTGTCGCGGCTATACTTGTCACGGTCGTGGTTTCGACATTTGTGACAATGTCGATGTTCAGGGCGTTCAACGATGACACGCAGACCGAACGTGCCCGCACCGGAATGCTGATATTTGAAGATGCGCTCGCACGCGAAAAAGCACTCCTTTCGGAGAAGTTCCGCGGCTGGTCGGAGGACGACCCGTTTGCGAAGTCCATGAACGGGTCCTATAACGAGTATTTCGTCGAGACATGGCCGGAATACAGTGATAGCAGCTGCTTCTGCGCAGTGCTTGATATTGAGGGTAATGTTATTTATTCGGACGGCTATCCGTTCAGCACATTTGATCTGCGCTCGATAGCGGCTGGAAATACCGTGAACGGCATTGTCTCACTTGACGGCAGGACGGCTGCTGTATATGCGGCTCCGGTTTTTGAGAACGGAGCGAAGGGCGCTCTTGTGCTCGGATATGATCTTTACCGGTGCGCACTGCCTGAGACAGTGAAAGCGCTCACAGGCTGTGAGATAACGATCTACGGCGGTGATATCTGCTGCGCGACCACACTTGGCGATGCTATACTCGGCACGCCTGTGCCGGACAGGATCCGCAGTGAGGTGATCAACGGCGGTCAAAGCTGCACAGGACAGACTGTGACAGCCGGACAGAATTACTACATTTCCTGCTCGCCCCTGTACGGCGCGGACGGAAAGATAGCAGGCGCGTATTGTGCGGGGTTAAGTTCCGCGGTATCGGATGCGGAATTTGCTTCGGTTTCTTTCGTTTCAACGGCTGTGTCACTTGTTCTTGTGGCCGTGAGTGCTGCCGCGGTGGTAATTTTCATGCGCAGGCGTGTAATGATACCTATCCGTCAGGTTATGACACTTGCCGAAGAAATGGAGAGCGGAAAGTTCAGCACGACCGCGGTGGATTACTTCTTTGTGAACGACGAGGTGGGAATGTTCGCGCGGAAACTGCGTTACGCGAAAAAGGACGTCAGCAAGTGCATCGAGGATATCTCGTCTCTGCTTGACCGTATG
>CACZGM010000039.1:25128-27090 GCA_902780695.1 uncultured Ruminococcus sp. | reverse complement strand
CCTTAAAAATACGCTGAAAGTGTATTTTTAAGGCTTTCCGAAGTCCGCTTTGCGGATTTCGGAACAACAACTGCCATAAGGCAGTTGTTGAGGACACATGAATTATAAAAAAGATTATTGGTATCTGCTCCAGTCACTATTCTTTGCTAAGAAGACATACGCATACCGCACCAATGCCTTTTCCGGCGAGTCCGAGACCCTCTTCGGTAGTTGCTTTGACGCTTACGCGGTCTGCCGCAACTCCAGCAGCACGGGCGATATTCTCACGCATAAGCGCTATGTACGGCGCGAGCTTCGGTTTTTCCGCGTTTATCGTGCAGTCAAGATTCGACACGGAATATCCCTTTTCACGCACCATTTGCGTGACATATTCAAGCAGTTTTATGCTGTCCGCGCCTTTATATTTCTCGTCACTGTCCGGGAAGTGCTTTCCGATGTCCCCGAGAGCGAGCGCACCGAGCATAGCGTCCATTACCGCGTGAACAAGCACGTCCGCGTCTGAATGACCGAGAAGTCCGAGTTCATAAGGTATCTCCGCCCCGCCGATTATCAGCTTCCTGCCCTCGGTGAGGATATGTACGTCATACCCGTGACCTATGCGCAGTACGGGCGGCGTGCTGTCCGGAAGATCGTCCGGAGTGGTTATTTTGATGTTGTTTCTGTCTCCGTCCACGAGCTTCACCTTTATCCCAAGCAATTCCGCAAGTCCGGCATCGTCTGTCGCTTCCTTTCCCGAAAGCACCATTTCCGCGTATATATCCGCACGGAACGCCTGCGGTGTCTGTACCGCGCGCAGAGTATCACGGTCAGGCGTTCCCGCCGAAAATCCGCCGCTGTCCGTGAATTTCACGGTGTCTTTAAGCGGAAGCGCGGGTATCGCCGCACCGTATTCGTCCGCCGCACAGGCAATTCGTCCGATCAGCTCCTCCGTCACGAACGGTCTCGCACCGTCATGCACCATTATTATATCCGCGTTTTCGACGGCGGAGAACGCGTTCCGCGCCGACTCCGTCCTCGAAGCACCGCCGGGAACTATCCTTTTCAGCTTAGCTATCCCGTATTGTTCGCAAAGACCGTGTATCCTGTCTATGTCGCATTCTCTCGCCGCTATTATGATATCTGAAACAAGCGGTGACTTCTCAAACGCGATTGCGCTTTTTATTATGACAGGCACACCGCCGATATCTGCAAACTGCTTGTTTATCCCGCCCATTCTCTGTGACGAACCGCCGGCGAGTATAAGAACATCGGTTTTCATTGCTGCTGACCTTTCTTCAGTGTAATGCGGTCTATCTCGTCCGCCCAGCCGTAGGTACCGGTCATATTCTCCGGCACGGACGAAACATCTACCCTTATCGTGCTGAACAGCGTGCATAGTGTCCGGGTGTAAAGCGGGATCTCCGCCGCGTACACGTTTATCGCCCTGTCCAAGCATTCCATATATGCTTTCGGCTTATCCTTTCCGGAGGCTGTCTCAGCCGCTTCAACAAGCTCTTCGAGCTTATGTGAATCTATATTGTAATACCCATTGATATAGATATCGCGCAGACTGCTGTTCCACGCCCCCGCCCATATCTCCTGCGAACCGTCCGTTATGCGCCCCCAGAGTTCCGATACATCTTCGGAAGCCCGGACATCGAGCGTTATACCGATTTCCGCAAGAAGCGCGGACGCGTTTTTCAGCGCATTGTAGGCGGGATGTCCGCCTTTGATGTCGCAGACGAGATCTGCGGTGTATGTGAGCTTTGCGCCGTCCGGGGCTCCCGTTACGATGCCCTCTTCGGATATCTCATATCCCGCCGCGCGGAAAAATCCGAGACAGGCTTTCTTTACGGCTTCGCGGCGTTCTCCTTCGTTAAGACCCTCCGTCAGTATCGCCGCGCCGTTCACATCGGCGGTAAACGGTCTTACATAATTATCCGCGTCCACCGCAGGCACAACGCCGTCGATAACCGGATAATC
>CACZGM010000039.1:0-25091 GCA_902780695.1 uncultured Ruminococcus sp. | reverse complement strand
GAGTGCAGAGAATCGTCCTTGAAAAAAGCTATCGCGGCCGCGATGCCTCTGCGCAGCGCGTAGCTCCTGTCGGAGAAGCAGTCGTCCCCGACCTTTACGTTCTCCGCGTTTATGCCGATATAGCCGTATCCGCAGTCACCCGTCATCGCCGGCAGTATCTTCTCCATTGACCGGTTGGCTTCATCGACCGCGGCAAAGCAGTCCGCCGTACCGTCGCAGTCGGAAATGTCGGCGTTGCCGTCGCGTATCAGATAAACCGATTCTCCCGTACCGCCGGTCACTATCTTCAGGAGTCTTTCCGCGGGAGCTCCCTTGTAATAATATTCGTTAGCTTCAAGCATCAGCGCACCGTCAAAATGCCCTGTGATACGGTATGGTCCGGCGCCGAGCGGTTCCCCGGAATGAGTGCCGAGCACAGCGTCCGCATTTCCCTTTGTAAAACCGAAGCGTCCGCTGTTGTAGTTGTACATACCCGTACTGCCGTAGTAGTGAAGCGGAACTATGCGCATACCGCAAAGCGCGTCCTCAAATACGGATGTATCGCCCTTTACGCTTACCGACAGTGCGAGATCGCCGGTGCGCACGATGCCGGAAACGCTTCCGATGTGTACGGGCTCCGTCTCTCCGCTCTGCCTTGTTATGTATTCAACGGCCACGGATACCGCCTGCGTGTCATACGCGTTCTCATCACCGGTTATCATTCCCGCGAGCTGGCGGTAATTGTTACCGTAGGAATCCGCAGTCTCCGAGATGACCGTCTGCCTGTCTTTTCCCGATGCGTCATATCCGTCGGCCAGGGAGTAGAAGAACGCGAAAAGCTCCTGCGGTTCCTTATATTTCGCGGTATAGAACGAGTATGCGCTGTCGCCGTACATCTCCTCCACAGCCTTGTACTGCTGTTCGAGCACGGGTACTATCAGCCTTTCGCGCATAAGCTCCGTTATCCCCTCGTCCGCGAGCGCTTCGTCTGCCATTTCGGCGGTTATAGTTCCGGCAATATCGCTGTCGAAGCAGTAATTGAGAGCTCCCTCGATATTAGCGTAATACAGCGGATAGTCACCGTCATAGGACGTATCGAGATGCAGGTAGAGCGTGAAGATAACATCGTCCGCGTCCAGCGCTTCGCCGTCGGAAAATCTCACATCGTCACGAAGTCTTATGTCATATCTGGTTACTTCGGTCTCTTCATCAAAGGACTTGTTTATGTCGGCAATACCGCTGTATGCATAGCCCTTCCCGCCGTACATCTCAATCTGCGGTGCGGAAGCGCGGGTCACAAGCTCTCCCGCCCTTGTTCGTCCGGACAGGGTAACTCCCGTCGCCTTGCCGACGATCTTTCCGAATGCCGAATCCGAGCGGAACGGCGATATATCCGTAACAGACCCTTCCGCCGCAATAACGAGCGGTGTTTCCTCCTGTTCCTTTTTATCGGAGGGCTCGTCCTCACTTTCGAGAGCCGCTGCGGAATGGGACACCTGAGCAGGAGTTGTCAGCGCGGCTGTCTGCTCTGTCACCGCGGCGGAGGATGCCGAGGTAACGGGAGCCGTTGTTTCCGCGGGTGTGCCGCAGCCCGCCGTTACCGCAGCGCATAAAAGTGCCGCTGCGAGTTTTAAGTATCTGTAATGCTTATTCAGAATAAAACACTCCTAAAATTAATATGCCACTATTATATAACAAAATATTACTCTTGTCAAATCGCAAAAAATCGTACCCGCTCAACTGATATCGGAAAATGTCGTCTGCGGCTCCCGCGCAGATACTTTGTTCTGCGGAGAACAGCTTTCTGCCCGCGCCGCAGCAGCATCAGAGCGGCTGCCAACCAAATTTTCTTGACATATTGACGTGTTAATGCTATACTATAATATAGTATGTTTTACGGCTTATTATAGGGAACCTCTAAAACCCCAATTTGAGAGAAAAAGAGCTATCCACTTTATGCGCTTTTGGCGGCAATACCACGGCTTCCTGCCGTGACCGTCTACTGCGTCAAACCTCCTAACCGGGCGCCAGCCCGGCTTCGTCGGCTTTCCTTGTATCCTACGCAGCTATCTCATTTTCTCTTTTCAAAGCGGTTTTTAGAGGTACCATATAATATATTGTCCGGTAATACGATGAGTCAAACGGTAAAAAGTAAGCGATACGATATCATATTGTCACAGAAAGGAAAAATACTATGTTTTGCGGAAATTGCGGAAACAAGATCGAAGATAACGCTAAGTTCTGTCCGATATGCGGAAGCCCCCAACAGCCCGCAGCTCCCGCCCCGAGTGCGGAAGCCGCAGTAAGCGCACCTGTGGAGCCTGTATCTTCCTCTCCGGCAGGCGACGCTCCGGCATCTGCCGAGAACGGGGTACAGGAGCAGCCTGTACCTGAGATATCCGCACAGTCACAGATGCCGTCACAGCCCGAAATGCCCGCTCAGCCGGAGGTTCCCGTACAGACGGCTGCTCCGGCACAGGGATATGACTATGCGGCATCGCAGGCGGCTCCCGTTCAAGAGAATGAATTGGCACAGCAGGCGGCTTCCGTCCAGCAGACGGCTTCCGTCCAGCAGGCGGCTTCCGTCCAGCAGAATGCATTTGAACAGCAGGAGGCGTATCAGCCTGCTGCGCCCGAAGCTCCGAAAAAGAAAAAGAGCAAGGCCGGTCTTATCGCGGGTATTACTGCCGGTGCGGTAGTTCTCGGAGGCGCGGGAGTAGGATATTTCTGCTTCCACGACGATATCACTCACCTTATAATGGGTGATAAAGAATACGCGAAAATGATCAACAAGAGCACATTCAAAGATTACGACAAGTTCGACAGCCGGATCATGGATCAGTCGGGAACAATGTCGTCATATATGGGTACGTTCATGAAAACGTCCGGCAACGCCGAACAGCCCGAAACCGAGGATATGGCTGAAACCTTGTTCCTGTCTGCTCTTGACGGCTACTTCGGCAGTTTTGAAAAGGATATCATACCCGAAGGTATGTCACTTGAGACCGAGTCCACCGTAAACGTGAAGCTCGGCAGTGTATTTGCGCTTGCCGACAACGATACGACAAGATCCGTCATCGACGCAATAAACAGCTCGAAGATCACGGCGAAGATTGCAAACGGCGAGACCGACCTTATCTCCGGCGCAGTCATCGCGGGAGGCAAGGAGTTTATTTCCGGCTCTATGTATTCAAAGGACGGAAATGTGCTTATCGCTCTGCCGGGCATCACCGACAAGACATTGTATATCCCGAAGGAGAAATTCGACAGCGTAAAGCCTTCGGAGGACGAGATCAAAAAATACACTCCCGACGCAAACGAGATCAAGCGCATACGAGAAGAAATAGTAAAAATTTACTACGACAGCTTTGATACCGCGGATATAAAATTCACGGACAACACCACGGTACTTGTCATGATACCCGATACTGAAAACAGTATAAGCGCAAAGGGCAATCTCGTTTCCGTCACATTCACGGGCGAGCAGCTCGAAGATATGCTTAATAAATGCAAAGACTTCCTTAAAAACGACGAGTATCTGAGAAGCTACTTCAAAGAAGCGTATAATATAGACAACGAGAAATATGAGGAGCTTTTCAAGCAGCCGGAAAACAGTTCCGAGACAAAGAAACCGGAACTCACGCTGGATATAGAGCATCTCGTCGATGTTCACAACAACGTACTCGCGACACGCTATAAGCTGCAGTCCGAAGACGGCAGCGGAACAGCTATGTTCGTCGGACAAAAGAACAACAAGGGCGCGTATGTCGGTATCACGGCAAAGGACGACCTCAGCGCGGAAATAAGCCTTGTGGACAAGACAGAGAACGGCAAAGACGGAAAAGCCGTCCTCGATATACGCGTGAACCATAAGGACAAGGAGCAGCCGCTCGTTTTCGGATTTGACTGCGATTACTCCGGCAAGAGTACCGCTAAGTTCCTTGGCGACACCGAAGTACCTGTCGGAAAGTATGTTGTCACACTTTCCGAACCGGATAAATTTGTCGAATCCGTAAAAACACTGTTCGAGAGAAAGCCGGACGGAGAGCAGGCCGATAGCAGCGGTGAGATGATAATGTCCGGCGGCGGCAGCAGCTTTAACCCGGAATCGCTGATAAACGAGCTGAAAAAGCTCACGATCACCTCCGACACCGCGGTAGAGGGAGACGTACTCACACAGAAGCTGTCCGTAGCGCTCGGCGAGATCGGCTCCGTGGAATTCGGCAGCCGCAGCGAAAAGAAGAGCGAGACCGTGACCATGCCCGACACCGCGAACTCGGCAAGATTCGACAACAAGGAAAGTCTTGAAGGATTCGGCCAGGATATCTCGTCATGGGCAGAAACGAAGATCAATGAAAGCGGGATCACCAATATTCTCGGCGGCATTTCAGGCGCGGGAATACCCGGCATCGGAGACGAACCGGAATTCATCGACTACAACGATCACAGCACAAATCCCCACTATGCGGCATACACACCTTATATGGAGTACGAAGCGGACAACACAAGCAGCAAGATATACGATTCCCTCAATGAACAGGTAACCGATTTGCTCAGGCATAAGGAAGGTCTCGCCGAGGGCAGGATAAAGCTGTACTATAAGAACGGCAAACCCGAAGTCCTTGAAAATTACGTTTTTGAGGAACTCAGATTCGATGATATAGAGGATATAGATTCCGTTTACGCGGAGATCCTCATAGACAACCGCTTCTCAAAGGGCATACTCGGTGTAACGACAGTATTTACGGACGACAAGAACGACCTGCCGTTCAATCTGCCGATGCCGGGCGTGTTCAACTACTACGACGGTGTTTATCCGTGGGAATCCACCAATATGATCGGTGACTATGTTGTCGGTACATATCCTTATGTCTTCACAGGCGAACCCACCACAACGGAATATCCTCTCCCCGCTTTCTCGAAAGATGAGCTGAATGCTCTGGCATACGACATAGCGGACAGAACGTTCGTCATGCTTGATAGCACTACCACAGCAGAGCAATACAATGCTCAGACCGAGGACGATTTCGAGCTGGAATTCTATTACAGCGGTTCCGAATGGATAAACTCCGCGATATATGAAAACAGCAACTGGACAGAGAAAGAAGTTATCTCACCCGAATTCATAACTATCATGCTCACACAATGCGAGGAGATGACAAAAACTGCTGCCGAAAAAAGGAGCTTCCGTGCTATAATTTATTTCAAGGACGGAGAGTTCGTCGGCACGGCGGCTGTGCCAAGCGAAAGCTATTTAAGCATCGACGGCGATTACTTCCCGAAGGCGGCTGATTTCCGATCCGGCACGTTCGCAGGCTGGGACAGTCAGCTCGGCGAAGGATTTATAGTTTACGACGACGACGCAGTTCCGGTAGGAACATACAGTGCCGAAACTCACTTCCCGCTGGCAGACAAGGGGAACTCCGCCGACCCCGACAGCTCCGTTTCCTACGGCATGGACGGTACATGGCACGTTACCGCGATTGACGGCAAGCCGTACCGTGATGCTATAAAAGAGATGATAGATGATCTTTCCGAATTCAGTGACGAAGATTTTATGGAAGAGATCCTCGGCGGACAGGATTTCCCCGAAATGCTCGTCATTATAAACGGCAATAAGCTTCGTCTCGGCATTGAACTGGGAGACGAAGTCGAGACGAATGACCTGCTTATCAAGGGTCAGGGCGAATACAAAGGCAAAACGGCATACGAGCTTGAAGACGCCTACGGCACAAGCAACGGACTGATCGTACCCGGCGCGACGGATAAGACCGCACAGCTCATCGACACCATCAACGATATAACAATGGATATCGAATGGATAAGCGCGGCACACACCATCTCCGAAGGTATCATAACTTTCGGCGAGATCAAGAGCGATGTGACGATAGATGATATCGCAGGAAAGTGGCACGCCGTATATGACGGCGAGGACAATTACCTCGCGATAAGCACAAACTATATGTTAGCAAATGCCGAGGATGAATATTACAACAACAGTGAGTTTATCCTGCTCAATCCGAGAGATGACGGCTTTGACGGATTTGTTGAAGGCGAATCTCCCGCAGATGTCAGAATACAGTACAGTGCCGAGACCGACACACTCGCTATGACCCGCCTTTCCGACGAAGACTTAGTAATATTCGAGAGAACGGAAAAGGCTCCGCCGAAAGCTGCTTATCTCGGCGACTGGAAGGTTAGCATGATCGAAGGACAGACTGTTGAGGACTGGGCAAAGCAGAACAACATAGAGGACATCGATCTTGAATTCACATTCAGCATAGGCGAGTATGGGGCAATATATACCGAGGACAGCTTACAGGAACTGTGGACGGTATTCCCGGTAAACGATACGAGTTTCAACCTTGCGTATGATTCCTCGATGTTCATAGAAGCAAAACTTTCCGAAAACGGCGACGAGTTTATCGGAACGCTTCGGCTCGACGACAGCGACAAAACTATGGAGTACAGATTCATAAGGATATCATAAGAACAGGCACAAACAGTAACAGCATGAAAAATTTTTCGCCCCGACGGAAAACCGCCGGGGCGAAAGAGACTTTATATGAGGTGAGAAAATGAGACTTGCCGTAACAAACGAACAAATGAAAGCAGCCGAGGCTGCCGCGGACAGCAAGGGCATATCATATATGAAAATGATGCGCAACGCCGGCGAAGCCTGCTTTGAGCGCATCACACGCTTTCTCGGCGGAGTCGAGGGAAAGGATATCGTGATACTCGCAGGGCGCGGCAACAACGGCGGTGACGGTATCGTCATAGCAAACCTTCTGACGGAAGCCCGCGCAAGCGCGATACTCGTTTTTGTGCAGGATCTTCCCCGCTCCGACTGCGCGAGGGAATGCTATTCGCTGTATGAAAAGGTCGTAAAATCCACACTTTACGTTCACCGCAAAGACGCTGTCATGCGTCTGATATCGAACTGTGACGCGGTGATAGACTGCGTATTCGGCACCGGCTTCCACGGAGCCCTCGAAGAGAATATGAAGGAGCTGTTCGGATTTACGGACACGAACTGCCCCGGTATTAAAATATCCGTCGATGTTCCGAGCGGCATAGACAGTGATACCGGAGAAATAGCGGAGGGCGCTTTCCGTCCGGATTTCACGATAGTGCTCGGTGCGATGAAGCGCGGACTGTACTCGCATCCCGCTTATGAAAGCTGCGGACGAATATCCCTCGCGGATATCGGCATACCCGCAGACTGTTACGGCGGATTTGAGGCTGTGCTTACCGACAGCGTGGTAAACCGGTTCCTGCCGGAAAGAAAGCGCGTGTCGCACAAAGGCACCTACGGCAGACTGCTCAATATCAGCGGCAGCGCGTTCTATACCGGGGCGGCTCTGCTGTCAACGAACGGCGCACTGCGAACGGGAGTGGGACTCTGCACCCTCGCGACACCCACCCGCGTGATAAACGCGGTGGCTCCCGCAATACCGGAAGCCACATATCTGCCGCTCGAGCAGGATTATGACGGATTTATCGCGGACAAGAGCATTGACGCTGTAAAAATGGAGCTTATGAACCGGAAATACACCGCGGTACTGATAGGCTGCGGACTCGGTGACCGCAAGACCACTGCCGAGCTGACAGGATTCGTCATTAAAAACGCGGATTGTCCGGTAATCATAGATGCCGACGGTCTTAATTCGGTATCAAAGAATATAAATGTACTGAAAGAAAGAAAAAAGGGCATCATAGTAACGCCGCACCCTGCGGAATTTGCGAGAATGACCGGGAAGACCGCCGAGGAGATACAGCGCGACCGCATCGGATATGCGAAGGCTTTCGCAAGAGAATACGGCTGCGTCACTGTCCTTAAGGGCGTAAATACGGTAATTGCCGCTCCGACGGGAGAAACATTCATAAACACCACGGGAAATCCGGGACTTGCCAAAGGCGGCAGCGGCGATGTGCTTGCGGGAATGACAGCTTCGCTCGCCGCGCAGGGAACTCCGCTTCTGTACGCTGCTGTACTCGCCGTATATCTCCACGGGCTCGCCGCGGACACGCTCGCGGGCAGAATGGGACTTGCGGGGATACTGCCGCGGGATATCCCGGAGATACTGCCGGAAATACTCAAAAAGTCCTGAGGCTATACCGCAAAGAGCCTGCACATACCACACGGCAGATTCTGAAAAATTAAGGCGTTTCGATGATCCTCTTTTTTCTTCGGCACAGGAAAAGGAGATATCATGAAACGTCTTATTTTTATTGTTCCGGCAGTTCTGATACTGTCATCATGCGCGGGCGCGAAAAAGCCGCCGGTTCCCGCGGAGCTTGATGTACCTTTCGCCGCGGAAGCAGGTATATCCTACGGCGGCAGCGAATGCACCGCGAAAATAAACCGCTACGGTGCCGGGAGCTGGGAATTCACGATCACGGAGCCTTACGCTCTCGAAGGTCTGACCGTGATCGAATCCAACGGCAAAACAAAGCTATCCATGCTCGGCGCGGAAAGTACTGCGGATATAAGTCCTGCCGCTGTAAGCATGGCACGGGCATTGTCGTCCGCTTACGATGCCGCGGCTGCGGGCGGCGAGATCACCTACGGCAGTGCGGGCGAAACGCTGCTCACCGGAGCCTCCGACACAGGCAGATACCGTGTCACCCTCGGAGAAGACCGGCTGCCGGCGGTCATAACGTCGGAGGAATGCAGACTGAAAGTGAATATCACATCTTTCGGGCTGCTTCCGGAAAACGAGATAACCGCGGAGATAGACGAAGGATAAAAGATTCCCCTCCTATGTCATTGATGTCATGGGAGGGGAATAACATTATATCGTACTGCTGTCACTATTCCGACAGAGCCAGCGTTATCAGCTTGGTATCGGTGATTATATAAAGGTCGCCGTTCATGAATACCGGGCAGAGCACCGAGGATTTCTCATCGTACATCATGTGCTCTCCGATCTGTGAGAATACTGCGCCGTCGTACCTTAGTATCACTATGCGCTCGACCTCCGAAAATCCGTCGAAGTAAACCGTCGGAACGGCATACAGTGTGCCGGTCTCGTCAACTGCTATAAACGAACTGTTTGCCTCGGCAGGACTGCTGAGATATTTCAGATTGTCGCGCGAGGTGTCCTTGTCAAGCTCGATGATCGAGTAGGCGGTCTCCTTCAGACCGTTATCGTAGCTGTACAGCGACAGCCGGAGACCTGCGCGCTCACCGTCGGGTGTGGGCTCCGCTTTCAGTCCGACCAGATGATCTCCCGCCGCTGAAAGCCTGTCGGTATATATGTAATCCGAAGTAACGTCGGCAGGCGCGGGAGAGTCGCCGCTCATATCGAACCCGTAGAGCAGCTTTGCGGTCTTGTCCTGCTCGGCAACAACGAATGCCACTCCGTTATCCGACCATGCTATGTTCCGCGCGTTTTCGGAAACGGCACTGCCGTCCTCGGGCTGTGTGGAGATATAAGTGCCGTTCTTGTAAGCGGTTATGCCTCCGCCGTCCGGGAGCTGACCTATCAGCGCTCCGTCACCGAGGCACTGTACACCGAAGGCCTCACCCATATAGCACTTTGCTTCTTTTACTTCCATATCCTCCGTGATATCCACGGCATAGGACACACCGTCGTCAACGGCAAGCAGCGTTACTCCGTTCCCGCTGAGACAGAGCTTTTCGGGATCACGGTAACCGTCGGTATATCCGCCGAGCACCGCCGCGGCTTTCCCGTCAACGGAATAAATTATATGCAGCGCGTTATGCTTTGCACCGTCTATCGCGTATATGTCCGATGCGGACAGCTCGCTGACCACACCGTTCTTTGAGCTGGACGGCTTTTTTCCGCCGTAGTATTCGTCCGCTTTGTCCGGAGCATATACCGCGGCGATCACCAGCTTGCCGTTCAGAACGACCGCGCCCGCGTAATCACCGGTCACGGTGTATTCGTCCTTCTTCGACAGCATATCGTCATAAACTGTTACCGTTGTCTCGTGAAGCGAAGTACCGGCTGCATTGCGGTTCTCGGAGATAACATACAGCTCTCCGAAAATTACGGTATATCCGCGCACTGCCGTACCGTCAACGCGAACGGGCTCCGGCTGGACTGCGGGCTCCGCGCTGTCCGCTCTCGCGAGGGTCACCTTGCGGAAGTAGTCGTTCGCGTAAATATACGCGCTGTTCCCGTCGGTTATGACACCGGATTCCGAACCGGGCAGTATTCGCGGCGCATACGGTTCCGAAGATGCTCTCATATATCCGGCTTCGGCAGTGTTTGCGGAAGCACGGAAGCTGCCGTCATATCCCGCCCCGGTAAGCTCCGTGAGCGCAGACAGCTTTGTGAGTTCCGCTTCCTCGGAGAATACCGCGTCGGACTGCGCCGGAACTGCCGCTTCCTCGCTTGTTTCGGTCTGCGAAGCTTCCTCCGTTACCGCCGGAATGTCCTGTACAGGAGCGGTCTCCGCAGGCTTTGCGAGAAACTTCATTCCGACGCTGCCTGCCGTGAGCAGTACCGCGCATACGGCGCAGGCGATCACCTTTCCCCTGTTCACACCCTCATAGTATTTGTTATCGTCATAGAAATACTCGCTGCCCTTGTAGCGGGGTCTTTCCGGAGCTTCTTCCTCTTCGTCCTCGTCCTCTGCATCGTCTGCGGCAGCGTTTGCTGCGATGACGCTCATATCGGTACCGGGTTCTTCTTCGGGCTCCGTTTCCGGTACATATCCGGACAACGTTTCTTCACTAACGGTACGGACATCACTCTCCGCGATCTCTTCCGCGGCTTCCCTGTCGTCATTGAACTCCGGCGGTTCGGTTATTCCGAGTGTCTCTTCATCTTCGTCATCGTGTGACATTTTCTTATCCCTGAGACTGCCTGCCGTTATTTCTTCTTCTTCCTCCTCGTCCTCCGAGGTGTCGCGGTCAAGTATCAGCTCCGATGTGAATTCGAGGACTTCCTCTTTTCTGCCGTGCTTCCTGCCGCTCTCAAAAACGAGGTCAACATCAGGAGCATAACCGCCGGAAAGCTCCTCACCCTCCGGATCGATTATATCATTTACATACGGGTTCGATTCGCCTATCGCGTAATCGCTTATTATCTGCGTAACGGAAAGATCGGGGCGATGTTCAGTCTGTTTCTGCGGTTCTGGCTCCGGTTCTTCGGGAGCTTCATCTTCGCCTGTCCCGGCAGCAGATACCTCACCTATGATCTCTTCCGGCTTTTCTTCTTCCCCTGTTTCCTCAGTTCCGACCGCTTCTACGGCGATATTCTCCGCTGCTTCCTGTACCGGTACGGGCTTGTCTGTATCTGTATCCGACGGTTCCGGCACCTCACTGTTTTCCTCAGATGCGCCGTCCTCAAAGTCGTAATCCTGTTCATCATCATCTGCCGCATCTATACCGGGTATATCCACGCGGAAAGGCTGTATATCATTCTCATCGTCTGCCGACGGGACGGGAAGAGGCTCTGCCCATTTGTCCGTATGTTTTGCCTCCGATTTCGGCATCTCCGCCGCCGGTTCGCTCGTTTCCGTCACAGGCAGCTCGTTTTCGAACGGAATGGGTATGATCTTGTCAAAGGTCTTTGTATCGGAGATCGAAGTCAGCGGCAGATCAAATTCGATCGTGCCTACCGAAGTTTTTTCCTCCACTTCACCGTCTGCAGTCTCTTCGGCAGCAGCTTCCGGAGCCGGCTCATGTCTTTCGGTGTTTTCCTCTGCCGTACCGGCTTCGGTCTTATCCCCGGCGGCTTCATCAGGAACGGTCTCTTCCTCCGCGCTCTGCGGTACTTCTTCTTCCGGCTTTTCCTGCCGCCGGATTTCCTTCGCAGCGATCTCCGCGAACGGATCGACAGCACCGTCTCCGTCATCATCCGGATGTTCTTCGTCCGGCACAAAGCCGATATCGCTTCTCGGAACAACGGAAACTATATCTCCGAGACTCGGCGGTACGCTTGCCGCTTCCTCCGCTTTTCTGATGTTCTTCTGACGGATCTTGCGGCGTCCGTTCTCCGACGTTTCCGGCTGTGAGGGTGCGTTGTCCACCTGCACTTCATCGGCGGTCTGCACGGATATCTTCACCGGTTCCGGAGTTTCTTCCGGCTCCGGTATGCGGAATTCCATCGAAGGCTGCACCGGTACCGGCGGTTTCTGATATCCGGGGCGGTACTGCTCTGTCCGCACGGAATCCGAATCTTCACGGAGATCCGGTACTTCCTGTTCCGGGTTTCTCGCGTCGCTCATTCCGATAGCCATTTGCAGCTCGGTCTTCGGCGGAGCGCGGCGGCGGCGCTTCTTTCTGCGCGAGCCGTCATAAAGTCCCGCCTTTTCGAGCGCAAGACGGTTTTCTTCTTTCGCGTCCAGCACCTCACGGCGTTCCTTAATAGCCGTGAGCATCTTGTAATAATCGTTCTCCGTGAGCGGCGAAGACTCCAGCAGCTCGATAAGCCTGCTTTTCGTCAGCTTCGGGTTCGATTCTATCTCGCGGAACGCGCTGTTGCTTATCCTTGTGTTTCCGATAAGGCGCAGAAATTCGCTGCCTTTCATTCTTTCGGCGGAAACTACGGCAATGAATGTCGCCGCGTCGAGTCTGCCTCCGGCAATATCGTCCGTTTCCCCGCTTTTCTCCGGCTCCGATTCATAGTATTCCTCGGCCTCGCCGCTGTCATCATCGGAAGCGAGTTCCTCGCGTTCATAATCCTCGGCAAAAACGGACTCTTCCTCCGTTCCGGGAGTCTCGTCCGCTTCTTCGGCGGGAACTTCTTCCCGTATTTCTTCGGGTTCCGGAACCTCTTCCTCCGCCGAAGTTTCTTCCGGTATTTCTCCGGTTTCCGGAACCTCTTCCTCCGCCGGAGCTTCTTCCGGTATTTCTTCGGATTCCGGAACAGCTTCCTCCGCTTCCGGTTCTGCTGTCCGGGATTCCGTATGTACCGGTTCTTCTTCCTCATCACCGAAAAGCACCGCCGTGGGTATCTCCGGTGAATAAGGCTTGTCCTCGCTGTCCGTTTCTTCCGCTGCTGCAGTATCTTCACTCTCGTCTCCGGAGATGTTGAGCAACTCCGAAAGCGAGCCGCCGCTGTTCTGTCCGTCATAAGCGGACAGACGCTTTTTCAGCGCAGCGGGTGCCTGCGCAGAGGACAGCGTTTTAATAACATGGTCATAACCAGTACCCAGGTGCTGCTTTGCGGACGTGAGCTTGTCCGAGATAACATTCTCCGGCATACCGAGAAGCACGGAAATCTCTCTTTCCGAATACCCGAACACCGACGAGACCGCAAACACAAGCCTTTCCACATCGGGCATCTTCTCTGCCGGGGCGAGTGAGCCCGCCGCCGTATATGAAGTGCCGTTCGCCTTATATTCCTTAAGAGCGTCAACGATAAACTTCGTAAGCTCATGCACGAGCCACGAGCACAGGTGTCGCTCGTCCTTTATGCGGGAAATACTGTCAAAGCCCTCATCTATCGCGTCCGATACAGCCTTTTCCGCGCCGCCGCTGTTTTTCAGCGACAAAAGCGCCGCCGCGTATAGCTTATCCGCAAACCGCAGACACAGCGACTCATAAGCGGCTCTGCTTCCGTTTTTGGCTGTACCGAGCTTTTCTTCAAAATTCAAGACCCCATCTCCTTTGCCGGGCATTGCCCGAAAGCTGTGAATGAATATCAGTCCAAGATCCGATCACCCGGATAACTCATCGGGAACAAACGGTTTGTTTTGTTCCCCGTCCGGATGTCCGATGCTTTCCGGTGAGTAAAACGGCAGATCACAGTCAAAAATAATCATAATTAAGTATATTATATCACATTCCGGCAAAAAATAAAAGATGTTTTGACAAATTTCCGAAATTTCCCTGAAAAAACGCATTTACCGCCTGTGCAAGCCGCAGTCGTTTCTATCCGCGTCACGACCCTGACAAGGCACACCGGCAGTCTTTCTGCATATAATGATAAAAAGCGGAAAACACCGGGGTAGCGCGCCCGCGCTCATGAACAGCCCCGGTGCGGCCATGTCCCGGGACCATAACCGGCTTTTCCGCTTTATATACAAAGACCGCCGGAAGCATAAAACTTCGGCGGTCATTTGTTATGGTCTGTACCGCACTATCCCCGCAAGCGAGGTACGGCAGGGCTTCTCGTCAGATCGGTTGAATTTGACGCAGCTGTCTCCCGGAACACCGAAAAAACCGGATCACAGACTCAGCGTCTGTCTCCGAAAACTCTAAAAGCTCTCGAACTGGCTGTTATACAGATCGGCATAGAAACCGCCGTCCGCGAGAAGGGATTCGTGGGTACCCTGCTCGATGATCGAGCCGTTGTTCATTACAAGAATAACGTCCGCGTCGCGGATAGTTGACAGGCGGTGTGCGACGATGAAGCTCGTGCGTCCTTTCATCAGCTTGGTGAACGCGTCCTGTATCTTTAATTCCGTGCGGGTATCTATGCTTGAAGTCGCTTCGTCAAGTATCAGCATAGGCGGCTGGCACAGCATTATGCGGGTGATGCACAGAAGCTGCTTCTGCCCTTGCGAAAGCGTTCCTCCGTCCTCGCCTATCGGCGTGTCGTAGCCGCGCGGCAGCCTCTTGATAAAGCTGTGCGCGTGTGAAGCCTTTGCCGCGGCGATGACTTCCTCGTCCGTCGCGTCCGGCTTTCCCATAACTATATTATCCCGGACGGTTCCCGTTATCAGGCGGGTCTCCTGCAATACCATGCCGTAAGACGAGCGCAGACTGCGGCGGGTGATGTTACGGATATCCGTGCCGTCGGCATATATTGCGCCGCCGGTCACGTCATAGAACCGCATGAGCAGATTGATGAATGTCGTCTTTCCGCAGCCTGTGGGACCTACAACGGCAACTTTCTGCCCCGGCTTTATATCTATGTTGAAATTTTCGATCAGTCTGCGGTCGGGTACATACGAAAAGCAGACATTCTCCGCTTTTATGCTGCCTTTCGCGTCCGTGAGAACAAGCGCGTTCTCCGGGTCGGGTGACTGCGGCGGTTCCCCGATAAGCTCAAATATCCTTGCCGCGCAGGCAAAAGCGTTCTGAAGCTCCGTTACTACGCCGGATATCTCGTTGAACGGCTTTGTGTACTGGTTCGCGTAGCTTAAAAAACAGGACAGCTCGCCTACCGTTATTCCGGGGCCTGTTATGCCGCCGTCTATCACCGACAGCGCTCCGAAAAGTCCTACCGCGGCATAAACAAGGCTGTTAACAAAACGGGTGCTCGGATTTGTAAGCGAAGAAAAGAACGTCGCACGGAGTGAGCATTTTTCGAGACGCTCATTTATCTCCTCGAATTTAGCGGCAGCTTCTTCTTCACGGCAGAATGCTTTGACAGTCTTCTGATTTCCTATTGTCTCGTCTATGCAGGCAGTCTGCTCACCGAGAGTTTCTGAACGCTTTTTGAACATACTGTATGTCCGGTTAGATATGAAACGTGCCACAAACAGTGATACCGGAGTAAGAACGACTACGGCCAGCGTTATCCACGGGTCAAGCATAAGCATGAAAACTAAAGTTCCGAGTATAGTGACAACGCCGGTGAAAAGCTGTGAAAACCCGAGCAGAAGTCCGTCCGCAAACTGATCCGCGTCGGATATCACACGGCTGACGATATCGCCGGTGCTCTGAGTGTCAAGATAGGACAGCGGGAGCTCCTCGATATGCCGGAACACGTCGTTGCGCAGGTCACGGACGACATTGAACGCAATGCGGTTGTTTATCGCGCCCATGAGCCATTGCAGGAGCGCGGTGATCCCGGCGACGGCACCTACCTGTATCAGCAGCGACAGGACGGCTGCGAGATCGACGGTATTCTGCGTGACCGACGAACTTACGGGAGCCTTCCCGGGTACAAGCAGGTCTATCGCCTGTCCTATTATTATCGGGATATACAGCGCTCCCGCGACGGTAAGCAGCGCAAGCAGCATGGACAGTATCAGAAGCCATATATACTTTTTTATATAGCGGAGGACTTTCCGGAGCGTGTCTTTGTTCTTCACGCGCTCTCGCCTCCTTCCTTTTTAAACTGTGAATCGTATATCTCCCTATATACGTCACAGCTTTTCAGAAGCTCGTCATGTGTGCCGATGCCGACAGCCCTGCCGTCGTCAAGAACGATTATCCTGTCTGCGTGCATTATCGACGAGGTGCGCTGCGACACGATGAATACGGTCATACCGCTGAGGGAACGCAGAGCCTTGCGCAAAGCCGCGTCAGTTGCAAAGTCGAGCGCAGATGAGCTGTCGTCGAGGATAAGTATTTCAGGAGAGCCGACAAGAGCCCGTGCAATAGTAAGGCGCTGCCGCTGACCGCCGGAGAAGTTCGTGCCACCCTGCTCTACACGGCAGTCGAGCCCTTTCTCTTTCTTGTCTATAATATCCTTTGCCTGTGCAGTCTCAACAGCCCGTAATATATCCTCGTCTGCGGCGCTGTCGTCACGCCACCGCATATTCTCGCGCAGTGTCCCGCTGAAAAGCACGGCTTTCTGCGGCACCACGCCGATCTTTCCTCGCAGAGCCCCGATGTCATATTCCTTTATGCTTCTTCCGTCGATATAAATTTCACCTTCCGAAGCATCGTAAAAGCGGGGTATGAGATTTATCAGTGTCGATTTGCCGGAGCCTGTACCTCCGATGATCCCGACGACCGAGCCCTTTTCGGCTTTGAAATCTATTCCGGTGAGCGAGTTTTCGGCTGCGCCGCGGTATCTGAACCCGACGCTGCGGAATTCCACCGAATATGGGCTGTCGGAAATGCCGTTCTTTTCACTGCCGCCATGCATTCCGCTGCCGCTGTCAAGTGCGGTCTGAATGCGCTTTCCGCAGGCAGCAGCTTTGGTTATGGTTATGATAAGCCCCGCGAGCTTGATAAGTTCGACGAGTATCTGCGACATATAGTTGTACAGAGCAACGACCTGTCCCTGTGTGAGCAGTCCGGCGTCCACGCGCACCGCGCCTGTCCATATCAGCAGGATCATAGCGATGTTGATAAGCGCGAAGGTGATAGGATTCATCAGCGCGGCTATTCGTCCCGCCGTGCGCTGAAAGTGCGTAAGAGTATCGTTTTCCCGGGTGAACGCTTCTGTCTCCCTGTCCTCGATGCAGAAAGCCCTGATCACTCTCGCGCCGTTAAGGTTCCCGCGCGTTCTGCCGAGAAGCCTGTCCAGTCCTCCGCGTACCTTTCCGTACAGCGGCATACCCGCGAGCATTATACCCATGACAACTGCCGCAAGCACGGGTATAGCGGCGGCGAATATAAGAGCGGAGCTTACATCTATCGTGAATGCCATTATCATTGCGCCGAACACTATGAAGGGCGAGCGCAGCAGCAGACGCAGCGTCATATTTACGCCGGTCTGAACCTGATTCAGATCGCTTGTCATACGGGTTATCAGCGTTGAAGTACCCATTTCGTCAATGTCGGAGTACGAGAGCTTCTGTATATGCCGGAAAAGGGCGTTGCCCACGGTTTTTGAGAAGCCGGCGGCAGCTTTCGCGGCAAAGAACTGCGCAGTGACCGAAAACGCGAGTCCGAGGGCTCCGAGCCCTGCGAGTACGGCACACATCAGCATAACATAGCTTTTGTCGCCGTTTCCTATGCCGGTATCTATTATATCCGCGACCACAAGCGGGACAAACAGCTCAAGCACCGCTTCCGCACACTTGAAAAGCGGCGCAAGCACGGTTTCTTTCATATACCCGTCGGTAAGATATTTCAGCAGTTTTTTCATTATAAGCCTCTCCATTAAACAGTGCTTACTATTATATCATACTGCACAGTCAATGTCAAACAAAATGATAACTCTGAAATCCGACCGCAAATCCGGTAAAGTCCGGAAACGGTTTATACATGCTGTATGCGCCTGATCTTATTCCGGCACATTCACTCCCGCATAGTAATGCCGCAGGATATCCGCGGCAGAGCTTCCCGAAAGCGCCATTGCGTCTGCGCCGTACTGGCTCAGTCCCGCTCCGTGACCTGCTCCTTTGGTGGTGAATGTGAAAATGCCGTTCTCGTATTTCACGGTAAACGCCGTGGAGCGCAGTCCGAGTATCCGCCACAGGTCTCCGCCGGAAAAAGTGTTCTTCCCTATTTTTGCGGATATCACATATCCGTCCTCGTTTGCGTTTATGTCCGTGAACCACAGCGCAGGGTCGGCGGGAATCTCGATACCCGCGTCATAGGCTATCAGCGCACGGCGTATCTCTTCGTACTTCATCTCGTTCACGCACTCAAAATTGATAAATTCCCTGTCGGCCGCGCTTGCCGATGCGCGGAGATACGGAAAAGCCGCTCCCCATATATATTCGGACGGGCAGGTATTTCCCGCGCTCACCGCGTGATACACCGCGTATATCGGTTCGCCGTCGTATGTGATAATATGCGTCTTGCCGTATTCCGCGGCTGCCCGGATATTTCCGGCGTAGGTGCCGTAGCTTGCACCGTACATTTCCTCACGCTTCTCCGGGGTAAAATACGGCTGACAGGTACGGCTGTCGTCTGATATATCCGCGCCGTCCGGCATTTTCCCGCTGCCGCGGAGATCGTCCATAAGCCTGAGAGCGTATGCAGCGGAAGCGGCTGCCTGCGCTTTCAGAGCCTCCGGTTCGTAGTTTACGGCGATCTGTGCGGCAAGACAGCCTTCGAGGTATTCTTCCGCGGTCATGTTCCGTATCTCTCCGGTATCGGAGAGATAAACATTCAGCGTGTCCGGGAACACGGGTGCGCCGTTTTCCTGCACGGCGGCACCAGACGGGTCCGGCAGCCCCTTTATCAGCAGCGGCAGCCCGAAGATCATTACCGCGAACATAGCAAGTATCATAAGTATATCCTTCATTTCGGCTCTCCTTAAAGCGCGGTGCCTGTCCCGGCGGTCATTGCACCGGCACGGCAAAAGCAGCGATGCAAAATATTACTAAATTATATTGACTTAATCCGGAAAATATACTATAATATAGATTGTATTTTCTATGATCATGCAAAGGAAGACAGAAATGAAAAAAACATCAAATAAACTGATAGTGATAGTTGCTGCGGTGACTGCGGTAATGTGCGGCATCATCAGATTTTTTCAGATCACAGGGATCACCGATGTCACAACCGGCTGGTTCATGGACGGCGCCGAGTTCGGCGGTCTGATGATATACGCTGCTCTGGCTCTGTCGGCGGTAATATTCATCGTGCTTGCCGTTATAGGCAAAAACAAGGGCGACGCGGCTTATACGCTCTCGTCAGACGGAATGGGAAACAACGCGACACGCTTTCTCGGCATGGCGGAGTTTCTGGGCGGACTTCTCATCGCCTCGCAGATTATCGGAGACAACAAGCCCATGCAGATAATTGCGATAGCGGCAGCGTCGCTTTCGCTGCTTGCGTCGGGATTCATACAGCTCGGACGCATAGAGCCGCCGGCGATAACGGGACACTTAAAACTTTTAACGGCGCTCGCCTTTTTCCTGCGCACCACAGATTTCTTCAATTCCGACCTTACGGTGCTGTATCATGCGGAGAACCTTATAGTGCTGTTATCCTATGTCGGGGCTACTTTCTTCTTCGCTTCATCGGCGCGTTTCTATTCAAGGCTCGAAACCAGAAAATCCCGTCTGCGTGAGGTAATTGCCGCAGGTATCGCATTCCTGCCGTCTATGGCGCATACGGTATCAGACCTTGCCGTTATGCTTTTCGGCAGTGAGGGAATGAAGCAGTTTGCCCCGCTCAGCATGGACACAGCCGCAGTGGCAGTCATAAGCGGAACTTTCCTGTTCGTGCTGTTCTGTACGACAAAGAAAAAAGACCTCATACCGCTTGCGGAAGAGGAATAAAATACAAAATAGAAAAAAGTATAAAATGCAGCTCCCTTTCGGATAATAATACCGAAAGGGAGCTGATCTTATGAATACAAACGAGAAGCCGAAACTGCCTATCGGACTGGGAACCGCGCTTGCGGAAAACACGGGTGCGCTGAAATACTTTTCAGAGCTGTCCGCGGAGAAGCAAAGAGAAGTGATCGAGCACACCAATACCATAAGCTCGCGCACGGAGCTGCGGAATTTTGTCCGCAATATGGCGGGCTTCGGAAGCATAATGTAAAGCGGCGGACAAGCCGCCCCAGATAGTTAGTCTGAATGAAATTATTGCAAACCCCACTGCGTTTCAGTCTGCACACGACATAAACCGGCACTCTGAAATACAGCATTGAGTTTATCGGAAGTTTCTTTTATGCGCGCATCGTGCGCGCTTTTGGAAACTTCCTTACGGCATCGTGCCGTAGGGTGTCCAGCCCCCTTTTCCAAAGGGGTGTCTCCCCCACGGGGGGAGGTGGCGCTTGCGCCAGAGGGGGCTGACCGACAGAAGGCGCCGTCCGCGCAGGACAAAGCACGTAAGCGCAGCTCACCCGAAAGCGACATCCAATATCATCATAAGCAGGAAGCCTGCGGAGTAGGCAGCGGTAGCCGATACGGCGCTGCCGTCCGAGTAGATATCGGGTATCAGCTCGCTTACCGTTACATAGATCATGGCTCCGGCTGCAAAGCTCAGCAGATACGGCATCGCAGGTATGATCAGCCCTGCCGCGGCTACCGTCAATACGGCACCGATCGGTTCGACCGTACCGGACAGCGTCCCGAAAATGAATGATCTCGCGCGGCTCATTCCCGAAGCGTGAAGCGGCATTGAGATTATCGCTCCCTCCGGGAAATTCTGCACGGCTATGCCGACCGCGAGAGTGAGCGCCGCCGCGGCTGTGATATCGTTATTGCCGTAAAGCAGCCCCGCGTAAACGGCGCCGACAGCCATTCCCTCCGGTATATTGTGAAGCGTGACTGCGAGCATCAGCATCGTTCTGCCGGCTCCGTCCGTGCAGTCGCCTGCTTTTATCTGCGGTATCAGCCTGTCGAGCAGCATCAGAAAGGCGATACCGAGAACAAACCCGACCGCCGCGGGTATGAACGCGAGACTTCCCATGCTGTCAGCGCACTGCGCCAACGCGGGGAGCAGGAGACTCCATATACTCGCGGCGGTCATGACTCCCGCGGCGGTTCCCATCAGTATCCTCTCTATATTGCGGTCCAGTACCTTCTTCATCAGCAGAACGCATGACGAGCCGAGGGTCGTTCCGATAAAGGGGAGCATTATTCCCCGTATAGCCTCGAAATACAAAAATATCACTCCCATAGAATTTTTCTCTTTATTCTATTCGGGAGTGATATGTTTTGTTACATTCCGGCGTATTTATCCCTCTGTGCAACGGCAAGTCTGTCGCAGCGCTCGTTCTCGGCGTGCCCGGCGTGCCCCTTTATCCAGGTGAACTCGGTCTCATGGATTTCGAGCAGGTCAAGCAGCCGTCCCCACAGGTCGGGATTGAGTGCGGGCTGCTTGTCGCTTTTTATCCAGCCGCGCTTGCGCCACGATTTTGCCCAGCCCTTGGTTATACCGTCAACGACATATTTCGAGTCGGTCTGTATTATTACCCTGCACGGGTATTTCAGCGCTTCAAGCCCTTTTATCACACCGGTGAGCTCCATACGGTTGTTTGTCGTATGCTTTTCACCGCCGGACAGCTCGGCTTCCTTGTCTCCATAACGGAGAATCACTCCGTAGCCGCCGGGACCCGGGTTGCCGGAGCACGCGCCGTCCGAGAATATATATACGGTCTTTTTATCCATTTACTTTGCTTTTGCCTTCCTTTTTGCAATAATACTGTCTGTTATCTTCACCGTGAGATAATTGAGCGTAGCAGTGAGTATTGTTCCGCAGACAATTATTATCATAGTGACCGTTGTCATCTCATGTGTCATTTCAACGGTGCCGAAGAAATCGCCGAAGAAAAGATGTCCGCAGACGAAAGCTCCTATAAGTCCTGCCGCCATTATGATCTTCCACGGCCTCATCGGGTCACACGCGAGTAACACAATTACGAACGACACACTCGCGAGGATAAACATGGACATCGTACCGAGCTGTTCGGTCGTGAAGCCGAAAATGCGGGAGCATATTATTCCGGCAGACAGCGCAAGTACCGCCGAAACGCCGTTCGGTATCGCCTTGCGGATAACGTTCGAGATAAAGCTGCCGCGGATAAGCTCCTTATTCGGCTGGAGTGCCAGCAGGAAACTCGGTATGCCTATGCAGAGCGCGTTTATGAGCGTCATCTGTATCGGCTCGAAAAGGAACGGTATCTGTATTATCACGAACAGCACCGCAAGCAGCAGGCTGTACGTTGTCTTTGAGAGGAACAGTGATGCCGAGCGCTCAACATTGTTGATCGAGCGTCTGCCTTCCGCGACAACGGCGGGCATGGATGCAAAGTTGCTGTCGAGAAGAACAAGGTTGCTGACGTTTCGTGCCGCTTCGCTTCCGCTCTGCATGGCAACGGAGCAGTCAGCCTCTTTCAGCGCGAGAACGTCGTTCACGCCGTCGCCCGTCATTCCGACGGTATGCCCCTTGGCTTTCAGCGCCTTTACAAGTTCCAGTTTCTGCGGCGGGGTAACGCGTCCGAACACGGTATAATCGTCAACAAGCTCTCCGATATTGTCCACCGAGGAAGCGTCGATGTACTTCTCCGCGTTCTTTACGCCGGCTTTCTGCGAAACACAGCTCACCGTCACGGGGTTGTCACCGGAGATTATCTTGATGTCAACGCCCTGCTCCGCGAAGTATTTTAATGTGTCGGGAGCCTCGGCGCGTATCTTGTCGGTAATTGCTATCATTGCTACGGGTCTTATGCCCGCGGGAACGGATTTGTCAGCGAAGTCTTCCGGAGAGTGGGCAAGTATGATGACACGTCTGCCGCCGGCGGAGAAGTCCTCTACCTGCTGCTGTATCGCGGAATAAGCACTGCCGAGAATAAACTCGCCCGCGCCCATTATGTAGGTACCCTTGCCCTCGAACGAGGCTCCGCTCCATTTGCGGGCGGAGGAGAACGGTACAATTTCGCCCGCTGTCCAGTCGGAAGTGCCGCTCCAATGTTCCTTGACAGCGCAGAACGTGGGGTTGGTATCGGTAAGAGCGGACATGAGGGCGGTCATTGCCGCGTCAAGCTCCTCATCGGTACAGCCGAGGGTCTGCGTTTCCGCGACCTGCATACTGCCCTCGGTTATGGTGCCTGTCTTGTCAAGACACAGCACATCGACACGCGCGAGGGTCTCGATGCAGTACATATCCTGCACCAGCGTCTTTCGCTGTGCAAGTCTTATCGAGCTTACCGCAAGGACGATACTTGTCAGCAGGACAAGTCCCTCGGGTATCATGCCTATGACCGCGGCAACGGTGCTTACCATTGCTCTGTTGACCGTCTGTCCGGAAACGAAGATGCCGTTATATACAAGCGCGGCCATAAGCGGGAGTATGCATATCGAAATGCCCTTGAGAATGGTGTTTATCGCACGCATCATCTTTGAGTCGGTCTTTTTGACATACTTTGCGCCGCTGGTTATCTTGTTTGCGAAGCTTTCCGCGCCGAGACCCACCGCCGTCGCACGGCATTCACCGCTTACGACGAAGCTGCCGGAAAGTATCTTGTCGCCGGTTTTTTTGAAGATCGGGTCGCTTTCTCCTGTTATAAGGCTCTCGTTGACCTCGCACTCGCCGCTTACAAGCTCACAGTCGGCCGATGCCTGCGTTCCCGCCCGGAAAACGACAAGGTCGCCTTCGACGATTTCGGAATTGAGTATCTCCCGTTCGACACCGTCCCGTATGACATGAGCTTTAGGCGCCGATATAAGCGTGAGCCTGTCGATAGTGCGCTTGGCGCGTATCTCCTGGAAGATGCCTATTCCCGTGTTGCAGAGAATGACCGCAATGAACATTGCGTTTTTGATCTCACCGAAGATAAGCACGATAACCGCAAGCGCGATATTGAGAAAGTTAAAGAAGGTAAGGGTGTTGTCCCTGATGATACGGGCTACTGATTTCGTCTTGATCTCGGCGGAGCCGTTTACCTTACCCTGAGCGGCAAGCTCTTCGGCCTGCGCTTCGGTAAGTCCTTTTTCGATATCTGTCATTTTGTCACTTCCGATATAATGCAGTTTTCTTCCCCGCCGTAACGGGGAAGGGATATGCTGATCTGAACAAGCAGACCTTTATTATTATACAATATAAACCGGGATTTGTAAATAGCAAAAACGGCAGAAATCCTTACCGTTCCCATGCATCCGGAGGGAGAATGCCACAAAAGCGCTGCGCCGTGAAAAGCCAAAAATCTTGACAAACCCGGCGATATTTGATATCATTATCATATAAAAACCTACCTCGGAGGACGAAAATGAGACTGCTTTTAGCCGAAGACGAGCGCACGCTTTCCGACGCTCTCACCGTGATGCTCACACACAGCAACTATTCCGTCGATGCCGTATATAACTGTCAGGACGCGCTCGACTATCTCGAAGCCGGAAATTACGACTGCGCGGTTCTCGATGTAATGATGCCGAAAATGGACGGTATAACCGTGCTTAAAAACATACGCGCAAAGGGAATAAACATTCCCGTTCTGCTGCTTACCGCCAAAAGTGAGATAGATGACCGCGTGGAGGGTCTCGACAGCGGAGCCGACGACTACATGACAAAGCCGTTTGCGGCAAAGGAGCTTCTCGCCCGTATCCGCGCCATGACACGCCGCCAGCCCGAGCTTACCGACACTCTTCTCAAAGCCGGGAATGTCACTCTCAGCCGTTCGGATTACACCCTCGCCGGACCGGACGGGAATATGCGTCTTGCCAATAAGGAATATCAGATGCTTGAAATGATGATGATGAATCAGAATCAGGCTATACCCACAGAGCGCTTTCTCGAAAAGATATGGGGATATGAGAGTGAGTCGGAGATAAACGTGGTCTGGGTGAACATATCCGGTCTGCGTAAGAAGCTGTCCTCTGTCGGCGGAAACGTAACAATAAAAGCCGCCCGCGGAATAGGATATATGCTGAGCAGTGAATAATGAATTATTGCGGAGCGCCATTCTGGCACGGATTTTACATAAATTTAACGAGAGGTCTTTCTGTAAACGGTGAAATTTCATTAAGCGGCAAAGAAACTTACCGACAGACCCGATAACATAATTAATGCGTCCTCAACAACTGCCTTATGGCAGTTGTTGTTCCTAAATCCGCAATGCGGATTTAGGAAAGCCTTGAAAATACACTTTCAGCGTATT
>CACZGM010000038.1 GCA_902780695.1 uncultured Ruminococcus sp. | reverse complement strand
TCCCTCTGTCTTTTCCCGGATAGCCGATGTTACCGATTCGGTTATTTTCTGTTCCAATTCAGTAAGATGTTTTTGAAGAATTTCCTGTATTATTTCTTTGTTTTTTTCATGGTCACGTTCGTAATCTTCTTTAAGCCGGTTAAGTTCCTGACGGTTCTTTTCACATTCAGCCTGATACTGCTGTACTTGTGTAAGCATATCTTCAAGCTGTTTTCCGATGTCCTGTGAGGCTTGCATTAAATTCTCGTATGTTTCCTGTCTGCTTGTGTTGTTGTACACGTCTGACATAATGTGACATTCCTTTCGCTATGGTGCAGAGCCGTATCTGAAACAGTGCTGAAAAGCAGGTATAAAACTGTTTTGTATAACTATAGCATATAGTTTGCAGTATGTCAAGAAGAGCTGCAAATCCGGTATATATGGTGAAGCGAAAAACTATAATTGCCAAATAAGTCACTTGGGGGGACAATATGATTTTCACAGTAATGGACTTGACAAAATGCCTGTAATGTGCTATATCCATATAGAAAGATAGATAGATTATAAGTCTGTTCTTTTGGACGTTCCAGATCATAACTGATACACCATGACCGCGAAATGACCGGGACATGGTGTGTTTTTATATTTCCGCCGCGCGGAAACGGCATAATAAAGAGACAAAGAAGGACACTGCATGAGGGAATTCTACTTTGCAAATTACCGTCTGCTGACAGATGAAGGCATTGCTGCCTGCGAATCCGCACAGCGGCTTGCCGGATTCACTTCCCCCATGCCCTGCACACACATTCAATCTGCGGCTTGGTGACGCCGGGGATACGGAAGAAAAGCGCGCCTTTGCACTCGGCTGTCCTATGGTGTTTGAATCCGAGTCTTTCACGATACACGACACGGGCGAAGGCTGGGCATTCGTCAACACGCTTGCTGCCGAGCGCCAATTTGCGGAGGGTGCGCATAAAGTTCTGATTTGCAGCCGCGATTACGGCGATATGACCGTATATGTGACAGACAGATATTTTGATATAGTAGTACGCGGAAAAATAAAACATGAAAAGCCCTCGCTCCTATTGTCGGGCATGATCCGTGCAGCCTGTGAGGCAGGAATGGTACTGCGGAAAGGAATGTCGCTCCACGCTTCGCTTGTGGAGAAGGACGGCTTCGGTGTGATATTCCTCGGTCCTTCGGGTACGGGAAAGTCCACGCAGGCAAAGCTGTGGAAAGAGTATCTCGGCGCGGACTTTATCATCGGCGACAGACCCGGTCTGCGAAAGACGGACGGTAAGTGGTTCGGTTTCGGTATGCCGTGGGACGGTAAGGACGCGGTCTTTCGCCAGCTCTCCGTTCCTGTGCGGGCGCTGATCTGGCTTGAACAGGCGAAAGAAAACAGTATCATACCTATGAATGCTGTACAGGCGATGACTGTAATGCTGAAACAGGCTATGATGCCTGTATGGGACGACGCAGCAATGGACTGTGCTGCGGCACAGATGGGTGCGCTGTCGCGGGAAGTCCCCATGTATCATCTTCGCTGTCTGCCGGACGAGGCGGCGTTACGGCTGACTTACGATACGATATTAAAAGGCAGGACTTAAGCATGAAAAAGGTATCATACAGCCAATTTGTCCGCTACAGAAATCAGAATGCACGGAAGAACAGTATTCCGGTCACCGGCTGCTTTGAACTGACTCCCCTGTGCAATCTCGATTGTAAGATGTGCTACATACATCTCACCGACCCGTCTGTTAAGGAACGGATGCTGTCCGGTGACGAATGGATTGCGCTTATGGAGCAGGCAATCGCCCGTGGCATGATAAGTGCCACAATAACCGGTGGGGAAGCAATGACTCACCCGGACTTCCGGAAGATATATATGTATCTGATCGGTAAGGGCATTTCTGTGATGATCAAGACCAACGGTATTCTGCTGAACAATGACATGATCTCGCTGCTTACGGAATACCCGCCCTTGGCTATAGATGTGTCGCTTTACGGCTGCGACAGTGAATCCTATATTGCCGTAACGGGTCATGATGTGTTTGAGACCGTGACGGGAAACATTCGCGCCGCTATAGATGCCGGCCTGAACATCAGGCTGATGATCACTCCCAGCGCCTATATGCTCCCTTGGATTGATCGGATCATGGATTATGCGAGAACCTTCGGTGCCGATAAAGTACTGGTATCTTCCGTGCTTATGGAAGCCAATACGGATACCGGACGCAGCATTTCCGATTACGGATTCGGCATAGAGGACAGCTTGCGAATATCCCGGAGGAGCCATGAGCTGTTTCCAAACTCGCCGAAGAATCAGGAGGAGGAAGAGGAAGAGCTCATGGGAGAAATACCGGAGGACGAGCCTCGTGTTCTTCCAAAAGGACTTTCATGTAATGCCGGAAGAACGACTTTCGCAATCAACTGGGACGGCACCATGGGGCCTTGTCTGAATTTTCCGCGAGATGTGATATGCGCCGATGTGAAGAGGATCGGTTTTAATGCGGCATGGCAGGAGGTAAACCACGGTGTTAAGGAATATGAGATTCCGGAGGAGTGTCTCGGCTGCTCATATAACACCGGGTGCCGTTACTGTCCGAGCAGGCACCGCCGCTTTGCCGCGAAGCATCTGTGTGACAGTACCGTTTGTGAACAGCATAAAAAATATACGGATGACATAACGGAATACATTAAGAAGCACTCTTTCTGAAATTGTCGTTACCCGTCGGGACAGGCAATGGATAAAAAATATTAATCATCTGACATAAAGGAGAATAAAACCATGCAGGAAAAAAAGATATATCAGACTCCCGAAATTACTAAGGTCGAATTCGATGCAAGCGACCGTATTACAGCCAGCAACTGCTGGGATGTAGTAGCCTATCAGATCGAGATTTTTGCCCCCGAATGTTATTTTAGTCCGATTGAATGATATTTTCAGGCATCATTTTCTGCCGGTATCTGTCTGATCCCAGCAGGAAAAGCGAAAGTTTACCCGTTCGTGGGTTTTATTAACATTCCGGAGAATAGTTTTATGAAGATCAAAGACGGATTCGTTCTGAGAAAAGTCCCGGGTATGAACCTTGTCATGCCAACTGGAAAGAATGTCAAGGAGTTTAACGGATCACTGGTGCTCAATGATACCGGTGCGTTCATCTTCGAGAAATTGCAGAAGGGCGCTACCCCGGAAGAAACAGCGAACGCGCTCACGCAGGAATATGATGTGGCACTTGAAACAGCAAGCACCGATGTACAGAACACCATTAACTCGCTGATCGAGGCGGGCGTGGCGGAGGCATGACGCAGCGTATCTCTCTGTCGATAGAACAGTGGATATCTCTCCGCGAGGGCGGTACGGAAGCCCCGCCGATCTGGTTTACTGTGGTGGGCGGCAGTATGCGCCCGCTCATTCGCGTGAACAGGGACAAAGTCATGCTTGTAAGCGTTGAGCCGGAAAACATTAAGGTTGGCGATATTGTGCTGTTTCCGGGGCATTTCCGCGGCGGAGAGTACTGTCTTCATCGTGTGTATAAACTCGACGGAGACAGGGTGCAGACCTTCGGTGACGGCAATCCGATACCGGACGGGTGGTTTCCGCGTTCGCGCATACTCGGCAAAGCGAAACTCATAAAGCGCGGAAAGCAGACTATCGACTGCGACGACCCGAAGTGGCAGAAAAAAGCTGCGCGGTGGGTAAGGCTGTGGCGAATAAGACCGCTGCTTATGCTGCCGCACCGCTGTGTTGACAAGCTCGGAAGAATTGTGAAGCGTACAAAGGCTCACGGATAAAAAGTGAGCCTTTATTTGTCGTTTTGAAAGGAAGCAGGCAGAAATGATATCACAGGATATGATATATCTTCTCTCGTGCGCAGTAAACCGGGAAACTCCCGACGCGCAGCGTGCCGCGGGTATGGACTTGGATAAGCTGTACGAAAAGGCTCGGCGGCACATGGTAACTTCGGCGGTCGGGTACGGGCTCGAAGCCGCGGGCATTAAAGACGCGCGTTTTGTCCGTGCGCAGCAGAGCGCGGCGCTCAAAAGTTCGACTATGGACATAGAAATGGAAGCGCTGCTTACCGAACTTGATGCCGCAGGGATATGGTATATGCCTCTCAAGGGCATCGTGCTGCAGCATCTCTATCCTATCTACGGTATGCGGCAGATGTCCGACCACGACATACTCTCACGACATACTCTTCGACGCGAGCCGTGCCAAAGATGTCCGGAAGATCATGGAAAAGCTCGGCTTTACTGTGGAGCATTTCGGACAAGGCAACCACGACGTTTATCACAAGAAACCCGTAAGCAATTTCGAGATGCACAGAGCGCTGTTTGGTGAGACCTACGACGAGAAGTTTGTCGAATATTACAGAAATATCGGCGGAAAGATGCTCGGCGACGGTTGCGAAAAGCACCTCTCGCCGGAAGATTTCTATGTGTATATCACCGCGCACGAATACAAGCATTACAGCGTCGGCGGCACGGGCATACGCAGCCTGCTCGACTGTTATGTTTACCTGAAAGCCAAAGGAGACGAGCTCGACTTCGGGTATATCGAAAAGCAGTTTGAAGCGCTCGGTATCGCGGATTATGAGAGAAAGCGCCGCGAGCTTGCGCAGAAAGTCTTTGCAAAAGGCGATCTGTCGGAACTGACCGCAGACGAGCGGAAAATGCTTGCTTTCTATCTGAACAGCGGCATATACGGAACGTTCGAGCAGGGCGTGAAAAGCCGTATAAATAAGGTTTACAAAAAGACCGGAAAGCGCACTAAATCGTCATATATCCGCAGCCGTATTTTCCCCGACCTGCCCACTATGACTTCCGCCTGCCCGTTCGTACATAACAACCCGCTGCTTTATCCTGCGGGTGTGGCAGTGCGGCTCGTCCGTGCGGGAACTGTAAGGCGAAAAGAGATAAACAGAGAGCTTGATGTTCTGAAAAAGTATGATGAAGAACTTAAAAGGCGCGACGAAAACTGCGAATGAGCAAAGCCTGAAGCAGAAGGAAAAACAGATTAATCGAACAGCAAAATACCACAAATACCGTTTTGCATACGAATGCAGAGCGGTATTATTTGTTATCGGAGCATGATCGGATTTGCAGTTGCAATTTTTTAATAACCATTCGCTATTGACAAAACCTGATCTATATGTTACAATGATGATAATACATTTATGAGGTATAATGACAATATGGAAAGCATTAAAATAGCAGCCTACACCCGAATATCTGTGGATACAGAGCTTGACAAAGACAACACAAGTATCGAGAACCAGAAAGCGATCATCGGCGAGTATTGCAGACTTCATTTCCCGACAGCCAATGTTGATTATTACGAAGACCGCGACAGATCGGGGTACACATTCAATCAGCGTCCGGGATATATGCAGCTTCGCCCGCTGCTCATGGATCACACTTACGACATTCTCATCATAAAGGATCTCAGCCGTTTTTCAAGAAGAACGGGGAAGGGACTTGCCGAATTTGAGGACATTATCGAGACCGGGATACGCATAATCGCGATAGGGGACGGAGTCGATTATCCGGTTAATGATGACTGGATGAAGATAAAGCTGTACTTCTTCGTGAATGAAATGCCTGTAACAGATGCAAGCAAAAAGGTGAGTGCTGTCATTCAGAGCCGTCAGAACAAGGGCGAGTGGATATGCAGTGTCCCATACGGTTATAGAATGACGAACACCAGGAAGGGGCTGTTTGAAATAGACGAGCCGTCTGCTGCAATTGTCAGGGAAGTGTTCAGGCTGTACAATGAGGGCTGGGGATACAAGAAGATCGCGAATCATCTTACAGATAAGCATTACCCCACTCCGAGAATGCGCCAGAAAGAGCTGATCGAGCTTGAAGGCGGAGACTGCAAACTGAAAGTAAGGGACAGCTGGAGCATAATCACTGTTCAGAAGATACTGGAAAATGACTTTTATATCGGAACATTAAGGCAGCATAAATGGCAGCGAACAAAGATAAACGGCTCCGATATGCGCACGGATGAAAGTGAGCATATCATTTTTGAAAATCACCACCCCGCAATAATCGAGTACAGTGAATTTGCCATAACGCAGGAGCTGATGAAACAGAGGACAACGAACAGTTACCGCGGTGTCCGGAAGAATGATAATATGTACACAGGAGTGCTGTTCTGCGGGGACTGCGGATCGCCGATGTTTGCAATGAGCAGGAAAAATCTGAAACCGGCATATATATGCGGAGCATATCAGAAGCGGGGAAGAAAGGGCTGCACTTCTCATCATATCAGAACAGACCTGCTTGATGATATTCTTAAATCATACATTCTTAAAGTGCGTGATAACTCGGCGCATATGCTTGAAATACTTGAAGAGTCCATAAAAAACGAGGCAACAGCTACGCGTGACAGTTTTGCGGCTGCGGAACAGCTCGGTGAGCTTATGGAGAAAGAAAAGGAAGAGCTTAAGCAGCTCATAAAGCAGAAGACCCGTGATGTCCTGAAAGCGGGGGATAATGGGTCACTTATCGAGCAGACGTATGATGAGCTTATAAGTGATGCACAGGACAGGATTGACGGGATCCGGAACCAGCTTATCCTTGCCGCGGACAGCGCGAATGCCGTTATCCGCACAAACCGTGCTGCAAAGAGCGTTATGCAGGTGTTTGATGATATACTGCAGAAGGACAGGCTTGACAAGCGCGACATCAATACGATAGTTGACAGGATCCTTGTTTTTGAGGATCACATTGATGTAAAGCTCAAAGCCGACATAGACAGCATACTTCAGATCTGTACAGGAAAGGCAGAAACCATAAATTTTAACCAAGGCACGGCAGATATCTCGCAGACCGCCGTACAGTCCTCAGCCAACAGGAAGGACAAGGTCTACCGTGTCAATGTTATCAATGAGGGCGACCCTCTTGAAATATTCACAAACTCCGAGGGCGAGGTGATATTCAAAAAATACTCGCCGGTAGGGGACATATCTGATCTTGCGAACCAATACGCGGAGGTGCTTGCGAAGATTGGCGGTTGTCCCGCGGCGATATGCGACAGAGATCACGTTATCGCGGTATCCGGAATGCAGAAGAAGGAAGTGCTTGAAAGGCGTGTATCGAGCTCGCTCGAAGATGTGATCGAGAGCAGAAAGCCGGTTGTTTACGCGTCTCTGGAGGACAAGCGGATCAATCCTATCGAGGGCGTGGACAAGTATGCGATAGCGTGTGCGCCGATAGTTGCGCAGGGCGACGTGAACGGGGCAGTCGTCATGCTTTCGGGCGGCGGCAGCGAATATGCCACCCCGGAGCAGACCGCGCTTGTAAAAGCGGCAGCGATGTATTTCTCGAAGCAGATGGAAGAATGAATGGCGGCGGACTCGCCTCTCGGGGAGCTGTCCGTTGATGTGTCTCTGAAATACGGAAGTCTGTTTAGGTTGTCCAGCCCCCTTTTTCAAAGGGGGCTTGCGCTGTCTGCGTAAGCCAAGTCCGGCATATTATGGATTTTTGCAGGACAGGTTCACAGAGCTTATTATCTTTTCAAAAACCTTGATTTTTACAGGAAAAGGTGTTATACTAAAAAATGGAGCAGAATCAGAAATACTACCGAAAGGATATTTGACCATGAACGGTGATATTAGGATAGAGGTTCAGTCGGCCGGCGTGTTCAATTACGCCATGCAGCAGAACTACATACCGCTGATACGAAGCATCGGCATAGTGAACGCGGGAGAGACCGCGTATGAGGGGATTTCGGTGCGCGCCGTATTCGAGCCGGAATTCGCCAAGCCGTTTGAATATACGGTGCAGTACGCAGAAGCCGGACGCACTGCCGAGATCACGCCGGTAAAGCTCGCGCTTTCGACCGAGCATCTGTTTGCGCTGACCGAAAAGGAAGTCGCAAATATACATATCTCCGCGGAAAAGGACGGGGAAACGCTTGCCGAGACCGACATACCCGTCGAGATACTCGCTTATGACGAATGGAGCGGCGCGGACATTATGCCGGAGCTTATCTCCGCATTCACATCCCCGAATCACCCGCTGATAAGCGAAGTTATATCGAAAGCATCGGTCTATCTGCAAAAGTGGAGCGGTTCGCCGTCATTCACAGGCTATCAGTCCGATGATCCGAATGTGGTGAAACAGCAGGCTGCCGCTGTTTATGCAGCGCTTCAGGAAGAAAACATCGCTTACACGATGCCGCCGGCAAGTTTCGGAAGATCGGGACAGCGTGTCCGTCTGCCGTACACGGTGCTTACCGAAAAACACGGCACATGTCTTGATCTTACGCTGCTGTTCGTATCCTGTCTTGAACAGATAGGGCTGAATCCGCTGATAGTGCTTGTGAAAGGTCACAGCTTCGCGGGCTTCTGGCTTGAGGACGAGACCTTTGCCGACTGTGCCGAGGACGATGCTTCCGCACTCAAAAAGCGTGCCGCAGAGGGAATAGACCGTATCTGTGTTGTTGAATGCACCGATTTTGCCGCCGGAGAATCCGTTGATTTCGCGCGTGCCGAAACACACGCTCTCGCACATCTGAGCGATGACGGAGAATTCCACTGTGCCGTCGATGTGGGAAGATGCAGGGGCAGCGGCATAAGACCCATTCCCGCAAGAGTGGCGGAAAACGGATCGTACCGCGCCGTTGATTATGGCAAACGTTCCGATGACGAGATAACGTCTTCGCCGAGACTCATCGACACCGCGCACCGCGGCAGCTTCGCAGAGGAAAAGGAGCTTACGAAGCAGATGATATGGGAGCGCAAGCTGCTCGACCTGAGTCTTCGCAACAGTCTGCTGAATTTCCGCCCCGGTTCGTCGAACGTTCAGTTCATGACCGCCGATCTTGCAAAGCTCGAAGATGTGATATCGGAGGGCGAGAGCTTCAGGATAATGCCTGCGCCCGCCGAGAAGTCGTTCTCTCTGTCCGACAGTAAAATATACGAAACAGAGAATGACCGTGACCTGATATCGTCGATAGCGGAGTCGGAATTCAAAAACCGCCGTCTGCGCACGTTCATAAGCGAGACGGAGCTTGAAAAAACGCTGAAAAAGCTGCACCGTGACGCGAAGGTAAGCCTTGAGGAGAACGGTGCCAACACACTTTATCTGGCACTGGGATTTCTGCGCTGGTACGAGACGGACAAGAGCGCGAAGCCGCGTTACGCACCGCTTATACTCGTACCTGTAGATCTGATCAAGAAAATACAGGACAAATCATACTCGCTGCGCATACGCGGTGAGGAAACGCAGATGAATATAACGCTGCTGGAGCTGCTGCGGCAGGATCACGGCATTTCCATTAACGGGCTCGACCCGCTTCCCGCTGATGATAACGGCGTTGACATACCGCTTGTGTTCAGCACCGTGAGACAGGCTGTAATGTCGAAGAAGCGCTGGGATATAGAAGAGATCGCATTCCTCGGACAGTTCTCGTTCAGCCGGTTCATTATGTGGAACGATATCCGCAGCCGTTCGGACGACCTCGCAAAGAACAAAGTCGTGGCGAGCCTTATGTCCGGCAGGACGGAATGGGAAACAGAAGATACCGATCTTTCTCCGCATATTCTTGACGAAAAGGTGCTGCCGGCTGATATGGCGGTACCTATGAGCGCGGATTCCTCACAGCTTGCCGCGATATATGAAGCGTCACTGGGCAGGAGCTTTGTACTGCACGGTCCGCCCGGAACGGGAAAATCGCAGACTATCACGAATATGATAGCGAACGCGCTGTTCCAGGGGAAATCCGTGCTGTTCGTCGCTGAAAAAATGGCGGCTCTGTCTGTTGTTCAGAAGCGTCTTGCGAAGATAGGTCTTGACCCGTTCTGTCTTGAACTGCACTCAAATAAATCCAATAAACGCGCGGTGCTCACACAGCTTGAATCCGCACTCTCAATGAGCCGTATAAAATCTCCGGAGGAATACGCGCAGACAGCGGAAAAACTGCACAGCCTGCGCAAGGAGCTCAACGATACCATGAGCGCGCTTTATAAGGAACGCGCAGCGGGTATGTCTGTCTATGACGCGGTAGTGGGTTATGAAGCCGCGAAAGCGTATGACGGGATGCTTGTTCTTGACGCGGACTTCATAAACTCCGCGTCTTCCGCCGACTGCAGTGCATGGCTCGAAGCGGCTTCCGATGTGGCGGCTGCGGGAAAAGAACTGGGCGGTCTGCGGAACTCTCCGCTGAAAAATGTATGCGCTTCCGAATACACTATCGAACTGCGCAGCGCGTTTTCCGAGCTGTCGGAACTGCTGGTCAACAAATCCGGGGAAGCGGCTGCGGCTTACGCAAAGCTCGGTGAGCTGCTCGGTGCGCCTATGCCTTCGGACAAAAACGGTATAGACGGTATTTTCGGTATCTTCAGAGCCGTATTTGAGCCGGAGCTGCTTATCGACACGATAATCAACGGCGAAAATCCGCAGCTTGTACGCGGCGAGATCGACAAGCTGATCGATTCCGGAATGAGATGCGCGTCTATAAAAGCAGCGCTCGGTGAGCAATTCGAGCCGAGTGTATGGAGCTACGATGCCGATACCGCGCTCCTGAACTGGAAGAAAGCACAGCAGAGCAATTTCATCGGAAAAGCGATTAATTCCGGAAAGTGCGTCAAGGAGCTTGCCGTTTATGCGAAAGACCCGCGTTCGGTAACGAAAGAAAATATAGCGGGAATACTCGGCACCCTGTCCGAATACGGTCAGCTGCTGTCACTTGTGAACAGCGCAGACCCGAATGTGTCGAAGTACCTCGGTGAAAACTGGCGAGGCGCAAACAGCGCTTTTGACAAGCTGAAGCAGGCTATCCCGGTATCCTATGATCTGCACACAAAGCTCGCCGGCATAGCACCGGAGCTTAAGTCCGCGATGATATCCAAGAAAGGCGACCCCGCACTGCGCACTTCCGTTGCGGAAGCGGAGCTGAAATACTTCGATATGCTCGGCGTATGCGACAGGCTTAAGAGCGAGTTTGCCGCCGACGTTGTATCCGTATGCGGCGGAGCCGACTTCTTCGGCAGCGCCTCGGCAGAAGCCGGGGGCTATTACCGGAGCGCGGAATCCCTGCGTGACAGGGTGGTGCTGGAAAACAGCATTAGAAAGCTGAACGGTCTCGGACTGAAAAATGCGGCGGAAGCATACCGGTCCGGCACAATTGACGAGGGCAGCATAAAGGGTGCGATATCCGCCTGTGTGTGCAAATCGGTGATATCCCGCGCAGTACAGAACGAACCTCTGCTGAAAGCGTTCCAGGGTGCGGAATTTGACAGAACTGTTGAAAAATACCGCAATTTCACCGCACGCTTTGAAGAGCTCACGATAGAGGAACTCGTCTCCCGTCTTTCAGCGAGAGTTCCGGACGTTTCCTCCGGCAAGTCTGGCGCGTCATCGGAGCTCGCGATACTGCAGAAGGCGATAAAGAGCGGAGCGCGCGGAATGTCGATACGAAAGCTGTTCGACAGCATACCTAACCTGCTCGGAAGGCTCTGCCCGTGTATGCTGATGAGCCCGATCTCGGCAGCGCAGTACATAGACCCTTCATTTGCAAAATTCGACCTCGTTGTGTTCGACGAGGCATCGCAGCTTCCGACGAGTGAGGCTGTAGGAGCGATAGCCCGCGGCGAGAACGTGGTAGTTGTCGGAGACCCGAAACAGCTTCCGCCGACATCGTTCTTTATGACGGACCATACAGACGAAGAAAATATAGACAAGGAAGACCTCGAAAGCGTGCTGGACGACTGTCTTGCGCTGGCAATGCCGCAGCGTCATCTGCTCTGGCATTACCGCTCACGCCACGAGAGCCTCATCGCGTACAGCAACAGCCGCTTCTACGACAACAGTCTGCGCACTTTCCCGTCGCCGGACGATCTTGTTTCAAAGGTGACATGGGTGCACGTTGACGGCTTCTATGATAAGGGCGGCTCGAAGCAGAACCGAGCCGAAGCCGAGGCTGTGACCGCCGAGATAGTGCGCCGTCTGTCCGACCCAATTCTGCGCAGGGACAGCATCGGTGTTGTAACGTTCAACATCGTTCAGCAGATACTTATCGACGATATGCTCGCAGAAGAGCTGCGCAGAAATCCGGAGCTCGAACAGTACGCCAACGAGATGTATGAACCGATACTCGTCAAGAACCTTGAAAACGTTCAGGGCGATGAGCGCGACGTGATACTTTTCTCGATAGGCTACGGCCCCGACAAGGACGGAAAGGTCTCGATGAACTTCGGACCCGTAAACCAGGACGGCGGCTGGCGCAGACTGAATGTCGCGATATCCCGCGCAAGAAAAGAAATGATAGTGTTCTCGGTAATCCGTCCGGAGCAGATAGACGTGAACCGCAGCCGTTCCGAAGGACTTGCGGGTCTGCGAGGATTCCTCGATTTTGCCGCAAAGGGCAGCTCCGCTCTGACCGTGAGAAAACAGCAGAGCAAAGGCGGGAATGCCTTCTCGGAAACGATTGCGCAGGCTCTTACCGATATCGGGTACACTGTCCGCACAGCTATAGGACAGTCCGATTATAAGATCGACATAGGCGTTGTGAATCCGGACGATCCGGGAACATACCTGCTTGGCGTGATGTGCGGAAATAAGAGCGGATTTGAACTTACCAACGCCCGCGACCGCAATATCGTGCAGCCTTCGGTGCTGTCCGGTCTCGGCTGGAGAATAGTCAACGTTCATATCCTCGACTGGCTCGACAATGACCGCAAGGTGCTCGATTATCTTGACAGCGAGATAAAGAAGACACTGTCCGCTTACCGCGAGGGTGAACCGGTGCAGCCGCAGGAAGCTCTGAAAAAGCGCGAACTTACTTTTGAAAAGGAAGAAAGCGCAGAATCCGAGAATACTCACATTTACGTCCCGTTTGTTCCGGAGGTCATAGGTGACCAGACCTACTACTACGATGAAAGCTCCAATTCGCAGATAAAGCGCATCATAGAAGCTGCTGTGGAGTGGGAAGCTCCCATGAGCAGGGAAGTGCTACTGCATTACGTTCTTGCCGCGTTCGGAATGAAGCGTTCCGCAAAGGCGGAAGCCCGGTTTGCCGGAATATTGGGCGGTATGGGACTCAGAACCACGGAGCGCAGGGAGTCGGTATTCGTATGGCGGGCGGATCAGGAGCCGTCGGAGTACTGCGATTTCCGCGGTCCTGCCGTGGACGGAAGCAAGCGTAAGCTCGACGATATCGCCACGGAGGAGATCAGTGCCGCGGTGATGTATATACTTGCCGTATCCATAAGTCTTGAACGCGCGGAACTGATAAAGGAGACCGCAAAGCTGTTCGGATTCGCACGGACGACAGAGACTGCCGAGCTTGCCGCGTCAATGGGGATTGCCTGCGCCGTTAAGAGCGGCAGAGCGAAGATAGACCAGGAAACCGGGCGAATAATGTACGCGGGATAAATGAATAATGGATAATTCCGGTGTCGCCTGCGGCGGCAGATCAGAATCGTGACACGATTCTAAGTGTATATTTTATTATCCGGAAATCGGTTTTGTTTCAACACTGTGTGTTTTCTCCGGCTTCGGCAGGAAAGCATACAGAATAACATATCGGGAGATGCATAAGATGAAAGCAATGAAGATCTTCTACGACCTTAACGGGTCGCTGTACGCAAACATCACTAACAAATGCCCCTGCAACTGCACATTCTGCATAAGGCACAACGATGAGACTGTCGGTGAGAACGACAGCCTGTGGCTGGAGCATGAGCCGACGGTTGACGAGATAAAGGCAGCGTTTGACGAGGTAGATACATCGAAATACGGCGAGGTCGTATTCTGCGGATACGGTGAGCCAATGGAGCGCCCGTGGGATATCATCGAGGTCGCGGAGTACATCAAGTCAAAAACAGATATGAAGATACGCATAAACACAAACGGTCTGGTGTCGCTGATGCACCCGACATTTGACCTGTATTCCATGCGCGGTGTCATTGACAGTCTTTCGATAAGCCTGAATGCTTCCGACCCTCACAAGTATCTTGATATCACAAAGTCGCGGTTCGGACTTCCGTCCTACAATTCCATGCTCAACTTTGCTATCGTCGCGCATTCGTTCATACCTGACGTGAAGTTCACGATAGTTGACGTTATAGGCGAAGAAGAAGTGGAGAAATGCCGTGAGCGCGCAAATGATGTGGGAGTTCCGCTGCGCGTCCGTGCGTTTATATCAAATAACAGAGAATATGATTGACATTAACGCGGTCGATACGGTTATTTCCGTAAAACTTCGCAGCGGAGTGTACCGCAAAAGGCTTACGGCAGGGGAGTACACTTTTGACAAAGGTATTACCGCCCTTGTCGGCGGGGTAAATTCCGCAGCTGCCGGGCTTGCGTATCTCGCTTCCGGAAGGTATTCTTTCGGCGGCTGTACGGTAAGCATAGACGGCATACAGGTGACACGGCGCGAGCTGTCAGAGGAAAGCTGTCTTTTAGGTTCAATGCCCGGTTTTCAGAGCATACTTACTGTAAGACAGCTGATAAAGCGCGCCCTGTCTCATAACGTAAACGAGGGATATGATGTTGATACTGTTGCCGGAAAGTTCTGTCTTACGCCGGAGCGTATGGAGCGTAAGCTGCAATATAACGGGAATGAAAGATACAGAGCGTCCGCGGCTGTCGGTTATGCTTACGGTAAGCACATATACTGCGTCGGATATATGGAGCATTTTATGTTTGAGAAAAACTATAAGGCTTGTCTTATCCCGTTCCTTAAGCTGCTGCGTGATGAAGGAATGACGGTATTGTTTGCGACGGACGATGCCGGCAATGCGGAAGCTATCGCCGACCGCATATATTATTTTGATAAAGAGGAAAAACAATGCTGATAAGACTTGCGGGGATAGTCCCCGAATCATACGTTGACGGACCGGGGATCCGCTTCACGATATTCGTGCAGGGCTGTCCTCACAACTGTGAGGGCTGTCACAACCCGGAGACTCACGATTTCAACGCCGGACGGCTTGCGGATACGGACAAGATATACAACAAAATAAAGCAGTTCCCGCTCGTTCACGGCGTTACGTTCTCCGGAGGAGAACCTTTCTGTCAGGCAGAACCGCTTGCGGAGCTGGGCGAAAAGCTGAAAGCGGACGGCTACCACCTTATGAGCTATTCCGGCTGGACTTTCGAGCAGCTTCTTGCGAAAGGCGGAAAAGAACCGCAGGTGATGCGTCTGCTCGGACTGCTCGATGTGCTTGTTGACGGACGTTTCGTGCTTGCGGAGCGTTCACTCGAACTGCGCTTCCGCGGCAGCCGCAATCAGCGGCTTATCGGCGTTCCGGAGAGTCTTGCCGCGGGAAAGGCGGTCACGGTTGAGCTTTAAACGAACATTCTCTCGTATCATATCGGCGGCGCTTATAGTCACGGCGCTGTTACCGTTCTCCGCCTGCCGCGACAGCGACACGGACGACCCGGACAAGGGAAAGAACGCCGCGTTCACTTCCGTGATAACAGGAAATCCCGCTACGCTTGACCCGCAGACCTGTGCCAATGACAGTTCCGCGCAGATCATTTATGACGTCTTCCGCGGACTGTACCGTATCACCGACGGCGGCGAGCCGGTCCGGGCAATGGCGGAAAGCGAGGAGATCAGCGCGGACGGACTTGTGCATACATACAGACTCGTGCAGGGCGTGAAATGGTACAGCGCCGACGGTTTTACCGCGGAATGTACGGCTGAGGATTTTGTATTCGGGTTCCGCCGGCTCATGGATCCGATGCTGGGCTCGGCACGGGCAAAGGAGTATTACTGCATAAAAAACGCAGAGAAAATAAATAACGGGCAGATAGGCGATTTTTCGCAGCTCGGAGTAGAAGCGACAGATAAGTATGAACTGAAGATTACGCTGAACGAGCCGCGTTCCGATCTGAACACGCTGCTTGCGGCGGCTCCCGCTATGCCATGCAATAAGGCTTTCTGGGAGAGCACCGAGGGACAGTACGGACTTGTCGGTGAGTGTGTCGGCTCAAACGGCGGTTTCTATGTAAGCCGCTGGCATTATGACAAATGGACGAAAAGCGGCAATTTTGCCGAGCTTAAACGCAATCCCGAAAACGCGGAGATATTCGGCATCTGTCCGCGCTGCATCACATACATGATAAACGAGGACGGATATGAACGCTTCACAGCGGGTGAGACCGATGTTTACCGGACTTCCGACCCCGACGAGATATTCCGTCTTTCAGGAAAACACGCTGATTCCGTCTATACGTCCTCTGTATGGGGAGTCATATTCAACTCGCGCGGCAATTTTGCGGAGCGTGATCTGCGAATTGCTCTCGGCGGCTGTGTGAGTGCTGATGACGGCGATGATATATACACTCCCGCTTCATGTATTGTCCCGGACGGCGCTTCGGCAGGAAAAGCCGGCTACCGCATAACCGCCGGATATCCCGAGCGTGCTGTATATTCCGACAGCGAGCTTACCGAACGCGGGGAACGCGCCATGCGTGCATTGCCGGACGGTGCTCTTTCGGGAATGAAGCTGCTGATACCGGAGAAGACTTCACTGAGGCAGTACGCCGGTATCTTCATACAGCGCTGGCAGAAGAATTTCGGCATAAACTGCACTGTCACCGAGCTGCCGTATGACAGCTATCTTTCCGCGTTAAGCGAAGGCTCGTTCGACGCGGCACTCGTTCGTATAGGCGCACATGACGCACAGGGATTCCTGTCCGCTTTCATGTCTTCCTCTGCGCAGAATTACGGCGGTGCCGACAGCCGCAAGCTCGATGACATAATCATCGGTGCGCTGACCGCATCGGATGATAAAAGTGCGGCGAAATACTGCCTTGAAGCCGAGCAGTTTATACTTGACAGCGGATTTTTCGCTCCGCTCTGCTTCGGAAAAGAATATGTGTTTTACCGCAGGGGAGTTAGCGAGATCGGCTATGACCCGTCTCTGGGTATATTCTGTTTTGACAATGCTGTGAAGTAACTGATGAGCGACGATCACGAATCTTTACCGTGAGCATACACTGATCGTGATAAGGGGTAAGGCTTCCGATAATTATGAAAGTATATGTATTAAAATGACAAAGAAAACAGAGATTAGAAATTACTATTTTATAGATTCCGAAAACGTGCATAATTACGGCATGGACGGAATGGAGCGTCTCGGCGGGAATGACCGTGTCCGCATTTATTACAGGGCTAACGCGGCATATCTCAATATTGATCTGCACCGGAAGATATATGAATCACCCGCGGTATTTGAATACGAGTTTGTTGATCTCGATATCAGGAACGCGATAGATGTCAAGATCGTCGAGTACATCAGCTCTCAGATCGCCTGCGAAGCCGCGGAGAAGTTCTTTATCGTGTCGAACGACAACGATTATGACAAGCAGATAGCGGCATTCAGGAACCGCGGCGCGAATGTATCACGGATAGCGTTTATCGGTGAAACTCCGTCGGAAAAGAGCGTCCGGAAAAAGAACGCAAAAGAAAAAAAGTGCGGCGATGAGGTGCGCACTTTTGTTGAGCAGAATTTAAAAGACAAGAAATACCGTCAGAAAAGGGAAGAGATAATAGAAGCGCTCGGAAGCTGCACAGAACGCGGAGCGCTCAATAATACGCTCCAGAAATACTTTGACGGCAGCGACTTAAAGCAGCTTATGAAGACTCTGAAGCCGCTCACGAACGAGCTGTACAAGGGTAAAAAGTAGCTTATATCCCGTCCCACAGCGTTACGGTGCCTGTTTCGCGTGTCTTGTTAACGTCGATGAGCCTCTGGTTTGACGAGCCCCGGAACCGCAGTGAGATATCTTTTTTCGCAAGAACGAATCTGCCGTCCACAAGCACGTCCGCGAGTGACAGCATCTCGTCGGTACACTCACATCTGCACCGGCTTCCGGCGGTGAGCATCTCATCATAAGTAAATCCCGAAAATACCCAGATATTTTTGTCCGGGTATTTTTCTTTTACTTTCCGCATAAACGGCAGCAAAGCTCGCTGATTGTCCGGTTCAAATGGCTCTCCGCCGAGAAGAGTGAGCCCGTTGATATACCCCGGTGCAAGCATTTCCATGATCTTGTTTTCGGTGTCCTCCGTAAAGGGCTTGCCGAAGTTAAAATCCCACGTCTGCGGCTGAAAACAGCCCTCGCAGTGATTAGTGCAGCCCGACACGAACAGAGTCACTCTTACTCCCGACCCGTTTGCTATATCATAGTTTTTGATTTCTCCGTAATACATAGTGTTATAAAAAGTCCTTGTAAATGTGTTTGAATTTCCCGCTGACTCTGTGAGCCTCGGGTGTCTTGTCAGACAGATATATTTCGATATCGTGCAGTCCCCGTTCCTCGAAATATCCGAGCAGACCGCGTTTTGCATCTGCGAACGCGGTTTCCGGATCATCGGATATCATTCGCAGCTCAAGCCGGTTTTCCGAGCGCTGCACAAGCTGGAATCTGCGTATCGGTTTAACTTCCTCAAGTATCTTGTACAGCGACATTGGCGCTATGTTCACATCACCGAATGACAGTATATCGTCCGTTCTGCCCTCGATCTCAAGCCAGCGGTTCTGTCTCCCGCATCTGCACTGTTCGCTGTGCAGAATGATGCGGTCGGTAAGTTCATATCTTATGAAAGGCTGGATATAATTGGCAAGATTTGTTATCAGCACCTTGTCTGAACGCTCTCCGGACTCCACAGGATCATTGTTTTTGTCAACCGGCTCCACTAACACCCAGTCCTCGTTTATGTGAAGATGATGTTCGGAGCATTCACAGGCTATCTCTCCCGCTTCCGTGCAGGAATAGTGCGTCTGCACATAGCACCCGAACCTTTCCGAGAGCTTTGTGCGCACGTCGTCCGTCAGCAGCTCTCCGCCGGTGATGACGACATCGGGTCTGATATTAAGCTCCGGAATATCCGCAAGCAGGGAAAGGTTCGACGGATAACCGCTGAGCATTGCCGGCTGAAACCCGTTGAGCTCTCTGACTATCCGTTCTTCCGGCGCGTTTACATCAACTGTGATCTTTGTCTGCTTCCTGGGCATTTTCAGCTGCAGGTACCGTGACATACCGCAGGCAAGATAAAACCCGTAGTCGGCGAAAACTCCCGCGGTACGCTTTCCGTGCTTCATAAAGCGCCGGAGATCCTCGTGTCTTGCGAATGTACGCAGAGCGGCTATTGCCGACGATACGTCTATGCATTGCTTGTCGTAAAGCACCACGGCAGGATTGCCGGTAGAACCGGATGTTTTGAATATCAGATATTTTCCGTCGATCATACGTCCGATATTGTCGGTGTTTAATGTGAATTCGTCTATCCTGCGCATCGTGATATCCCGGTCGGTGACAACTCTGTCAAAGTTTGCCATTATTTCTGGCTTGCTTGTCGGCGGGAGGTCGGAGAGCGTGAAAGAGTCACCGGTATCCGCATAAAGCTCGTGATAATACGGGCTGTTTTTCCTCGCGTATGCGACGAGCCTGTTCAGGCGTTCCTGCTGTATTTTACGCAGTTTTTCACTGCTTGTTTTTCCCGCCCGGTATGTCTTTGTCATCATTCCGAAAAGGCTCATTTTCTTACCTCTTTTGGTGAATCGTTATAATCGTAGAACAGCCTGTCTATCAGCATGTCGTACTCTCTGCCGTCACCCAGTGCCGCCTTTATCATCGCACCGGCGTTTGTGAACATCAGTTTTAAGTACAGCCAGTCTCCGAGATCGTCATACTTTCGTGTAGAGTTGATAAGGAAGCTGTGCTTAAGGCAGCCGTACTTCCTGCCGTGTACTTTTCCGTACCGTTTCAGGCGCCGTGCAGTCTCGATATCCTCCATTGCACGCTTGTCGGCAAAACCGCCTATTGCGTCGAACACGGCTTTTTCCGCCCAAAAGATACCGCAGTACAGACCGGTTGAGCGGAATCCGAGTTCGCAGATAAGGTCGTTGAGAACGAGAGGGAAGGAGTACCGCTCAAATACGATAGGCGCACCGCCTCCGATGTACTTACCGCTTCTCAGCATATCGTACGCTTCGCGGACGGTACCTTTCGTCATGCGGTTATCGCAGTCGATCGTCATAATATACCTGCCGTGTGCCGCCTTTATTCCGGCATTCCGGACTGCCGCTATGCAGCGTTCCCCGTTGTACACAACACGGGCGCCGTTTGATGCGGCAAGCTCTGCGGTGCGGTCGGTGCAGCGGTTGCAGACAACGATGATCTCGACTTTCCCGCCGAAATAACGGGCTGAGCGTTTTACCGAATTTATGCACCGCACAACATATTTTTCCTCATTGTGCGCGGGTATGATTACCGAGAATACGATCTCATTCATTTCTGCCGTCCTTTTTGCAGTACAATGTCCGCAGTGTTTCCGTAAGTCCCTTGTGATGACCGATACTCCGATTATACCACAGAATCACTGATTTTGCAACAGTAACATTTATGAACAGGATCCCGTAAATTTAATGACGGGGAAAAACAGGACCGGTACTTGAAATTGCCCGGAAAACGTGCTATACTATAACAGTAAACGTGATGAATGCTCCGGTAAAAAAGGAGCACTATCCGCAATAAAAATAAGGAAATAACCGATCGTGAGAAAACTGAATGCCGTTTTAAGTATAACAGTCCTTGCTTTCTTTCTGCTCCACATGATCGCGGGGAGCTTACTGATGCTGGGACTGATACCCTACTCCCGCGTCCTGCAGCACACGCTGTCGGGACTTCTTGGTCTTGCCGTAACGGCGCACGCGGTTGTAGGTCTGAAACTGACTTTTGATACCGCGGCGGCAATAAAAAAGTCGGGTGCAAGCTACTGGCGCGAAAATCTTTTGTTCTGGACAAGGAGGGTAAGCGGACTTGCGGTTCTGCTCTTCATGGTTCCGCACATTATCATATTTGCGAATGAAACGGGAGAGCCGGGAAACTTCGACGCAGTAAAACCGATATGTATGATAATATTCGCCCTGTCGCTGCTTTTGCACATTGTCACGAATATAAGACCTCTGACGGCGGGTCTCGGAAAACTCAGCTCCGGCAAGACCTTAATGCTGTCGGCACTCGTTATTTCGTTTTTGCTGCTTGCTGTGGGTGCCGCATTCATCGTATATTTTACAGTAAAGAGCTTGTGAGGTGTCTGGTATGATAAACATAATAGGGGCAGGACTTGCCGGACTTTCAGCTGCTCTGACGCTTGCGGAATCGGGAATAAGATGCAGGCTCATATCGGCGCAGCATTCCGAAAGAGCGCAGTCCGTGCTTGCGGAGGGCGGTATCAACGCCGCTCTCGATACGATGGGAGAGGGCGACGATACCGGGCTTCACTTTGAGGAAACAATGAAGGGCGGTGTGTATCTTGCCGACCCGAATGCCGTCAGGGCGCTGACAGAAAACGCACCCGCAGTTGTACGGAAGCTCGCGGATATCGGAGTCCCGTTCAACCGCAATCCGGACGGGAGCATCATGCTGCGCAGCTTCGGCGGACAGAAGAAGAAGCGCACCGCGTTTGCGCAGAGCAGCACCGGAAAGATGATAATGACCGCACTTATCGACGAGGTCAGAAAATATGAAGCGCAGGGACTCGTCACACGTCTGCCGCACCATACATTTGTAAGACTTATGACGAACGGTACGGAGTGTACGGGTCTGCGCATAAGGGACACATACACGGGAAAAATGTACGATCTCAACGGTATAGTAATAGCAGCTTTCGGTGGTATGAACGGTATGTTCCCGCACATCACCACCGGTACCGTCACAAACAGCGGGACCGCCGCGGCGGTACTGTTTGCGCAGGGTGTCAGGTTCGCGAATACGGAGATGATACAGTATCACCCGACAACAATAGGCATACCGGGCAAACGCTGTCTTATAAGCGAGGCGGCGCGCGGCGAGGGCGGAAGACTGCTCGTGATGAAGAAAGGCTATCCGTGGTATTTCATGGAGGAAAAATATCCCGAGCTCGGAAACCTTATGCCGAGAGATATCGTATCGCGTGAGATGTTCTTTGCGAAGCGGGAATACGGCACCGCCTATCTTGATATGACGGGAGTATCCGGTGACGTATGGAAAAATAAGCTCTCCGATCTCCGTGAAGAAATAATGCACTATTTCCCGCTTGACCCGAAGAAGGATTTTATACCCGTTGAGCCCGGAATACACTACTTTATGGGCGGGATATATGTGAATATCCGGCATGAGACAAGTATGCGAGGATTGTATGCCGCAGGCGAATGTGCCTGTCAGTACCACGGTGCTAACCGTCTCGGAGGAAATTCACTGCTCGGAGCGGTATTCGGGGGAATGACAGCGGCAAAAAATGCTGCGGCTTACGCGGACAGCGACAGTGGAATGAACGAATACCGTGATGATGAACCGCTTATCGCGGAGCTGCCCGCCGGTTCAGACGAAAGGCTCGGCGATATACTTGCCGGAGGGCTCGGGATAGTAAGGAATTCCGTCACGATCAAGTCGGCGCTTGACCGTCTTGACGCGCTGCAATGCACCGTTGCAGCCGAGAAAGTCCGCAAGGAGCTCGGACGCGCGATGCTGCTTTCCGCTCTCGGCAGAATGGAGAGCAGGGGAGCGCATTACAGAGAGGACTGCCCCGAAACGCTGGACGAGTTTGCAGGCGTGACCGTATCACAGCTTGCCGGTGGAGCCGTAAGGATAACATTTGAGGATATACCCGAAAGGAACGATAATGGAAGTAACGTTTGATATACTGCGCAGAAGGAGCGCCGCAGAAAAGCCGTTCATACAGACAGTGACGATTGACGGCGGCAGATGTGCGACAGTTGCGGAGGCGCTTGATCTGATAAATGCGGAGGAGCTTGCGGACGATCCCATACAGTGGGAGAGAAGCTGCAAGCAGAAGAAATGCGGAGCCTGCGCTATGCTTATAAACGGCAGACCCCGTCTTGCATGTGACACAAAACTGTCAGAGTTCCGCAAGAGCAGGATAGAGCTTGCACCGCTGAAAAAATTCCCGGTCGTGCGAGATCTGATCGTTGACCGCAAGGTGATATTTGACGATCTGCAGAAGCTCGGCGCGTGGCTAGACGAAAACGCAGAAGCCGACATCTGCGGGATCTCCTACGAAGCGTCGCGCTGTCTGCAATGCGGCTGCTGTCTTGAAGTATGCCCCAATTTTTACCCGGGCGGTGAGTTTTACGGAGCATCGGTGCTTTCGGTTTCTTCACGGCTCGCCGCGGAAACTCCGGCAGAGTACAGCAAGCGTATCTACGGAGCTTATAACGAGCATTTCTATCGTGGCTGCGGCAAATCTCTTTCCTGCAAGGATATCTGTCCCGCAGGTATAGACACGGAGCGGTTAATGGTGAACTCAAATGCCGCGGCAGTTTGGAAACGTGGAAAGAGAAAAAAAGACAGGCAGTAAGCAGTATTGATATCTGATACAAAGACTACAGGAAAACCTAATAATTTAATGAGTTATATGATCTGTTCGCCAGTTGTGTTCTTACACGCTGACGATATGAACAAATGTTGTTCTGTGTCCGGGTATTATTAAGCCCGGAACGGATGCAATCAGGTTTCGGAAAACTCACAGAAACAGGCATTATCATGCCAAGTTCCGTATTAGTTAGCATATAAACGGTTAAAATGAACATTAAAAATGTTAATATTTTGGGTAATGTATCAATTGACGCTTTCCGGAATTAATGGTAAACTTAAATATTATAGTGGTAATTATACCCATTTGGGGAAATGGGTTCAAACAGGGAGGATATAATATGACAACATACAGAAAACCGATAGGCATACGAATAATATGTGTCATACTGAGCATATTGATGGTATTGCTGTGTCTGAATGACTGGAGCTTCACCACAAAGGCTATCGGTGACGGTGTTAACGGAGTAAGTATCGTCATCAAGGACGCGAGCGGTACGGAAATTGCCGGCAAAGACGTGGGATTTACATATACCATGGCGGGACCGCTCAGAAACGGCACTCCCATAGCGGCGGGTGACGAGATCAAGGACGGCGATGTGCTCAGCTTCACGCTCAACTGGAGCACCGGCACCTATGAGACCGCAACGACCGGCGCGGATTCGGAATTCGTTATCGAATTCAACAATCTGCTCACGCAGTTTGCCGATATCCTTAATATAGACAAGCCGAGCACAGACTATCACGGCGGCTGTCTGGCGGCGTACAATCTTTCTTCCGCGGACGGCGTTCTGCGGATAACCATAACCCCGAAAGACAGAAAAGACAACTTCAGCGGTTACTGCGACGTTGACGCAGAGATCAGTGTTGCGGAGTCGGAAATCCCCGACAGCGGCATGATCACGCTGATGCCGCTTACGGAAAAGACCTTTACATACACTCCCGGAAGCCTTACTACCGGAAAGAGCACGGTCGGAGGCCTGTATCAGGCGGGCGGAAAGTGGTATCAGAATTTCTGCGCAGACCTTAACGTGTCATACGGCAAGCTTGATGTTTCCGTTTCCGATACATTCGGTGACGCTTATAAGGGCGTTTACGGCAGTATGTACCTCACTAACAACTGGGCGGAACGTGTTGGCGATCAGCTTCCGAGTGCCGGCACTGCGGTTACGCCTACCGTTTCCGGAAACAGCTTTTCACTGCAGCTTGACGATCTTACGGGCAATAATATGCTCATCTATGCTCTTGAAATAGACCCCGAAAAGATAGACGATATTCTCGCTTCCGGTTCAGATACCGGTATTAAGAACACCCTCAGCGCAACGCACAACAAGGTGACTCCGCTCTACCCGGCACCCGCAGATAAGGAGGCTAAACCCACAATAAGCGCTCCTACCGTTGCAAAGAGCGGTGTGCATAACGCCGACGACGAAACCGTTACATGGACGATAACGGTAGATCCCCACACGCTCGGACTTTTCGGCGACCTTGACCTTTCCGATCTTACCGTTACAGATACTCCCGGAAACAATCTGACTCTGGATCAGATCAAGGCCGGACTCGGCTCGGCGGTATATACCGAAGAGGGCGGAGCCGTGAAGATAGCCGGCTCAAACTTCACGAAGAATGCTGACGGAACATATTCGTTCAGCTATACTGCCGGATATGCGGATGGTACTGCGGAAAGCACGAACCCCAATGTCGGCAACAAGGCAAAGGCAAAGTACGGCGCAATTGAAACCAACGAGACAACGGGTTCCGTCAATGTCGGTGATACCGGCGTTGTGGGCGGTGTAGGCAAGAACCTTGCCGCAGCGGATCCCGATTCATACACACTGTCATGGACAGTGGATGTTGAGGTGCCGACAGCTGCCGAAGCTGACAGCATAACCATTGACGATAACTCTCTGCTTGTCGAGTTTTCTCCCGAGGTAGCCGACAATGTGTTCAACGCGGCTCTGCTCAAAACCGACATCTACGGCTTCACATACACCGTTGACGGTTCACCCGTTGATATCACGCCGTATGTGACCGCAGGCAGCGTTAAGTACAATCAGATAAACGGCGTGTATAACTATGAAGAGAGCAGTACGTTCAATTCCGCAAAAGATGCGGGATTCAAGTTCACGCTCGGTCAGAGCTTCATAGACGCTTATGCCGGAAAAACGCTGCGCATATCCTACGATACGACCATGGGCGGCGACATAGGCGGAAAGCTCCCCTACGAAAGACGCGGACTGATAAAGTACACGAACAGCACAACAGCCTACTATTATAAGAATACCGTAACTAAGGGCAGCCCCAATTCTACGGCGACATATTATCCCACCGTTACCGCGAAGAAAGTCGGAAAAGACTTCAGCAACGGCGGAAATCCGAAAATCTATCCCGATTACGGCAAGGGCGGCGATTATCCGGCGCTCGCTTTCTGGGAGATCAAGATAAAATCCTCCGAGGATTTCACGGCAGGACAAGTTATAAAGGTAGTCGATACCGTAAGCGAAGGACATAAGTACTATAACGGTTCTGCGAGACTTCTTGCGGATTCGCAGAACATCGACAACGATTACAGCTGGATAACTGATGTGAGCAGTATACCCACATCATATCAGTTCAACGGCGATATCTCTGCTTCCGCTTCCGCGAATGTGACAACATTCACAGTAACGGTCACAGAGGAAATGGCAGCGGCGGCAAAGCTGCAGAACAACTCGCTTAAGATCCTGTATGCCACTACTCCCGCTGATGACAGTGTGTCGAAAGCTGTTCTTTTCGGCAGCACCGTAAGTGTGTCTAACAATGCGGATATTTATCTTAATAACATAATTCAGGCGAAGGATCTCAGCAGCACACAGAATCTTGAAGCGGCGGCTCCTTCTTGCGAAAAGAGCGGTCCGGAGATCTCGGAACACACCGATCCGAATATGGGCTACGCGACATACAGGATCACAGTGAACAAAGCCGGTGCGGATCTGTCCTCCGGCGATACGATTATCGTAGACGACTGGCTCGGCGGAAGTATCGAGGTACCCGCATACGTAACTTTTAAGGAATATGCTGTTAATGAATGGGGCGATCTTTATGAAGTTCCCGGCACGAAAGTGGAATACAAAACCGAAAAGAACACGGCGTATGATGATGATCCCGAGAAAATACATACTTTCTTCAAGGATGAACATGGCGATATCGTAGCTGACAGCGCGATCTACAAGACGGGTGTCGGCAAGAGAATGACTTTAACCCTTTCGGATCAGAAGTGTTACATTATAGAGTACACGTCCGAGTTTGAAAAGACCGGCGCCGATTTCGACGAGATCGAGGTAGCGGCGAGATATTCCAACACTGCTGTTGTCAGAAACGACGACGGAAACAGGAAAGTATCCACCAAGATAATAAGCAGAAGCGCATACCATGCAGACGCGTCGGCAGCCGCAGGTTCGCCTACGCAGACTGTTACATTCAATATACGCAAGGTATGGCAGAATGACGAAGTAAGCGAAAGACCCGACAGAATTACGCTGCACGTCGTTCAGAAAGATCTGAATGATACTGATTATGTGAAGGAATGGGACGAGAACGTCATACTTGACAAGAACGCTACCGTTCAGGAGGACGGCACATGGCTGTTCGCACTCAAGCTCGACTCCCTTACTGCCGACGGTCACAAATACAGCTACACAATAACCGAGAATTATGTAGAGGGCTATGCATCGGAGCTTTCAGAGAAACTGGAAGACAAGACAACTCCCGCAGGCAAGGAAAGCGCGATATACAACAGCACTCTCACTAACACCGCGGCACCGAAGTTCATTGTTGACAAGACCGACATTACAGGCAGCAATGAGCTGTCCGGCGCAAAGCTCGCTATCTACAAGGCAGAGGACGTAGGAACAGACGGTAAGCCTCTTGCCGGCAAAACACCTGTTAAGAGCTGGACTTCCGACGGAAACGAAAAGACGATAGCACTTGCAGACGGCGACTATGTTCTTATCGAGACCGGAGACAGCTTCCACGATCCCGTTACTGACAAGACATACAAGGTAACTCCTTCGACTGCGCGGTTCACGATAGGCGCTGACGGAGTCAAGAATGTTACGATAGACAATGACGCGGGCGGGAACGGAAAGATCGTCTATACCGCAGCTTCCGGCTCGGCTCCTGCAAAGTTCGTTGTAAGCGACGCGGAGGCAGAAGTTTCTAATGCCGAGCTTAAGGTCGATAAGAAGAGCGTGACCGGGGACGCGGAAGTCAACGGCGCAAAGATAGCGATCTATAACAAGACCGACATAGGCACGGACGGAAAGCCGAAATCCGGAGCAGCTGCGGTAGATTCGTGGACATCTAACGGCACAACGCATACTTCGTCACTCGGCGACGGCGAATATGTACTTATCGAAACAGGCGATACGTTCACAGATACGGTCAGCGGGAAGAAGTATTTCATCACCGACTCTTCATTCTCGTTCAAGGTAGCTGAGGGCGTGATAACCGATGCAACAGCAACAAATCCCACGGGCGGCAAGGGCTCGATGACATACGATGATACGTCAAAGACGTTGAAGGTCTGCGATGCAGAAGTTCCGAACGCCGAGCTTAAGGTCGATAAGAAGAGCGTGACCGG
>CACZGM010000037.1 GCA_902780695.1 uncultured Ruminococcus sp. | reverse complement strand
TGATTATTCTGGAATTTTCCTTGCACTTTTGCAACCGCGAACAGGCTTCAAGCTGCGCTATGAAGCCTGTTCACGATTGATGAGCAGACATTAAATAATAATACCGCCGAAGGCTCGTCCTCCGGCGGTTGGATTTTACTGTTGCTCTTTAGGTGTGTTTCTGAACACTATCATTCTTTCAATATATTTATCGTTTACAGACAGGATAACAAAGCGCAGATCCTTGTAATCAACGTGAGGTTTTTTGTCCGAATCCTCCGGCAGGTCGTCCGGAACATATTCAAGCAGGTCGATAACAAAACCGGATATTGTATCATACTCGTGATCCTCTGGCAGGGAATACCCGAAAAGCTCCATTACCTCGTCCGGATCCGCTTCACCGCTTATCTCATATTTTTCTTTGCCGAGCTTTTTTATCTCGGCACTTTCGGAGTCATACTCGTCCTGTATGTTGCCCATTACGGACTCGATTATATCCTCCAGTGTGACTATACCGGCTGTTCCGCCGTACTCGTCAACGACTACCGCAAGGCCGGCTTTTGCATCGGTCATTATCTTGAAAGCGTCGCTGCAGGTACAGCTTTCAGGCACATAGACAGTTTCACGAATGAACTCTTTAAGCTCAAATTCTTCGAGGTGTTCGTTACCGATGAGGCAAAGAAGGTCTTTGACTATTATAACACCTATTATCTTGTCGATAGTCTTTTCATAAACCGGTATGCGGGAAAATCCCTCATCAAGAGCAAGATAAATAATATCGTCAAGTGAGGACTCCATGCTTATGGCAGTAATGTTGACCCGATGCGTCATCACGTCGGATACGCTCAGATCGTCATACTCGAACACGTTGCTTATAAGCTCGGCGGAATCGTCCTCAATAGCTCCGCTTTCTGTTCCTGCATCGACCATTGACATGATATCGTCTTCGGTAACGTCGTCACCGTAGTTTTCGCCGATAGCTTTTTTCAGTAAAAATGTAAGTCCTTTATTTATCAAGATCAAAGGGAAAAGAAGTATTTCGGCAGGTTTTATTTTAAGTTTTCGCCCGTCTGTTTCCATATATTGTCCTTTCAGTTCTTGTTAAAGCGGAAAAACCTTTCCGCATTTTCATTGCATATCCGCACTGTTTCTTCGACAGTCAGACCCTTTATTTCAGCGAGCTTTTCCGCTGTGTGGATAAGCAGACCGCTGTCATTGCGTTCTCCGCGGTGCGGAACAGGTGCCATATACGGCGCATCAGTTTCGAGCATTATCCTGTCTATCGGGATAAACCTGCACGCTTCTATCGCTTTTTTCGCGTTTCTGAATGTGATCAGTCCGGTGAAACTGATCATCATTCCGAACGATAGTATTTCACGGGCGACCTCAATGCTGCCGGAGAAGCAGTGCAAAACGCCGTTTGGTTTTGTTTCGCGAAGTATGTCGAGCATATCCTTCGTACTGTCGCGTGAATGTATGCAGACAGGAAGGTCAAGTTCCCGCGCAAGATCAAGCTGCGATCTGAAAAAACGTATCTGTTTTTCGCGGTCAAATGGCTCCCAGTGAAAATCGAGCCCGATCTCTCCAATTGCGGCAGTTTTCGGGTGAGCAGCGAGTTTCTTCAGATCTTCGAGATAGGTTTTTTCATTTACGTCGCTGCAGTTTTCAGGGTGAACTCCCACGGCTGCGAATACGTTATCATATTTTTCAGCAATCAGCAGGGAAGTACTGCTTTTTTCAATGTCACAGCCAAGAGTAACTATTTTTTCGCATTTTCCGGCAAGCAGATTATCCAGAAGCTCATATCTGTCGCTGTCAAAGGCATTGTCATCATAGTGTGAATGTGTATCTGTTATCTTTATCATTTCAGAATTTTAACGCTGTCCCTTTCAATGAGGTTGCCGGTAACAAGAACACGGCCGCTTCTGTAATTCTTGTCCTGTATCTTGCGTATCATTATATTCACGGCGTGATTTGACATTTCATAGCTGTTCACATCTACAGTTGTAATACGCGGGTTGGATATCGTGGAATAGATGTGATTATCATATCCGACGAGTGAAATATCCTCCGGTACGCGAAGTCCTCTTGTTTTAAGCTGATTCATCAGAATATAGGCGGCTTCGTCGCAGTTGCACACAAAAGCGGTGGGAAGCTCTGAGGGAAGTGAGAATTCTGTGTAGCTGGTGCCGTCGCTTTTTCTGTCCTCAATTACCCAAGCCTGATTAAGTCTGATACGGTTCTCGATATGAGCTTTGTAGAATCCGAGGTATCTGTCCTGTATGCTTGAGGTCGAACCGACAGAGCCAATAAATCCGAGTTTGCGGTGACCAATACCTATAAGGTAATTCGTTATCATATAAGAACCGAAGAAATTGTCGGCTACTACTGTGTCGATATCGTTGCGTGAACTGTAAAAATCAAGGAACACCATAGGAACAGCCATAGAAATAAGCGCGTTTACATAGCTGTTTGAGAGCTGTCCGAGAACGATAACTCCGTCAACCTTTTTTTCCAGAACAGATTTGGGTACTTCGCAGGTCGCTTCATCGTCCTCCGAAACTACATCAAGGATACCGTAATAGTTCTGCTTTTGCAGAAGTTCGACGATATATCTGTAAACTACCCAGTAGAATGCGCTCGCATCCGATATGAAATGCTTTGCTACGATAATGCTTATGCTGTATGTAAGGTTTTCCTTGTTTGTCTTTGAGCTTCCGCTGAAACGATAGCCCATCTCATTTGCTTTTTTCTTTATTTTTTCGCGGAGCTCATTTCCGACACCGTCCTTGTCGCCGAGAGCTTTTGATACCGTAACGGTGCTTACACCGAGTTCCTTGGCAATATCGCTCATTGTAACTGCTTTTTTAATCATACGGGTCACCTCATTTTACAGAAAACGTCTATAATGATATTTTAAGTAATTTTTTCGCTTTTGTAAATTAACAAAATAAACAATTTTAGTTTATCTGAATTGTGCGCAATGCCGATTGGCACGGCAGCAGCAAGCTGATACTCTGTACTTTATGCCTCCGGAACCGGAAAAGCACACAGATTTCTTAATATTGTTGATACTGCGTGAAAAAAAGCACAAATAAATTTGTATATTGTGCATATTGATAAGAGATGTTAAGATATGGTATAATTTAATAGTATAGTGCTGATATTATGCTTTCGGCACGTTTTTTATAAATTTTTGTGCAAACGTTTTCGGCGGAGGGAAATAAATTGAGCATTACAATTAAAGATGTGGCAAAGGCCGCGAATGTTTCAGTGGCTACGGTCTCCCGTGTTCTGAATAAAAAAACAAATGTCTCAGATGATGCTGCGGAAGCCGTGAACCGTGCGGTTAAGGAACTCGGCTACAGCCCTAACTTCCTCGGACGTGATCTACGCAAGAGCGAGACAAGACGCATTCTTGCCATAATCGCTTCTACGGAACAGAGCTTCTATTCCGAGGTGCTCCGCGGTATGGAGGAAGCAGCTGCGGTAAAGGGCTACGATGTGCTTATTGCGACGACAAGAGACGATCCGAAGCATGAGATGCATCTGCTCGGAATGCTGTTTTCGCGTTCCGTGGACGGAGCAGTGCTGCTTGGACCAAAGCTCGACTCTGAAACTATTTCAAGGCTCGGCGAGAACCACAATATCGCAATGTGTCTCGAAAGACTTGAAAACTGTAATGTGCTTACTGTTACCATAGACAATGTCAGGGCCGGAAAAGACGCGGTGAACTACCTTATAAGCAAGGGGCGCCGCCGTATAGGTCTTATAACCACAAAGCAGCGCAGTCAATCGTCCATAGACCGTGAGCTCGGATATATGCAGGCTCTTGAAGAAAACGGCATACCCTTCGATGAAAGACTTGTTTTTTACGGAAGTTATGAAGCAGAATCCGGAACAAAAGGCTGTGAAGCACTGATGAAGCTGCCCGAAAAACCGGATGCTATATTCTCGATTTCAGATATGATAGCGATAGGTGCTATGAATTACGCGCTTTCTACCGGTATAGACATTGGCAAGGAAGTCCTGTTTTTCGGATTTGACGATATACAGTATTCGCATATTTTTGTGCCGCATCTTTCAACAGTTCGTCAGCCTTGCTTCCTGCAGGGAAAAATGGTAGTTGAAAAGCTGATCGAGAATATGAAATCCGAGACATCAGACAAATCAATATATATGCTCCCGCACAGTCTTATTCTCCGTGAGACGACCGGTGACTGAGACAGAATTCGGAGTTATTTATGGACACAATATATAATGAGATAAAGTTCACAGCAGAGGGCGACCCGTCAAAGTGGGAAAGCACCTGTCTGCCGATAGGCAACGGATATCTGGGTGCGACATTTTTCGGCGGTATTGAGCGCGAGACTGTTGTGCTGAATGAAAAAACGCTTTGGATTGGCGGACCCTCGCGGTCGCGTCCCGGTTACAACGCCGGAAACAGAAAAGGTGCGTATAAATCCGTAAAAAAGGTTCAGGAGCTGCTCGCAGCGGATAAATACGACGAAGCGCTCGCGCTTCTGCCCGATCTCACCTGTGAGACAGGCGACGGGTTCGGTGCGTATCAGTGCCTTTGTGAAGCGGTATTCGACTTTCCGGATATCGACAAGAGCAAGGTGAGCGAATATGAACGGAGCCTCAGTCTTGACTCAGCCGAATACAACAACATCTTCAAACACAACGGAATAAGATATTTCCGAAGTGCTTTTGCGTCATATCCTGCAAGGGTCATCTGCATACATTTCGCGTGTGATGAGGAGAACAGAATCAGCTTTAAGCTGTCTCTTGATAAGGTACAGCAAGGCTGTACAGTCAAGGCTGACGGAAACAGACTTGATTATTACGGCGCACTCGCAGATAACGGACTCCGCTATCATACAGTGTTCTGTATCCGGAACAAAGGCGGAACTGTTAATTGCATTGACGGAGCAATAAACGTTACAGGAACCGAAGAAGCGGTGATATACATAGCTGCCGCTACCGATTATTCCGACGTTTATCCTGCCTACAGGAGCGGCACAGATCCGCACGAAACTGTCAACGGGATAATTGAAAAAGCCTGTGCAAAAAGTATAAAAGAACTGTTTTCCGAACATTACAGCGACTATAATGCTCTTTTCGGAAGAACGAGTCTTTCGCTTAACGGTGCGGAAGACGATATAACCGATGTCGAAACTCTCTTGCAGCGCTACAAGGACGGCGACAGGAAAGCTGCCGATATCCTCGAACCGCTCTATTTCCAGTACGGCCGTTATCTGCTGATATCATCGTCCCGTGAGGGGTCGCTTCCCGCTAATTTGCAGGGTGTGTGGAATGAGAGCAATATGCCGCCGTGGTGCTGCGATTACCACATCAACGTGAATTTGCAGATGAACTACTGGGGAGCGTTCAACACTAATCTTGCGGAGACAGCAAAGCCTCTTGTAGATTATCTTGAAAGTCTCCGGGTTCCCGGTCGTGTGACTGCAAAAGAGTATTATGACATAAAAAGCGATGACGAACATCCCGAAAACGGCTGGATAGCGCATACGCAGTCAACACCGTTCGGCTGGACTTCGCCGGGCTGGGATTTCTACTGGGGCTGGTCAACGGCCGCCGTCGCATGGCTGATGCTGAACATCGCGGATCATTACGACTATACCCGAGATATTGATTATATGATGAAACGTATATATCCGATAATGCGTGAAGCAGCTCGTTTCTATACGCAATGGCTTATATGGGACGAAAAACAGCAGCGTCTCGTTTCTTCGCCGACATATTCGCCGGAGCATGGTCCCGTTACCATAGGAAATACTTATGAGCAGTCGCTTATTGCGGAGTTTTACGAGCGTTTCCTGATGCTGTCACATGACTTTTATGACGAGACCGATGACGGGCTTCGTGACAAGGTCGAGGAACAGCTGAAACATCTCAAGCCGTTCTCGGTGAGCAAAACCGGACTTCTGAAAGAATGGTATGAGGAAGATGAACCCGATTTTGACCGCTCGAAGATACAGAAAAATCACCGCCATATCTCGCATCTTATGAGCCTGTATCCGGGCAGACTTATAAACAGCAGAACGCCTGATCTTATGCAGGCGGCGGTCAATACTATGAAAGACCGCGGAGATGAATCCACAGGCTGGGCAAGAGCATATAAGGTGAATCTCTGGGCAAGGACAGGTGACGGCAACAGAGCATATAAGCTGCTGCGCGGACTTCTTACCGACTGCACATATCCGAACCTGTGGGATTTCCACCCGCCGTTCCAGATCGACGGAAATTTCGGCGGAAGCGCTGGAATTGCGGAAATGCTGCTGCAAAGCCATGAGATACTTAATACCGAAGGCGAGTATATCATAGACGTTCTTCCAGCTGTTCCGGAAAAGTGGTCAAGCGGAGAGTTCAGCGGTCTATGCGCACGCGGTGGATTTGAAGTTTCTGCAAAGTGGACAGACTGCAAACCAAAAGAGATCAGAGTAAAATCATTGCAGGGTGAATGGGCGCTTGTGAGGACAGAACTTGAAAACCTGACAGATGACACCGGAAACAAGGTGGAATATACAAAACAGGGCGGTGTTGTTGTATTTCAGACAACACCCGGAAAAACGTACATATTAAGCTAAATCAATACAGAAGGAAAGGGATTTTCTTATGTCAGAAAGGCTTTTTAACGATAACTGGAGCTTTATGCTCAAGGAAGTCGGCTCTGAGCTCTCGGACGCTCTTGCCGAAAAGGAATGGCATGATGTCGAAGTGCCGCATGACTGGCTGATCGGCGATACTCACAACCTGTACAAGTCTAATGACGGCTGGTACAGAAAGACGTTCAATATCGATGATCTGTCACCGGACGATGTGTATATCCTGCGCTTTGACGGCATATACATGGACAGCACGATCTATGTGAACGGTGTAAAGACGGGCGGAAGGAAAAACGGATATTCGTGTTTCTCGGTCGATATCACCGATCACCTTAACAGCGGAGAAAATGAGATCTATATAAGAGTACGCTATCAATCACCGAATTCCCGCTGGTATTCAGGTGCCGGTCTTTACAGGAATATATACCTCAGAAAGGCCGAAAGAACTCATATAAATGAACGAGGAATATATATATCTGCGAGAAAATACGGAGACAGCGATAAGTGGATAGTTATAATTGAAACGGAAAGCAGCGGTTCGGACTGTGAAGTCCGTCATCGTGTATTCGACAGCCTCGGCCGAAAATGTGCTGAGGTAAAAGGAAGGCAGATATTCGGATTTTCCCGCTCGGCATTCTATGCCGTAAATCCCGAAAGCTGGGATATCGAAAATCCTGTATCATATAAAATGGTAACAGAGCTTGTTTCCGGAGGCAGAGTCATTGACAGTATGACAAACGTTTTCGGATTCCGTACAACGGAATTTGATCCTGACGCAGGATTTATTCTCAACGGAAAGCGGCTGAAGATCAAGGGAGTATGTATGCACCATGATCTCGGCGCTCTCGGTTCTGCTGTGAATGTAAACGCGCTGAAAAGACAGCTGAAAACGCTGAAAAGCTTTGGTGTGAATGCCGTAAGGACTTCGCACAATCAACCCGCAAGAGAGCTTATAGACCTGTGTACAGAAATGGGACTTATGGTTGACAGCGAGTTCTCTGATGTATGGGAGGAACCAAAGACTGAATTCGACTATTCGCGATTCTTTGACGATCATTACACGGAGGATGTCGAGAGCTGGATCACCCGTGACAGAAACGCCCCCTGTGTTATTATGTGGAGCATAGGAAACGAAATATACGATACGCATAAAAGCGAGCGCGGGCTTGAAGTTGCAAAGATGCTTGTTAAGGAAGTAGATAAGCACGATAAATACAATAACGCCGCGCGCACTATAGGCTCCAATTTTATGAGGTGGATAAACGGACAGAAGGTCGCGGATTTTCTTAAGATAGCAGGTTACAACTACGCGGAAGATCTGTACGACGGTCATCACGAAGCATATCCCGACTGGTTCATTTACGGAAGTGAGACCGCTTCTACTGTCCGTTCAAGGGGAATATATCACTTCCCGGCAGATATGTCGATACTCACACATGAGGATATGCAGTGCTCCGACTATGGAAACAGCGTTGTAGGCTGGGGAAAGCGCAGCGAGAAAGCTCTTATTGAAGACAGAGACCGTCAGTTCTGCGGAGGGCAGTTCGTATGGACGGGATTTGACTATATCGGCGAGCCTACTCCGTACAGCACCAAGAATTCCTTCTTCGGAATAGTTGACACAGCAGGTTTCCCGAAGGATTCCTATTATCTGTATAAAGCAGTGTGGGGAGGGAAGAGATCCGAACCGTTCGTTCATATTTCCCCTTACTGGGATTTCAACATAGGTGAGGATATCACAGTCCGTGCGTACTCAAATATGAACTGCGTTGAGCTTAAATATAACGGCAGAAGTCTTGAAAAGAAGTATGTTGATTTCGACAACGGCGACAGATACTTCTTTGAGTGGACGGTAAGATACAGAAAGGGAACGATTGAAGCCATCGCTTACGATGAAAATGATAATGTAGCGGCGACAGATACCGTGTGCTCTTTCGGTGAAGCCGAGAGCATCGATGCTATGCCGGATAAGTACATAATGCACGCCGATGGCAGAGATCTCATTTTCATAGAGATCAATGTTGTGGACAGAAACGGCATTGTGGTCGCAAACGCGAGAAACCGCGTAAAAGTAACCGTCGAGGGTGCAGCAAGGCTCGTGGGTCTCGACAACGGCGACAGCACCGACTACGACAGCTACAAGGGCGACAACAGACGCTTGTTCAGCGGCAAGCTGCTTGCGATTATACAATCGACGCTTGAACCGGGTGAAGTCACGGTAGGTATCAAAAGTGAGGGGCTGTGGGGCAAGGAGCTTGTGTTCACATCTCTTGAAAGTGATGAATCGACCGAAGGCGTATCTGTAATTCCGGATTATTATCCGAAGGTTGCTGAGGAATACAAGCCTGAGAAGCCTCTGCGCAAGATCGAGCTTTACCCGACAAGAACTGAGCTTGTACCGGATATAGCAACAGCAGGTATAACATTGAAGTTGTATCCGGAGGATGCCGATTACCGCGATATCGACATTAAATGCCTGCTCCCGAACGGAACGCCTGTTGATCTGTGCGATATAGAAAGGACAGATTACGGTGCGAAGCTGACCGCAAAGAGCGACGGTGCGTATATAATCCGGGCTTCATGCAGAAACGGCACCGATGTTCCGCAGGTTTATTCCGAGATCAATATGATGAACAGCGGATTCGGGACACCGGTCATTGATCCGTATAAGTTCATATCCGCGGCGCTTTCGAGCTTCTCCAGCCGTCCGTACAATCTTGTAGAACATTCGGCAATAAGTACCGACAATGAACGCATGACGATAGGATTTGAAGATGTTGATTTCGGAGACAGCGGTACAGAAAATATAAAGATAAGCTGTGGTTACAACTCCGGAAACGAACCGGCGAAAATCGAACTGTGGAACGGTGATGCCGACCAACCGGACGCGGAGCTTATAACAGTCCTTGAATTCACGAACAACGGATTATGGGACAATCACGCTCCGCAGGAATTCAGTCTTCCCGAGCGTCTGCGGGGAAAACATACGATATCCTTCGTGATTAATAAACAGCTTATTTTCGGCGGATTTGAATTCAATCCCGTCAACCGTGCTTTTGATAAGCTGTATGCGGCTGCAAATGACGGCATCTACGGCGATGATTATGTAGAATCCGGATTACAGGTAACCGATATCGGCAACAATGTTGTCATCAACTTTAACGGACTGGATTTCGGCGAAGGCACTGAAAGAATGATAATTTGCGGCAAAACGCCGAATGTGCTTAACTCGATTCAGCTTCGCTATACCGGTGAGGACGGAGTACAGCATACGCAGCTTCTGGAATTCATGCAGTCGGAGCTTTATACGGAGCAGATATTCAGACTTGACCGGATAACCGGTAAAAATAATATTTCTTTCGTATTCATGCCCGGCAGCAGATTCGATTTCGACTGGTTCAGATTTGAAAAATAATGATATCCCCGACAGTTTGTTTACGACTGCCGGGGATATTAATTGTCAGCTCATCAGTGAATATGTCCGTTCTCGGATCAAATGAAAAAATTTGCTTGAAATTGACAAAAAACCTTGCAAAATTTACAAAAATATAGTATAATAACAATGTATGCATTTAAAGCGTATGCCGGGAGCTCCATTATGCTGTCGGTCACAAATCTGAAAGGAAAATATACTTATGCCACAGGAGTTTTCGGTATCACTTGACAGGATAATTAGGGAAAATGAGCTGGAAATGCTTTACTGCCCGAAAAATCCCGAGGAGATAACGGTAAGCAGCAACGATGTGAATCGTCCCGGTCTTCAGCTCGGAGGTTTTTACGAATACTTCGACAATTCACGCATACAGATACTCGGAAAGAGCGAATACGCGTTCATGAATCAGATGAATGAGGAGGAGCGTCGTTCATCGTTTGAGACGCTTATTTCCAAGAAGCCGCCGGCAATCGTCATTGCGAGAGGACTTGACCCGTTCCCGGAGATTATCCCGCTTTCCGAACAATATGAAGTCTCCGTTCTTCGCAGTCATGACAGCACGTCCGCTTTTATGGCAAGGCTTATTGCGTTCCTGAATCTTAATCTTGCGCCCCGTATTACCCGTCATGGCGTACTTATCGAGGTTTACGGCGAGGGTATGCTTATCCTCGGAGACAGCGGCGTCGGAAAAAGCGAAACAGCGATCGAGCTTGTAAAGCGCGGACACAGACTTGTTGCCGATGACGCTGTCGAGATACGCAAGACGTCGAATATAACCCTTGTCGGAAGTTCTCCGGACAATATCAGACACTTCCTTGAACTGCGCGGTATAGGTATTATCAACGTTCGTCAGCTGTACGGTATAGGTTCCGTAAAGGTGACGGAAAAAATAGATATGGTAGTCGAGATAGAGCCGTGGAACCCCGAAAAGGTTTATGACAGAATGGGTATGGATAACCACTATATGTCGATACTCGGTGTAAAGGTGCCTTATCTTACCATACCTGTAAAACCGGGAAGAAACCTTGCAGTCATTCTTGAAGTTGCGGCTATGAACAACAGACAGAAGAAAATGGGATATAACGCTGCACAGGATCTGCTCGATAATCTCGGACTCAGCATGGAAGGTGCGGATACGGTCACAAAGTACGATGTCTGATACAGATAAAAAAGAACAGAAGAAGGTAAAGAATTGAACAGTACAGCGGGAATAAGCTTTATTGCCGATATGCACACCCACACGCTCGCTTCAACTCACGCGTACAGTACGATAACTGAAAATGCGGCGTGGTGTTCGGAGCATGGGATAAAGTATCTCGGAATGACTGACCACGGTATCGCAATGCAGGATTCTCCCGATACCTGGCATTTTGAAAATCTTCGTATTCTTCCGGAATATCTGAAAGGTGTACGGGTTTTCAAAGGAATCGAAGCGGATATATTATCCGTTTCGGGAGAACTTGATATTCCGCGCGGAATGGAAAGTGTATATTACAGCATTCTCGAATGGGTGAACGTTTCTATGCACGTTCAGACTTTTGCGCCGTCCTCAAAGCGGGATCACACAAAAGCGTATCTGAACGTGCTGAAAAACCGTTTTGTTGATGTAATTTCGCATTCGGAAAGTCCGAAGTTTGATTATGATTATGATGCGGTCACCAAAGCCTGCGCGGAATACGGCAGACTTATCGAGGTGAATGTGTGCAGGATTGAGCGCGGTGAAATACAGACCGAACGTTATAAGCGCATACTCGAATGCTGCGAAAAGCACGGAACACGCATAATTGTAAGCTCCGACGCACATTTTTATACGCATATAGGAGCATTTGACCCTGCAAAAAAGCTACTTGAAGAAATTGAATTTCCGGAGGAGCTTGTAATAAATTCTTCCGAGGAAAGATTTCTCGGATATATCAATGAAAGAAACGAAAGGATCGGGAAAAATGTATAACATAGGAATTGACCTTGGAGGAACAAATATCAAAGTCGGTGTAGTCGATGAAAACTATAATATAATCGGCAAGTCCAATATTAAGACAAATCTTCCGCGTCCGTCGGAAGCTATTGCCGACAGCATCGTCGAGGGAGTTGAACAGGCTTGTAAAGCCGCGGGAATTGCCGTTTCCGACGTAAACAGCATAGGTATAGGAACTCCGGGTGTTGCTAACAGAAACACCGGTATCGTTCTTTATTCAAATAATCTCGGTTTCAGAAATTTTGATCTCGGCGGATATCTCGGGAAAAAGCTCGGTACGCGTGTTTATGTTGAGAATGATGCGAATGCCGCAGCTTTCGGAGAAGTTGTGAACGGTGCCGGAAAAGGATATAAGAACGTTGTTGTTATCACGCTCGGCACAGGTGTAGGCGGCGGAATAATCATAGACGGCAAGATCTACACCGGATTCAACTTCTGCGGCGGTGAGGTAGGACACACAGTTATCGAGTACAACGGAAGACCCTGTTCCTGCGGCAGAAAGGGCTGCTTTGAGGCATATTCCTCCGCTACTGCGCTTATCAACTTTACAAAAGAAGCTATGAAGGATGACAAGGACACAAAGATGTGGGAGATCGCGGGAAACATAGAGAATGTTGACGGCAAGACTGCCTTCGACGGTATGCGTGCCGGTGACAGCAAGGCTGCGGAGGTAGTAAATACCTATATAAACTATCTCGGCTGCGGACTTACCAATATGGTCAATATCTTCCAGCCTGAGCTGCTGCTTATAGGCGGCGGTATCTGCAAAGAAGGAAGCAATCTTACAGATCCTCTGCTTAAATATATTGCCGAGGAGTGCTATTGCATAGATCCGACAAGTTCTACAAAGCTCGATATCTGCAAGCTCGGTAATGATGCAGGTATAATCGGCGCGGCATCTTTATATACTTTAAATGAATGATTTATTGATCGCCGCGGAGGGAAAACAGCGTGAAATACGATATTATATCCGGTATTTCGGAAAAATACGGCGCGAAAATACTGTATAACGAGAGCATCGCGGAATTTACTTCTTTCCGCATAGGCGGAATATGTGATGTTATCGTTATGCCAAACAGCGCTGAATGCATAAAAGAGCTTGTTACGGAGTGCAGAACAAACTGTATAAAGTATTATATACTCGGTAAATGCACCAATGTGCTTATAAGCGATAAAGGACTGCGCGGTGTCGTTATTGTCATAGACGGTGAATATTCCTCGGTAAGACGCGAGGGCGACGATCTTATATGTGATTCAGGAGCAACGCTCGCGAAAATATGCGGTGAAGCGAGAAAAGAGTCGCTTTCCGGGCTTGAATTTGCCTACGGGATTCCGGGAAGTGCCGGCGGAGCGCTTTATATGAATGCGGGAGCCTACGGCGGTGAAATGAAGGACGTTGTTCTGTACTGCGATTATCTTGACAATGACGGTACGGTTAAGCGTATGTACAAGGATGAAATGGGGCTGTCTTACCGTCACAGTGCCTTTACCGGAACGGATAAGGTCATTCTTTCTGTATGCTTCCGGCTTACAGAGGGGAATGCAGACAACATCTCGGCATTAATGAACGAGACAATGAATAAGCGCCGTGAAAAGCAGCCGCTTGAATATCCAAGCGCGGGAAGCACGTTCAAAAGGCCGGAAGGCTATTTTGCCGCGAAGCTGATAGAGGAAAGCGGACTGAAAGGCTATACTGTAGGCGGTGCGCAGGTAAGCGAAAAGCACTGTGGATTTGTTATAAACAAGGGCGGAGCATCATACGATGATGTGCTGAAAATAACGGAAGACATTAAGAAAAAGGTTTTTGCGGATTCGGGAGTAATGCTCGAACGTGAAATACTGATCGTGGAGTGATGATATGCAGTTTATAATCGTTACCGGAGTTTCCGGATCGGGAAAATCAAGTGCCATGAATGTTCTTGAAGATATCGGCTACTTCTGCATAGATAATATGCCGCCGCAGCTTATACCTAAATTTGCCGAGCTGTGCGGTGACAATTCGGCAATAGATAAAGTTGCCATAGTTGTTGATATACGCGGCGGTGAGCTTTTCCTGCAATTCTGGGAGAATGTCAAGGAAATGCGTGCAAACGGAATGGATGTAAAGATACTGTTCATTTACGCGGATAAGGATGTTATACGCAGAAGATACAAGGAAACACGCAGAAAGCACCCGCTTTATGACATATCCGGCGGAGATCTCGACAAGGCTATAGACAGCGAGTTTGAGATACTTATGCCAATAAGGGAAAATTCCGATTACTATATAGATTCAAGTCTTACCTCAACGGCAAAATTCAAAGAGAATATGATGAAAATGTTCCTTGAAAATGTATCAAAGAGCATGGTCATAAGCTGTCTTTCGTTCGGATTCAAGTACGGCGTCCCGGATGAAGCCGATCTTATGTTTGATGTGAGGTTCCTGCCAAATCCGTTCTATGTTGCGGAGCTTAAGCACAAGACCGGAGAGGACAGTGAGGTCCGGGACTATGTTATGGATTCTGAGCTCTCGGTGCAGTTCAGGGACAAGCTGTTCGATATGGTCGATTTTCTTGTCCCCCAGTACATATCCGAGGGAAAAAGCCAGCTTGTCATAGCGTTCGGCTGTACGGGCGGAAGGCACAGGAGCGTGACCTTCGCGGAAATGATGAACGATCATCTCAAAGAAAAGGGTTATAATACACACGTTCTCCACAGAGACTCGCAGAAGTGACCGCGGGAGGGACACAATGTCTTTTACAAACGATGTAAAGCATGAATTGTGCGCCTGTGACGTTCCCGACAATCTTCGTGAGATCATTCGCTACGGGCTGTATTACGGATTCAGGGGAACGGACGAGCATTATTTTATCACTCGTGACAAGACAACAGCCGGATATGTACGGCGGCTGTTTCCGAAGAATACTGTATCGTATGAACAAACGCCGTCGGTTTCAGGAACAAGCTATCAGGTTACTGCCGTGGACAGACTTTATTTTACCAAATATCACGCATCTGGAAACAGTATTTCCCGTGAGTTCATAGGGGGCAGCGATACCGAGGTAGGGGCTTTCCTGAGAGGAACGTTCATATCATGCGGCAATGTGTATGTGCAGAAAGCGGGATATCATTTTGAACTTTCTGCGGGAAGCGAAGAAAAGTGTGCTGAACTTAACAGGCTCATAAATGAACAGGGAATGAACATAAGCATATCCCACCGAGGCGCTTCATATTTCCTTTACAGCAAGAACAGCGAGGATATTTCAGATATACTCACATTTATGGGAGCTGTTCAGAGTGCTATGGAGATTATGAACATTAAGATATTGAAGGAAGTCAGGAGCGGCATAAACAGATCGGTAAACTGCGAAACTGCCAATATAGAACGCACTGTCCGCGCTTCCTCCAAGCAGCTTGAGGATATCAGGCTCGTCCTTGAAAATGCCGGGGATTACAAAATAAGCGATGATCTGAAAGAGATAGCGATGCTTCGTATGAACAACCCGGATATGTCTCTTCGTGATCTCGGAAAGCTTGCTGAACCGGCTATAAGCCGCAGCGGCGTAAATCACAGATTTGAGCGCATAGCAAAGCTGGCGGAAGAAATAAGAAATAAAAATAATTCCTGAACTCAGGCATAGTGAACAATTGAGTATTTTGGAATTTTATATAAACTGATATTTTTTTATGTCTGTTTTTTGTGAAAAAAGTCAGTTTATGAGTTTTTTATTTGTTTTGAAATAAATTCACTTGACTATTTCAGATAATTAATGTAAAATAGATGTAATGTATGTCAAAAAGCCGGTAGCTTTTTATTTTTAACGGAGGATTTGGAAAATGAAGAAAATCGGTGTTTTAACAAGCGGCGGCGATGCGCCCGGAATGAATGCGGCAATAAGAGCCGTAGTAAGAGCTGCACTGCAGAAGGGTATGGAAGTTGTCGGTATCTACAGAGGATACAACGGTCTCATCAACGGTGATATCCGTCCTCTTGACGCGACAAGTGTTTCCGACATCATTCAGAGAGGCGGAACAGTGCTTTATACCGCAAGATGCCTTGAATTCAAGGAAAAAGCCGGAGTTCTTAAGGCAAAGGAAACCTGCATAGAGCACGGTATTGACGGTATAGTTGTTATCGGAGGCGACGGATCGTTCAGAGGTGCGGCAGACCTTTCCGCTGAGGGTATCCCTTGTATAGGACTTCCCGGAACCATTGACAACGATATAGCTATGACAGAATACACTATAGGTTATGATACTGCTATGAATACAGCAATGGAGCTTATAGACAAGCTGATCGACACTGCCTGCTCACATGACAGATGCTCTGTTGTTGAGGTAATGGGAAGACGTGCGGGCTACATAGCCCTCAACACGGGTATAGCATGCGGTGCGTCGGCAATAATCACTACAGAAATGCCCTATGATCTTGCGGAGATAGAAAAGAAGATCGCAGAGTCAAAGAAAATGGGAAAGAATCACTTTATCGTAGTAGTTTCCGAGGGAATAGGTAATTCTCAGAAGATCGCCGAGGAGATCCAGGATCATCTTCATATCGACAGCCGTGCTACTATACTCGGTCATGTTCAGAGAGGCGGTTCGCCGACACTGCGCGACAGAGTTGAGGCCAGCAGAATGGGTTACTACGCTGTTGAGCTTCTTGAAAAGGGAATCGGCAACAGAGTTGTAGGCCTCCAGCATGGTGATGTCATAGACGTTGACATTCAGGAAGCCCTTAAGATGACAAAGGAGTTCCCGAAGGATCTGTACCGTATCGCTAACGAAATAGCAATATAAGAATGATTACAGAGTAGAAAACCGCGCGTTAAGTGCGCAGTGAACGGAGAGTTGGCACTGCGACGAAAAGCGCAGAAGCGCTTGCGGTGCGGTTTTCGCATCTCGCTGTACATAATCGGATAAAACACGAAACTGATTATCCTTCTTTATGTATAGTTTTCAGAAAAGGAGGATGGTTATGTCTTTTTTAGGTAAATTCAAAAGATCGGCGCTTGAGCTCAAGACTCTTCGCTGCATCGTACTTACGGGTATCCTTATCGGGCTCGATATCGTGCTCAAAATGTTTTCGATAAAGTTAACAGCAGATCTTAAGGTCACATTTGCATTTGTCGCAATTGCTGCTATCGGTATGCTTTTCGGGCCGACAGTCGCGTTCCTCGCGGGTACGATAACCGATATCATAGGCTTTATGATGAATCCGGACGGTGGCTTCAGCCCGCTGTTCACACTCATTGAAGCGGTCGGTGCGATGATCTACGGGTTGTTTCTTTATGAAATGAAGCCGGTGTTCAGCTTCCGGGACAACAAGATCAAAAGAACATCGGGTACTGTTCTGAAAGATATTCTGATATCACTCGGAGTCGGTGTTGCTGTCGGCGGAGTAGTTTTCTTGATTTCGTTCATAATATGGAACACTGTAAGCAATATGGGTGATGCCGAAGGAAATACCGGAAAGCTGATAAAGGTGCTTGCAGATGTCGTTATCGTTTATGCATCGACAATAGCGGGCTTCCTGTACGGTGTCCTGTTCACGCTGATAATAAGGCTGAATAAAGATGGCCTGGGTGAGATCGGATCGACTCTGCGCATTGTTTTCTCAAAGATAACAGTCGTTGTCGTATGTAATCTGATCATGACTCCGATAGCTATGATACTTTCCGGATATACTACACTGGATTCCACTCTTGCGGGATATCCGCTTCGCCTTATCAAAAACGGCATACAGTGTCCGGTTGACTGCCTTATTTTACTGTTTATGCTGTCGCCGATACTTGTTGCTTATAAGAAAGTTTTCCGTGACAATACCAATAATAAGGGTCGCCTTAAGCAGAACCCGGAGACAGTATAAATGTATATGTTGAGTCATAGATAATTCCAGAAAGACAAGGAGATCGAAAAACTGTGATAAAGCTTGGTTTTATAGGTGCGGGCAATATGGGGTCCGCAATAATGAAAGGCATTGCCGCCGGTTCTCTTGAAGCGGAAGTTTATGCTTATGACAAAGATGCGGAAAAGCTTGCCGCTGCTCCCGCAAAGCCCTGTAAAAGTGAAGCGGAGCTTGTTTCAGTCTGCAAATACGTTCTGCTTGCTGTAAAGCCGCAGGTGCTCGGCGATGTGCTTGACGCTCTTAAACCGGCTGTTACTCCCGACACCGTTTTTATCTCTATATGCGCCGGTATATCCGAAAAATTCATCAGAAGCCGGACGATCCCGGACGCAAAAGTTGTTCTCGTAATGCCGAACACGCCAATGATGCTCGGAATGGGCGCAAGTGCGATGTCCACAGACGATAAGACTACGGCTGAGGAATTTGCTTTTGCCAAGTCTGTTATAGAAAGCTGCGGCATAGCAGAGATAGTTCCTATCGATAAGATGAAGGAAATAATCTGTATAAACGGAAGCTCTCCGGCATTCATATATCTGTTCGCAAAGGGATTTGTCGATTACGCTGCCGCTAACGGTATTGACCCTGACGCGGCAATGAAGCTGTTTGCGGCTACTCTCAAAGGCTCTGCGGAAATGCTCACAAGTTCCGGAATGACCGTGGATCAGCTGATAAAACAGGTATCTTCTCCCGGAGGAACTACAATTGCCGGATTGGATAAGCTGTATGAGGGCAATCTGACCGATGATGTGAACGCGGCTTGTGAAGCGTGTACAAGACGCGCTTATGAGTTATCCCAATAATTATTATGAACGAGTGATTTTGGTCACTCGTTTTTTGTTGCGGAATGATAATTTGTGCAAAATAACGAAATAGCAATTTAATGGGATTTGGTGTTGAAAAAATCCAAATTATATAGTATAATATTATGTTAGGATAGTATGACTTGGAAGTCAAAACAAATACAGATCGGAGCTAAATATGAAACTTTTACTTAAAAACGGTCATGTGGTAAGCAGCTTCAACAGGCTTGAAGGCGATCTTGATGTACTTATCGAAGACAATGTTATCAAGAAAGTCGCAAAAGGCATCAGAAACAAAGCGGATAAGGTCATTGACTGTACCGGACTTACTGTGGTACCCGGGCTCTGTGATATGCACGTTCACTTCCGTGATCCCGGTCAGACTCATAAAGAAGATATAATTACCGGCTCGGAAGCCGCTGCTGCGGGAGGGGTTACTGCTGTAGCCTGCATGCCGAATACATCTCCTGTCGTCGATAATCCCGAGACGGTTAAATATATAATTGACAAAGCAAAAGAAGCAAAGATCAAGGTATATCCCGTAGGTGCAATAACAAAGGGACTCGGCGGCGAGGAACTCTGCGATTTCAAGGCTCTGAAAGAAGCCGGCTGTGTCGCGGTCTCGGACGACGGAAGACCTGTAAGAAATGCTCATACCATGGGACGCGCGATGATAGATGCGCATTATGCCGGACTTCGTGTTATTTCGCATTGTGAGGATCTCGATATTATTCGTGGAGGTATCATAAACGCCGGTATCGTATCAATGGAGCTCGGAGTAAAAGGAATGAGTCGCACGAGCGAGAATATCATCACCGGACGTGAGATACAGCTTGCCAATGACCTCGAAGTGCCGATCCATATTGCTCACGTTTCAACGAAAGAGGTCGTTGATCTGCTTCGGTTTGCCACACGCCGGGGAGTAATGGTGACAAGCGAGACGGCACCGCATTATTTCACGCTTACAGAGGACAGACTGCTCACACGCGACGCGGATTACAGAATGAACCCGCCGCTTCGCACAGAGGAAGATGTAAAAGCGATAAGTGAGGCTGTAGTGGACGGGACTATTGACTGCATAGTTACAGACCATGCACCGCATACAGCGGAAGAGAAGGCAGACTTCCTGAAAGCTCCGAACGGCGTTGTCGGGCTTGAAACATCGCTTGCTGCCACGCTTACAAAATTCTATCATACCGGCAGAATGTCTCTCATGAAGATAGTAAGAATGATGTGTGAGACACCGAGACTTATCCTAGGCATAGAGGGCGGACTTATAGAAGCGGGAGCGGTCGCGGATATCGCCGTTGTCGATCTTGACAAGGAATGGGTAGTAGAGCCGGAAAAGCTCCACTCGAAGTCAAAGAACACCTGCTTCAAGGGTATGATGTTCAAAGGTAAAACAAAATACACAATAGTAAACGGAAACGTTGTTTACGAAGACGATTACAGATAAACGGAGGATAATACTATGTCACTGGACAGACTTATGGAAGCTATCGCAGTAAAGCAGAATCCCACGGTCGCGGGTCTCGACCCGAAGCTCGAATATGTGCCGGATTTCATCAAGTGCAAGGCATTTGAAAAGCACGGCGAAACACTCAAAGGCGCTGCAAAGGCGATACTTGAATACAACAAGGGACTTATAGACGCTCTTTGCGGCATAGTTTCCGCTGTTAAGCCGCAGGCGGCTTATTACGAAATGTACGGGTATCAGGGAATGAAAACACTGTACAAAACGCAGGAATACGCACGCTCAAAGGGGATGTTTGTCATCACCGACGGAAAGCGCAACGATATCGGTTCCACAATGGAAGCGTATGCGGCAGCACATCTCGGTAAAGTCAAGGTAGGCAGCGAAGAATTTGAACCGTTCCTCGGAGATGCGCTGACAGTGAACGGTTATCTCGGAACTGACGGTATAAAGCCGCTCGTCGATATCTGCAATACTTATGATAAGGGAATATTCGTGCTCGCAAAGACATCGAACCCGTCGTCCGGTGAATTGCAGGATAAGAAGATAAACGGAGTACCTGTATATGAACAGATGGCGAAAATGTGTACGATATGGGGCAAGCAGCTCACCGGAAAATACGGCTACTGCGGAGTGGGCATTGTTGCGGGTGCGACATATCCCGAGCAGATAACAGAACTTCGCAAAAAGTTCCCGAAGCTGTTCTTCCTTATTCCCGGTTACGGTGCGCAGGGTGCTTCCGCTCAGGATATCTCCGCTGCTTTCGATAAGAACGGTCTCGGCGGTATCGTGAACAGCTCACGCGGAATTATGTGCGCATACAAGAAGGAAGGCTGTGACGAGACGGATTATGCCGGTGCAGCATACAGAGAAGCAGTCCGCATGAGAGACGAGATCATGTCGTATGTCGGAGAAATAAAACTGCCTAAACCGAGAGCGCCGAGAAAAAAAGCGGAATAATGTTTGAAGTAACTACGCAGAACACTTTTGAAGAATACAAAACGTATATCCGAGCTGCTTTTGCGGCACATCGCTCGACCGAAACGGCTTCGTTCAAAAGAAACCGTGTTATAATGCTTACGATATCAGAAGCGGCAAGTCTCGCGTATATCGTTTTTATGATATGGGTCTATCATGAGACCGGATTTGCATTTGCAATAATAATGGCGGGAATAGTGATCTGTTTTGAAATATATGGTGTTTACAGGATCATCAATTGGATTAAAATGTTCAGAACTCCGAAAGATGAAAAATTCTTTCGTAAATTGTGGGAAAACTCGGTAAATACGCACGGCGAAGAATACACACTGACTTTTGATAATGAATGCTTTTCGGTCTTTTCTCTTAAATTTTCTGCAAAAATTAAATATGAGCTTGTTAACAAGCTCATAGAAACACATACACATTTTTATATAATGTCCGGTTTTGATTATCATGGCTTTATCGTCTGTAAGTGCTCTCTGACAAAGGAGCAGTGTATGTTTATAAGAACAAATTGCAGTTCCGAAGAAAAGCCTCTGATAATAGTATAAATAAAGATATATCAAAATAAATGTGATGAACAAAAATACAGGAGGTCATATCAGTGCTTACAGATTATAAAAAAGCATACCTTATCCTTGCGGACGGGACTGTCTTTGAGGGTAAGTCTTTCGGCGCGGAAGGCTCGGTTACGGGCGAAATAGTCTTTACAACTGCTATGGTCGGATATCAGGAGACTCTCACCGACCCGAGCTACTGCGGACAGATAGTGACGCAGACTTTCCCGCTTATCGGAAATTATGGTCTGAATGACGAGGATTACGAGTCCCGCGGAAGTGTTGTAAGCGGTTACATAGTCCGCGAATACTGCAGCGAACCGTCTAATTTCAGATGCAGATATGATATCGACAGTTTTCTGAAAAAGTACGGTATCATAGGTCTTTACGATATCGATACGCGCCGGCTTACCCGTATAATACGCGAAAGCGGTGTTATGAACGGCATGATCACAAACGAGCCGGTAACGGACATCGGCAGGCAGCTTGAAGAAATACGCGCTTATACCGTCGGAAGTGTCGTTCCGAAGGTGAGCGTATCCGCCCCTGAAACATATAAAGCAGACAATAAACATTTCAGAGTAGCACTGATAGACTATGGTTACAAGTACAATATTCGCCGCGAGCTTCTGAAACGCGGCTGTGAGGTAACGGTTTTTCCGTATAATGTAAGTCCGGAGGAAATAAAGAAATTCGCACCCGATGGCATTATGCTTTCAAACGGACCCGGAGACCCGGCCGATAATACCGTGTCGATAGATACGCTTAAAAAACTTATACCGGAACAGATACCCACATTCGGCATCTGCCTCGGACATCAGCTTCTTGCTCTCGCAAACGGCGCAAAGACGGTCAAGATGAAATACGGTCATCGCGGAGGAAATCAGCCCGTGACCGATCTGGAGCTTGACAGAACATTCATCACATCGCAGAACCACGGATATGCTGTAGTTGCTGACAGCATACCGGAAAGTGCCGGAAAGCTCTCACATATAAACGCTAATGACAAGACCTGCGAGGGTGTAAGATATACGAATGCACCCGCGTTTACGGTGCAGTTCCACCCGGAAGCCTGCGGAGGCCCGCATGATACCGCCTATCTTTTCGATGAATTCATTCAGCTTATGGAAAAGAAAGGTGGTGACCGGTAATGCCGCTCAGAAGTGATATAAAGAAAGTTCTTGTAATAGGTTCCGGTCCTATCGTTATCGGACAGGCAGCCGAATTTGACTATGCAGGTGCGCAGGCCTGCCGTGCGCTGAAGCAGGAAGGACTTGAGGTCGTACTCATAAATTCCAATCCGGCAACGATAATGACGGACAAGCATATGGCGGATCATATCTACATCGAACCGCTGACGCTTGAATGTGTAAAACGCATAATAAAGATCGAGAAGCCGGACAGCGTTCTTTCTACTCTCGGAGGACAGACAGGACTTACTCTGTCCATGCAGCTTGCGGAATCGGGATTCCTTGCCGAAAATAATGTGAAACTGCTCGGAGCTGTACCTGAAACGATCCACAAAGCAGAGGACAGGCAGGCTTTCAAGGATACAATGGAGGAGATCGGCGAGCCGGTCATTCCTTCAAAAGTCGTTGAGACACTCGATGACGCTATGGAATTCGCTGACAATGTTATCGGCTACCCGGTAATAGTCCGTCCGGCGTTCACTCTCGGCGGAACAGGCGGCGGTATCGCGAATGACCGTGACGAGCTGCATGAGATAGCAACAAACGGTCTGCGCCTTTCTCCGATACATCAGATACTTGTTGAAAAGTGTATATCCGCGCCTGCGGTAACACTTGCAGACAAGGAGTATCAGATGCTCCGCACGGCTGCTCTGAACATAATACAGGCTCTTAAAGTCGAGGGCGGATGCAACTGTCAGTTTGCACTCAATCCGGATACATTCGAGTATGCGGTCATTGAGGTAAACCCTCGTGTATCGCGTTCTTCGGCGCTCGCTTCAAAGGCGACAGGATATCCTATCGCAAAAGTCGCGACGCGTATTGCGATAGGTTATTCGCTTGACGAGATAGTAAACCAGGTAACCGGAAAGACATACGCCTGCTTTGAGCCGGCACTTGACTATATAGTTGTTAAGTTCCCGAAGTGGCCTTTCGATAAATTCGTTTACGCAAAGAAAACGCTTGGTACGCAGATGAAAGCTACCGGTGAAATAATGTCTATCGGTACCAGCTTTGAAGCTGCAATGATGAAAGCTGTACGTTCTATCGAGCTTGGACTCGATACGATGTCAAAGCCGGAATTCGTGCAGCTTTCCAACAGTGAGATAGGACAGAAACTGTCTGATATAGATACCGACCGATCGTTCTGTGTATTCGAGGCTCTGAAGCGCGGCATAGACGTAAATACTATCCACGATATCACAAAGATCGACAAATGGTTTATCTGCAAGCTGAAAAATCTTGCTGATTTCGAAAAATGGCTTGCGGACGGTACGCTTACACAGGAAAAGTATGATGCAGCGAAGAAGTACTGCTATCTCGACAAGTCAATAGAAAAGATATCCGGTCAGTCTATTGACGGAGCCGGTATAAAGCGCAGAAAAGCCGTGTATAAAATGGTCGATACCTGTGCGGCTGAGTTTTCGGCAGAAACACCGTATTTTTACAGCACCTACGACGATGAGAACGAAGCGGAGGAGTTCATCAGGGAACACTCCACCGGAAGAAAGAAAGTCATCGTATTCGGTTCCGGTCCGATACGCATAGGGCAGGGAATAGAGTTCGACTACTGCTCCGTTCATTGTGTATGGGCTCTGAAAGAAATGGGATATGAGACAGTAATTTGCAACAATAACCCCGAAACGGTATCTACGGACTTTGACACAGGCGACAGGCTGTATTTCGATCCGCTTACATTCGAGGACGTTGATTCACTTATCGCTACCGAAAAGCCGGACGGTGTTGTCGTGCAGTTCGGCGGTCAGACAGCGATAAAGCTCACAAAGCACTTACAGGATATAGGCGCAAATATACTCGGTACTTCTGCGGAAAGTATAGATGCTGCGGAGGACAGGGAGCTGTTTGACGAACTGCTTGAAAAGTGCGGTATCCCGCGCCCGCAGGGACACCGAAGAGGCTCTCTCCGCTGCAAATCAGCTCGGTTATCCGGTTCTGCTGCGTCCGTCGTATGTTCTCGGCGGTCAGAATATGATAATTGCTCACTGCGACAGTGACGTTACCGAGTATATGCAGATAATCACCTCGCATGAGCTCGAAAACCCCGTTCTTATAGACAAGTATCTCATGGGAACGGAAGTTGAGGTCGATGCTATATGCGACGGTACGGACTTCCTTATCCCCGGTATCATGGAGCATATCGAGCGCGCCGGTGTACATTCGGGAGACAGCATTTCAGTATATCCGTCACAGACTCTTACCGAGCGTGTAAAGCGTGTTATCGTTGCATATACCGAACGTCTCGCGAAAGCGCTGAATGTTATAGGACTTGTGAACATACAGTATGTCGTTTACAATAACGAAGTGTATGTTATTGAAGTAAATCCGCGTTCTTCGCGTACCGTTCCGTACATCTCAAAGGTAACGGGAGTCCAGATGGTGGATATCGCGACAAAGATAATGATGGGTCATTCGCTGAAAGAGCAGGGGCTTCCTTCAGGTCTTTACCCGGTAGGCAATTATGTAGCTGTAAAGGTTCCTGTATTCAGCTTTGAGAAACTGCATGATGTTGATACACAGCTCGGACCGGAGATGAAGTCAACAGGTGAATGTCTCGGTATCGCTCACAGTTTTGAAGCCGCGCTGTTCAAGGGACTTATAGCAGCGGGATTCAAGATGTACGACAAGGGCGGCGTGCTGTTCTCGGTGAGAAACGAGGACAAGCCCGAGATAATCGAGATCGCCAGCCGTTTTGAACAGCTTGGATTTGATATCTACGCCACAAGCGGAACGGCTTCAACGCTTATCCGTAATATGATAGCCACGAACTTCACATATCGTGTAAGCGAAAAGCAGGAGCCGAATATTATCTCCCTTCTTGAAAGCGGTGAGATAAACTACGTTATTTCCACCTCGGAAACAGGACGTTCTCCCGCCCGTGACAGTGTCAAGATGCGCAGAAAAGCTGTTGAGCGTTCAATTGCCTGCCTTACATCGGTAGATACCGCGGAAGCATTGGTAAAGTGCATTGAAATGAAAAAGAGCATAGATGATGTCGAAATGGTGGATATTACAAAAATATGAATGCGCTTGTTATTAATTGCAGCCCTGTCCGTGACGGAGCTACCGCGTTTATTGCCGATACTGTATCGGAACAGCTTTACGGTAAGTTCGATGTAAAGAGCATCTGTATAGATGATTATTGCTTTGCTTTCTGCAAGGGCTGCCGTTCGTGCCATAAAACCGCAAAATGCGTTATCAATGATGACATCGGTGTTATTATGGAAGAATTTGAAAAAGCGGATATCATAGTCTGTATTTCGCCGTCCTACTGGGCGGATATTCCGGGGCAGTTCAAGGCGTTCATCGACAGATGCACTCCATGGTGCAACACCCACGAGCCGCACGCTTCTGTAAGCCGCGGTAAGAAGGGATATGCCGTTGCCCTGAGAACAGGTCCTGGTATGAAGGAATGTGAACGCATTATCCAAAGCATCGAACATTTCTACGGGCATCTTGAGATCGCGTGCTGCGGTCATCTCGGTATGTGTTCGGTTGAATACAGGAAAGACGCGGAAGGGCGAAAAGAAGAAATAATAAACTTCTGCAATATGATACTTTCGGACGAAGGAGATAACAGATGAAGGTCGGAGAATACTCATTCAGACGAAGGTACACTGCTGCGCAGCTTATTGTCGATATCGCATCTCTTGCGGCACTCGCGTACATCGGATATGTGATATATATCTGTGCTGTTGATATTGACAATCTGAAAGCTATGAATCATACCGAAGCTGACCTTTCTATGTTTGACTGGAAACCCCTTCTTATATGGGCGGTAGTCGGTGTCATAATTTTTGCAGCATCTTTTTTCCTGATATTCAGAAACAAGAAAAAACCTGAAAAGCTGTATATAAACGAAAATAACGCTGCAAAATACAGCAATATTATTGATGTTTGTATATCGCTCGTTCGGCTTATGCTGCTTATCGCACTCGGCGAGATATGCTATCTGCATCTTGCAGCTATAATGCTTCGGTCTGTCGGATTTTCAACACAGCTTCTTATAGACGCACTGATAATCGTCTGCATTATAATTCTTACAAGAATAAGGCTTTCCGCAATAAGCGAGACCGAACAGGAAAAAGCGGAGAGCGAAAAGGAAAAGAAATACATCGTAGAGGACTGAAAGGACTGCTTATGTCATATAAATGCGGAGAATACATGATAGTCCGCAAGAAAGCGCTTGCGGAAAATATATACTCATTAACTATACACTGCCCGGAAGTGACCGAGCTTGCACAATGCGGGCAGTTCGTGCATATCCTCGCGCCCGGCTTTACATTGCGCAGACCGATCTCTATATGTGAGATAGACCGCAGGAACGGAACACTTCGTGTCGTTTTCCTTGTCAAGGGACACGGAACCGAGGCAATAGCCCGTATGAATGAGGGTGACAGAATTGATATGATAGCACCGCTCGGCAACGGTTATACACTGTCTTCCGTTCCGGATATCGGAAGGGCTGTCGTCGTGGGCGGAGGTATAGGTGTTCCTCCGATGCTTGAGACGGCCAGAAATCTGAAAAATGTAACAGCCATACTCGGATTCAGAAGCTACGGAAACATAATCCTCGCGGAAGAGTTCCGGAAATACTGCAAAGATGTTATAATCTGCACCGACGACGGAAGTGTCGGTGAAAAGGCGATAGTTACCGAGCCGCTGAAACGTGAGCTTGAAAAAGGTGATGTGAGCGCGGTATTTTCCTGCGGACCGACAAGAATGCTCGGTGCAGTGGCGGAGCTCGCAAAGCAATACGGTGTTTTCTGTGAGGTGTCGCTTGAAGAACGTATGGGCTGCGGAGTGGGAGCCTGTGTAGGCTGTGTTGCAAGAATAAACAGAAACGGGGAAGAGAAGCTCCTTCGCGTATGCAAGGACGGTCCCGTATTCAACGCGGAGGAGGTGCTGTTTTGAGTAAAGATCTTTCAGTAAAAGTTGCGGGAGTTGTATTTCCTAATCCTGTAATTGCCGCTTCCGGAACGTACGGCTTCGGTGAGGATTACGCGCCGCTGTATCCGCTGAACAGGCTCGGCGGTATTTCCTGCAAGGGTACGACGATCAATGAAAAGGCCGGAAATCTTCCGCCGCGTATAGCCGAAACGACAGCCGGTATGCTCAACTCCGTAGGACTTCAGAACCCGGGCGTAGATGTTTTTATCAAAAAGTACCTGCCTGAACTGAAAAAGAACGGTAATGTAATAATTGCAAATCTTGCCGGTGCGACAATAGACGATTACAAAGCTGCGGCGGAAAAACTTGATGCCACAGATGTCGATATGATCGAACTTAACATATCATGCCCGAATGTAAAGCAGGGCGGAGCAACATGGGGAACAACCTGTGAGGGAGCCGGCTCCGTGACAAAAGCCGTTCGTGCTGTGACCGGGAAGCCTGTAATGGTAAAGCTCACCCCTAATGTCACCAATGTTACGGATATCGCGAAGGCAGTAGAAGCTGAAGGAGCGGACTGCATTTCGCTGATAAATACACTGCTCGGTATGCGTATAGACATAAAGACGCGCAGACCGGTGCTGCATAACAATGTCGGCGGTTTTTCCGGCCCGGCTATATTCCCGGTTGCCGTCCGCATGGTATGGCAGGTCGCAAATGCCGTTAACATAGACGTAGTCGGAATGGGCGGTATCACGACATGGGAAGACGCTGTTGAAATGATGATGGCGGGTGCAAAGGCAGTGCAAATGGGTACGGCGATATTTACAGACCCGTTTTCTCCGCTCAAAGTCATAGACGGACTTGAAAAGTATATGGAAGATAACGGTATAAATGATCTTTCAGAGATAGTCGGAACGGTTAAGCCGTGGTAAAATGGCTGTAAAGGCTTGATTTAGCATCAGTTATGTAGTATACTGAGCGACCCGAGAAAGACCGATCCGGGACAGTTGAAAACAGTTATAAGACTTCCCGTTAAGAAGTGATCTGCGGGTCTGTATTATATTTAATTTGTTTACATTGGGGTGATAGGTTTGTCCGAGAATACAATGACAGTAGCAAGGGCGATGGTAGAATGTCTGAAAGTCGAGGGTGTCAGGCACGTCTTCGGTTATCCGGGCGCTGCTATATGCCCGTTCTATGATGAACTTATCTCGTCCGGCATAGAGCATATACTTGTTCGTCACGAGGTTAACGGCGGTCATGCCGCAAGCGGTTATGCCAGAATGACCGGGAAAGCCGGCGTCTGTATCGCTACATCCGGTCCCGGCGCTCTTAATCTTATTACCTCTATCGCAACCGCATATATGGACAGCATCCCGATAGTTGCGATAACCGGGCAGGTAAATTCCGATCAGATAGGACGAGATGTATTCCAGGAGGCGGATATCACCGGTTCCGCGGAGCCGTTTGTAAAACACAGCTATATTGTAAAAGATCCCGATACAATATGTGATGTAATAAAAAAGGCTTTCTATATAGCAGAGACCGGGCGTCCCGGACCTGTTCTTATAGATGTTCCTATGGACGTTCAGCTTATGGAGACGGAGTTCTTGTACCCGGATAAGGTCGAGATACGTTCATATAAGCCCACAACAGAAGGCAACAAGCTTCAGATAAAGCGTGTTGCGGACGCGATAGATAAAGCCAGTCGTCCTCTTATATGCGCAGGCGGCGGTGTTTTCCTGTCCGGTGCTAAGAAAGAACTTGCCGAACTCGTTCATAAATGTGACATACCCGTCATAAATACGATGATGGGCTTAAGTAATATCGATATGAACGACAAGCTGTATTTCGGAATGATGGGTATGCACGGGGTAAAGGCTGCAAATTACGCGGTATCACGGTGTGATCTGCTTATACTTCTCGGTGCGAGAATGGGTGACCGTGCGGTAGTTGCCCTCGAAAAAACGAGCGGAATCGTAATTATCCATATAGATATAGACCCAGCCGAGATTGGAAAAAATGTTGATGTAAATACGCCGGTAGTAGGCGATATCAAGAAGATACTAACGCAGCTTATAGCCATAATGCCGGAAATGCAGCATACCGAATGGTGCGAGGAGCTTGCAGCTGTACGCGCGGAAAAATGTGAACTTCCGAAGACTGTAAAAGGTACAGTATGTCCGAAACCTTTTATAGAAGAGCTTAACCGTCAGATACCGGAAGACTGTGTTATCGTTGCTGATGTCGGGCAGAACCAGATATGGACTGCAAACAACATCTGCCTTACCGATAAGGGAAGATTCATGACAGCCGGAGGAATGGGAACTATGGGTTATTCTCTCCCGGCTGCAATAGGTGCCAAAAAGGCTTTCCCGGAACGCACGGTAATAGCGCTCTGCGGAGACGGCAGCTTACAGATGGAATTCATGGAGCTTGCTACTGTCATACAGCACGGTATTAATGTCAAGATAATAGTGTTTGTTAATTCAACGCTCGGCATGGTCAAGGAACTGCAGGATATGCTGTATGATAAACGTGAAACTGCGGTTGATCTTACCGGAAGTCCGAAATTTGATATCATTGCACAGGCTTATGGTATCGATGCGGAGAACGTAACCGATATCTCACAGGCTAAAAAGGCGATAGCGGATATGCTTGATTCCGAAAAGCCGTATCTGCTTCAGGTCATTGTTGATAAAGATGAAAGGACGATAATATGAAACATACTATTTCTGTCCTTGTTGAGAACCACGCTGGTGTACTTGCGCGTGTAGCCGGTCTGTTTGCGCGCAGAGCTTACAATATCGACAGCCTTGCTGTTGGCGTGACCGCAGATGAAAATGTCTCCCGCATTACGATAGTTGCAGACGGTGACGATTATACGCTTGAACAGATACTCAAGCAGCTTAATAAGCTGATAGATGTTATCAAGGTGCGTTCGTTCAGCGAAAATGACCTTTTGACGCGGGAACTTGTACTTGTAAAGGTAAACTGCACTCCGGCACAGCGTTCCGAGCTGATATCAATTGCAAAGATAGCGGAAGCTAAGATCTCAGATATCTCGGTAAATACTATAACGCTCGAATTGTCCGATTACAGCAATAAGATACGGACATTTGAGGAGCTTCTCCGTCCTTACGGTATCAAAGAGATCGTAAGAACTGGTACTGTAGCGATACAGCGCGGAAGTGCTTCGTTGACTTTATAAAAAAGAAAAGGAAGTAATCAAAATGGCGAAATTATATCATGAATCGGATTGTAATCTTTCCGTGCTTGACGGCAAGACCGTCGCTGTCATAGGCTACGGCAGCCAGGGGCATGCTCATGCTCTTAACCTTAAGGACAGCGGCGTTAAGGTAATAATCGGTCTTTACGAGGGCAGCAAGTCGTGGAAGAAGGCCGAGGATGCAGGATTTGAGGTTTATACAGCGTTTGATGCCGCAAAGAAAGCCGACATCATTATGATACTTATAAATGATGAAAAGCAGGCTGCGCTTTATCAGGAAAGCATAAAGCCCAACCTCACCGCAGGAAAAGTGCTCATGTTCGCGCACGGTTTCAATATCCACTTCGGTCAGATCGTTCCTCCGGCCGACGTTGATGTTATCATGATAGCTCCCAAGGGACCCGGACATACAGTTCGTTCAGAATACACTATCGGAAGAGGCGTTCCGTGCCTTATTGCCGTACATCAGGACTTCTCCGGACGCGCAACCGATATAGGTCTTGCTTATGCCGCCGGTATCGGCGGCGCAAGAGCCGGCGTTCTTGAGACAACATTCAAAATGGAAACAGAAACCGACCTGTTCGGTGAGCAGTGCGTTCTCTGCGGCGGTGTTACCGCTCTCATGAAGGCAGGATTCGAGACTCTCGTTGAAGCCGGATATGATCCGCAGAACGCTTACTTTGAGTGCATACATGAGATGAAGCTTATAGTTGACCTTATCTACAAGGGCGGCTTCAAGATGATGAGATATTCTATCTCCGATACTGCAGAATTCGGTGATTACGAGACAGGCAAGCGTCTTATCACAGATGATACCAAGAAGGAGATGAAGAAAGTTCTTTCCGAAATTCAGGACGGCACATTTGCCCGCAACTGGATCATGGAAAACAAAATGGGACGTTCTCATTTCAACGCCTGCAGACGTATTCAGAACGAGCATCAGCTTGAAAAGGTCGGAGCTGAGATACGCAAGCTCTATTCATGGAACGAAGACGAAGAAGACAAGTTCTGAATTTGATTTTTACGGCGGCGGGCATTCTGTCCGCCGCTTATTATATAACTATGAAGATGAACAGATCAAAACTGCACAGAATATACAGATATCTGATAGATTGGCTATATCCGAATATTTGTCCGTGCTGCAATAAACATATAGCGCATGATGCCGATTTCTGTGAAAGCTGTAAGAGCAGCATCACACGTTATACCGGCAGTTCCGCTGTTTCTTACACAAACGGGTTTGCAGCTTTTTGTGTTTACGATGACTTTATACGTCCTGCTGTACTTGAATTCAAGAAGAATGACTGCGGGAACACATACTACGCATTTGCGTGCGGAATAGATACCGCGGTTAAGGAAAGCGTGTTCTGCGGTGATTTTGATATAATTGTGCCTATCCCTATAACCGATGCCAAAATGTCGGAGCGCGGGTACAATCAGACCGAGCTTATCGCAAAGGAGCTTCGTTTCCTTATGGAAATACCGTATAATAAAGTGTTGATAAAAGTCAAAGACACTAGTGAACAGAAGAGTTTAAAAGGTGTAGCAGAACGAAAGGCAAATACAGAGGATGTGTTTGCTGTGTCTTCGAAAGCGGGCGATATAAAAGGGAAGAGGATATTGCTGATAGACGATGTATGCACTACCGGAAGCACTCTTGCATCTGCAGCAAAAGTTTTGAAAGAAGCCGGTGCGGGCAAAGTATATGCTGCTTCGTTCGCCAAAACCGAGAAGAAACAAAGGGATACCTCTGAAAATAATACAGGTACTTTATGTTCTGCCGATCAGCAGGATTAAAAAAATTTTAAATTTTTTTCTAAAACCTATTGACAAGATATGAAAAGTGTGATATAATACGCACATAACCTACTAAACAGATAAGAAAAGGAGACAATATGCGGAACGTATTTGAAGATCTTGTAAGAGCAAACTTCCGGTTCGGGCGAATGTGCCGATGTTGAAACAGATACAAACAATACGCGAACAAAACCATTAACATCAACATTTCGGCATAAAGCCGCATTATGAAAGGAAGTAACTATTATGTCAAACTATAAATTCGAAACATTACAGCTTCATGTTGGTCAGGAACAGCCCGATCCCGCTTCGGATGCAAGAGCAGTACCGATCTACGCGACTACATCGTATGTATTCAAGAATTCAGCACACGCAGCGGCACGATTCGGACTTGCAGACGCAGGCAATATCTACGGCAGACTTACAAATTCGACACAGGACGTGTTTGAAAAGAGAATTGCCGCTCTCGAAGGCGGTGTAGCCGCACTTGCGGTAGCTTCCGGAGCGGCCGCTATCACATACACGATCCAGGCGCTTGCCAATGCCGGTGAGCATATCGTTGCACAGAAAACGATCTACGGCGGTTCCTACAATCTGCTTGCACATACGCTCCCGCAGTACGGCATAAAGACAACATTTGTTAACGCGCATGACCTTGCGGAAGTTGAAAATGCTATACAGGACAACACAAAGGCTATATATCTTGAAACCCTCGGAAATCCGAACAGTGATATACCGGATATAGACGCAATAGCCGGGATAGCGCATAAGCACGGTCTCCCGCTTGTTATAGACAATACATTCGGCACGCCTTACCTTATCCGTCCTATAGAGCACGGCGCTGATATTGTCGTACATTCTGCAACCAAGTTCATTGGCGGTCATGGAACAACTCTCGGCGGTGTGATCGTTGATTCCGGTAAATTTGACTGGAAGGCAAGCGGAAAGTATGCTCCTATAGCCGCTCCCAACCCGAGCTATCACGGTATTTCCTTCGCCGACGCTGTAGGTCCTGCGGCATTTGTTACATACATCAGAGCTATACTGCTCCGTGACGAAGGCGCTGCTATATCTCCGTTTGCCGCGTTCCTTCTCTTACAGGGAACCGAAACACTCTCACTGCGTCTTGAACGTCACGCTGAGAATACCAAAAAGGTTGTAGATTATCTTTCCAAGCACCCGCTTGTTGCGAAAGTAAATCACCCGTCGCTTCCGGATCACCCGGATCACGCTCTTTATCAGAAATACTTCCCGAACGGCGGAGGCAGCATCTTTACCTTTGATATTAAGGGAGGTCAGGCAGAAGCGCACAAGTTTATCGACAATCTCGAAATATTCTCGCTTCTTGCAAATGTTGCCGATGTCAAGTCGCTTGTTATCCACCCGGCTACGACAACTCACAGTCAGCTCACCGATGAGGAGCTTGCAGATCAGGGCATATCGCAGAGCACGATACGTCTTTCGATCGGCACTGAGCATATCGACGATATAATTGCCGACCTTGAAAAGGGTTTTGCGGCGTTAAAGTAAATACCTTGTATGGTCAGGGAACCGTTTCCGTAACTGCGGAAACGGTTCTTTTTGTACTCAATAACAGATTTACGATCATAAAAATGATAAATTTATGTCATATATTTTACTTGACATTCCCGCTGAATGTGTTATAATAACAAAATAAATGTTTTAGTTCAAGCAAATGAGTATAGGTTTGTTTCTGAATGATTATATTGTTTCATAACAGAATCAAAAGGTAAATTTATGGACAAATATACAAAATCAATGACAGAGGGCAGCGAGTTCCGCATAATCATAGGGTTTACACTGCCGCTTCTGCTCGGAAATCTGTTTCAGCAGTTCTATAATATAGTCGATTCTGTCATAGTCGGACAGTATCTCGGTAAGAACGCCCTTGCTGCAGTGGGCGCTACCGGGTCTATGACGTTTTTGTTTTATACTCTGTGTCTCGGTCTTGGCGCAGGTACGGGTATCCTTATATCACAGCATTTCGGTGCCGGGAATGATCAGACGGTAAAAAAGCTGATAGCCAATTCAGCTTATGTAATACTGTTTTTCGGTATAATTCTTACTGTTGTGGGTATAACACTTGCACCGGTTATGCTGCATCTGCTCGAAACGCCGGACACGATATTCGGTGATGCGGTAGGATATATGCGCATAGCCTGTGCGGGAACTGTCGCCGTTGCGGCATATAACTGGATAAATTCAGTTATGCGAGCACTTGGAAATTCCACCGTCCCGCTTATTTTTCTGATCGTTGCAAGTGTGCTGAACGTGGGGCTCGATCTTCTGTTCGTGATCGTATTCGGTATGGGGGTATGGGGTGCGGCACTGGCTACCATACTTGCTCAGGCAGTTTCAGCGGTAAGCTGCATAATTTTCGCTTTTGTCAAATTCCCACAGTTCAGGATAGGGAGAGAGAATGCCCGGTTTGATAAGAAAATAGCACTTAACTGCATATCAAAGGGTGTACCGATAGCTTTACAGAACGCGTTTATCTCCGTTTCGATGATTTATCTCCAAAGAACAGCAAATCTGTTCGGAGATACGGTCATAGCATCTTACGCTACAACAATGAGAGTTGAGCAGCTTATACAACAGCCTTTCATCTCACTGAGCACCGCAGTATCGACATTTACAGGTCAGAATATAGGAGCGGGAAGGATAGACCGCTGTATCAGAGGTTTACGCAGGTCTATGGCAGCAATGGCTGTGTTTTCGGTAGCAATGCTCGGTGTGTTCATGCTTATAAGCGAGCAGATAGTATCCGTTTTCGTAAGTGACAGCGAGGTAATAAGCATAGGCGGCACGGCGCTGAAGCTCTCGGCTTGCTTTTATCTGTTTCTCGGAACAATACATACGACCCGTGGTCTGCTTAACGGAGCGGGAGATGTGGGGTACGCTATGATAAACGGTATAGTCGAAGTTATAGGGCGCATAGGCTTTGCTACAATACTGTCAATGATACCGGCGATAGGCTGCTGGGCTGTCTGGGCGACATCCGGACTTACCTGGTTCATTACGGGACTAATGAGTTATCTGCGTTACAGAAGCGGTAAATGGAAGACACATGGCATTAATGCCTGATTGATCGGCGATGATCCTTAAAATAAGGAAAATCGCCGATTTTGTTATAATCGTCAATTGAACTCTTGCAAATTCCGGCAGAATGTGCTATAATAATATGGAATATTGTTAATTGGGATTTGACAAAGAAAAGGTTTATGTAATCTATAGGCAATATCGTTTTGAAAGGACGTTTTAATGGATAACAACAGAGAAGAAAGGTGCATTATCTGCGGTGACAGATTTGATGAGGACGACGAAAAGATATATTGTCCGGACTGCGGGGCACCTATGCACAAGGATTGCTATGAAATGGAAGGCAGCTGTCCGAATACAGCAGGTCACAAGGGGGACGGAAATACATCCGGAAACCGCCTTTTCCCTGACGGAAACGGCTGTGAGATATGCGGCAAGCCCTTTGAAGAGAATGATGAGCGCGTGTATTGTCCGGACTGCGGAGCCGCTATGCACAGACTGTGCTATAATATGACGCATCAGTGTCCGTTTGAAAGTTCCCACACTCCGCGGCCTTCCACAAACAGAATGACCCGCAAAGTAAACGGCAAACCTATGTGCGACAAGTGCGGAAAAGAGCTTGACAACGGAGAAGAAAAGGTATATTGTCCGGTTTGCGGAACTCCGGTTCACAAGTCCTGCTGGGACATGGATCCTGTATGTCCTAACGAGAGCAGGCACGCAGAGGGCTTTGACTGGGAAAAGGTTAACCAAAAGCCCGAGCAGTCACCAGCCAATGATTTTTATAACAGGAGAAGTTTTGACCCTGCTGCATACGAAAGCTTTCCGGATATGATAGAAAGTCACCCGATCATTTCGCCGGAGAGCGGAGAAGAGCTTACCTGCCGCGGCGTAAAGCAGAAAGAGCTTGTTCATTTTCTCGGTATGAATAATTTCAGTACACCGCGTTTCTTTACTCTTTTCATGAATATGGCAAACGGCGGAAAGGTGCTTTCACTGAACCTGTCTGCATGGTTCTTTGTGCCGCTGTATCATTATTACAGACGTATGACGGGACCGGCGGTGATACTGACGCTTGCGACTTTTATTCTTACTGTACCGTCACTTATGTATCAGGTTTTGTTCTTCAGAAATATGAACGAAACGGTAGTCCCCGATCTTCAGTTCAGCTCGATCGTTACTATCACATCATATATAATGATAATATTCCGTATCATACTGCTGCTTTTCAATGATTATTTCTATATGCGCTGGAGCGTGAGCAAAATACTCTCATTGAGGGAACGCTATAAAGATGCGTCTCCCGATGAATATTATGCCGCTCTCGAACGCAAGGGAAATCCGAAGATGCTGTATGTGCTCGGCGGTATCAGCCTTATGCTTTTTCTCGTTTATATTTTAAATGTTTTTCTTTCATATACAGGGATAATGCAATAATAATCAATAATTTCGTTATAAGTTTAAGCTGTTGGCATCAGCGATATATAACTTGTATTTTTAAAATGGGGGTGAAGTGCAATGATATATGACCGGCTCCGTGCTATATATGAAAAATACGGCAACAAAGCGGTATATCCTCCGCTGTTCATATTCTTCTTCGTGCTTCATCTTCTCGGTGGCCTCGGAATGGCGTATCCGGCGGTTGACCCGAATGAGCTTTCGGTGATAGCAGTTGCCGATTTCTTTGTCGGAAGAAGCTGGACAGGCGTTATGGTGTCTGTAGATTATTTCTACGGATTTCTGCAGGGTCTTATCTATGTTCCCGCCGTTCTTATGTTCAACGACCCGAATATGCAGTACAAGGCAATGATCGTGATAAACGCGCTGATGATCAGTTTTGTTCCGATTATTGCATATTATATCGCATTCAGAATGAGAACGGGCAAGATCTGGAAGTGCCTTATCACAGCTTTTGCGGCAGGCGGATTCTGCTGCTACTTTGCTCATTCCAAATTTGCGTGGACGGAGACCGTTTCCATTGTTCTTCCGTGGGTAATAATATGGCTCGTGTTCAGAACAAGCGAGTGCAGGAACAAAGGCACACGCTTTATCATGTCGCTGCTCACCGGTTTTGTCTGCGGAGTATCATTCGGCGCACATACGCGTCTTATAGCTGTAGCCGCAGCTTTGATAATCGCGCTTATTCTTGAAAGAGTGTTTTTCGGAAAAAAGGTTATGAACCTTGCCGCTTTTTTCGGCTCGCTCATTATGTCATCTTTGCTTGTTTTTCAGATAAGCAGATGGCTTCAGCGTGACCTTTGGTGTGCGGAAGATCCGTCTTTGCTGAAAAATACATTATCAAGCTTTATTTCCGGATTTGTCGAAAATATCAGCAACGACGGATATGAACGAATAATACAGACGCTCTTTTCACAGTTCTACTACTATACAGTTACTACTTGGGGCCTCGGTGCTATCTCATTCTGCCTGTTCGCGGCGATATTGTCCGCCTGCATACGGCATAAAGCAAAGAAAGAGCCGCAGACCTATGAAGCGGATATTTCCGTTTTCGCGTTCTTTTCGGTTTTGTCCGTGATTTTTACTATCGTGTTCAGTACACTTTACCGTTTCCCGAGCGACGGATATGGCACATATCAGGACACAATGATGTTCGGACGCTTTATAGATGGTGTTGTTCCGTTCGCACTTGTGTTCGTTCTTATCATGCTTTTCACTCATTCCATAAGTGTGAACAAGATACTCGGCGCGGCTGTAGTGCTTGGTATAATCTATACATCATTCATATTTACCGCAGTGCCTGTTATACTTGAGTGTAATTCCACGCGCATAGCTCCGGTACTCGGAATGTACCCGCTGCGAATAGGAGCGGCAAGCAGGGAACTGCTGAATTTCGACAGTCTGTTCCTTACCATGTCAATGACTTTCTGTGTAATGGGCATACTTCTTGTTGTTATAAGCTGTACCAAGAAGTACAGATCGATCATAATATCCACGCTTATGACCGCAATAACGGTTTATTCGCTTGTATTCATATCCGCCGTATATCTTCCTATATGTCAGAAAGAGTCGGTTGATAAGAATATGTCAGCAGTAGAGATATCAAAGAGCGTTTACGATCAGGCAGGAGCTCCTGCGGTCACGGCATATAATATCAGCAGGCACGATGCGCTTATGCTTCAGTTCCTAAACCGCAACATAGCCGTAAAGGTCACATATGATATTGAATCTGTACCGGAAAACAGCTTCCTTGTTGTAAGAAAGAATGAAGATGTTTCGGCGCTCGAACGCAGCAGAACACCGTTCCTGCTCGTTTCGGAAAGCGGAGATCTGCGCCTGTACGCATACGGCGAACGTGCTTCCGCATACCTTGTATCGCAGGACATAAAAGAGGACGAGCTTGAGACCGAGCGCGATACTCTGATGCCGGAAAAGACCACCGCGGCAACCGAAAACACTCCGCCGCCCGCGGTCACGACGATCCCGCTTACCGAAACTACCACTACGGAGCGCACACCGGTGATCACCACATACACGCTTCCGTCCGTGATAACGCTTCCCGCCGACAGTCTCGATGAAGATGACGAATGGGCGGAGATAGAATAAGCTATGGGAGATGTTATGGAGACCGAGATATTTGATCTGTTCGGATATGATATATATGTGAGCGCCGATCATCGGTTCGGTACGGACGCACTGCTTCTTGCAGAATTTGCAAACCCATCACCGAAAGATATAGTTTGCGATCTGTGCAGCGGATGCGGTATTATCCCGATGCTGTTTCACGCATGGGGAAAAGCTCCTTCAAAAGCATATTCCGTTGAGATACAGGAAGAAGCTGCAGAGCTTATGCGTATGACCGTGGAAAAGAACAGGCTTGAAGATAAGCTGATACCTGTCAAAGCCGATCTTACGAAAGATGAAGAACTTTCTGCGATACCGTTCGGCAGAATATCACTTGTTACTGTCAATCCGCCCTATTACAGACCCGGCTGCGGCGAAGAAAGACTTTCTCCTGCACAGGCGAGAGCAAGACATGAGCTGCTCTGCGATCTCGAAAGCGTTATACGCGCAGCATCACTGCTGCTTAAATACGGCGGATTTCTGAAAATGTGCCATATTCCGGAGCGCCTTGCCGACATTTTCTGCCTGATGAGAAAATATGGGATAGAACCGAAGGTAATGAAGTTTGCACATCACAGAGACACATCCGCGAAACCGTATCTTGTGCTTGTAAGCGGTAAAAAAGGCGGTAAACCGGGACTTGTCGCGGAAAAACCGGTCACGGTAGAGGAAATGGATAAAAGACTGTTTGACAGAGGTAATAAATGAGATATACATTCAGAGCAAAGATAATTGAAGCGCTTCTTCCAAAGAAAAAAGATGGATTGACAGAAGGTGCGATCCTTTCGGCTGTCGGTGCGGCAAAAAAGGACAGAAAGCGCATTATGGGAGTGGTATCCGCTCTTGAAAAGGACGGTTTGATATATCATTCCAAAGGAAAATATATTCTTAAAAGTGCAGGCAGATATTTCAGCGGTACAGTAGTTAAGGTTGCGCGAACACACGGCTTTATCCGGAAGGAAGAGTCCGATGAGGAGTATTTTGTGCGCGGGAAGGATATGCTCGGAGCGGTACCCGGAGACAAGGTCCTTGCGTTTGTAAGCGAATTTGCGGACGAGGAGCACGATTCCGATACCGCAAAGATAGTCCTCGTTACAGAGGAAAACGGCGGAGTTATGACAGGAACTGTTGTTCTTGACGGGAAGAAGCTGAAACTTCGTCCGGACGGTTATTATTCCGAACCGCTCACAATAGTCAATTGGTATGGAAATGAAATACACGAGGGCGACAAGGTACGTTATTCGATTCATGAACGTGCCGATCACCACAGCGACATTACCGTTGATATCGTTTCTGTTTACGGCAGCTCGGAGTATGCGAAATACTCGGTTGATGCCTATATAGATGAAAAGGGCATAGAATCCGATTTTTCGGAGGAAGCGCTTGCGGAAGCAGAAAAAGCCGAACATGACGGTATTTCTCCGGCAGAGATAAAGACAAGGGAAGACCTGCGCGGGCTGCCCATTTTCACGATAGACGGCGCGGATACGAAGGATATAGACGATGCGGTGAACATCGAACGTACAGAGACAGGATACCGGCTCGGCGTTCATATTGCTGACGTTTCTCATTATGTCATAAAAGGAACGGCTCTCGACAAGACAGCTCATGACCGCGGAACCAGTATCTACATTGCCGACCGTGTTATCCCGATGCTCCCAAAGCAGCTTTCAAACGGTATATGCTCTCTTAATCCCAATGAGGACAGGCTTGCTTTTTCCTGCATTATGGACATTGCCGCAAGCGGTGAGACAGTAAAATTCCGTTTTGTTAAATCGGTGATACGTTCGCGTGTCAAGGGCGTTTACAGTGAGATAAACAGCATACTTGACGGCAAGGCGGACGAGGATATAAAAGCAAAGTATTCCGAAGTCTGCGCTCAGCTTCCGGTAATGAGCGAGCTTGCATCTGTGCTGATAAAGAACCGTGAAAACCGCGGCGCACCGGATATAGATTCAAAGGAAAGCAAGATAATCTGTGACGGGAATGGAATATGTACTGATATTAAGGAGCGCACACGAGGTTTTTCCGAACGCATAATCGAGGAATTTATGCTGTGTGCGAACAATTCTGCAGCAAAATACGCTATGGAAACGGGATTCCCGTTTGTTTACCGTGTACACGAAAGCCCTGAGAGCGAAAAGCTGACGAAGCTTGCCGAAACTCTTGTAAACCTTGGTATCGATGTAAACGAGATAAATGAAAAGAGCACTGCGGGAGATCTTGCACAAATACTTCGCCGAACCGCCGACGATCCGAGAGCGCCTGTTATCCATAATCTCGTGCTTCGCTCGATGATGAAAGCAAAGTACAGTGAGGAGCCGAACGGACACTACGGGCTTGTAATGAAGGAATACAGCCACTTTACGTCCCCGATACGCCGTCTTGCCGACTTGTCGATACACCGCATACTTACTGACGCTGTCTCTGGTATGCCGGTGGACAAGCTGACCCGTAAATATACGAAATTCGCCCATGAGCAGGCTTATCGGGCAAGTATTACCGAGCTTACCGCAGTGGCAGCAGAACGCGACTGTGAGAAGTTCTATATGGCGGAGTATATGAAAAAACATGTCGGAGAAGAGTATGACGGCTATATCTCAGGCGTTACGGGAGCAGGATTCTTTGTTGAGCTGCCGAATACCGTTGAGGGCAGAGTAGATACAATGACGCTTCCCGTCGGTACTTATGAGCTTACAAACGATATCTCGCTTGTTGAAACAGTCACCGGAAAGGCGTACACTATAGGTGACGCAGTACGGGTAAAGTGTGTTGCGGCTGATGTCGGCGGCGGAATGATAGATTTTGAACTGCTGGAGCATAAGATATGAATTGTTCGATAGGGTCATTATATATCTGCGTTAAAGACATGAAAAGGGCGATACGGTTTTATGAAGCGCTCTTTGAGCAGCCGGTTACCGAAAATGACGAGGTTTACAGCGTTTTTGACATAAACGGATTTCGTTTCGGGCTGTTCGCCTATGAAAAGATGAAAGAGGATCACAGCTTCGGGAGCAACTGTCTGCCGAGCATATCGTTCGGAAACAGGGAAGTGCTGGAGCACAAGCTCTCCGGCATAGAAATATGCTTCCCGCTGACCCGGATAAACGGCAACTGGGTAGCCGAGATCGTTGACAGTGAGGGAAATCATATCGAAGTTACGGCACCCTGTTAAAAATATTATCAAAAAAGACTTGTTTTTTCTGTTGAGTTGTAGTATAATATACAATGGCAAATTTTGAGGGGCGACCCTCATTGATACAGGAGGATAATCCAAAGTGGCAAGAAAAACATTGGCTGAAATGGAGCAGGCTCTTCCCGAAAGCAAAGCAAGAGAGCGTCTGATCTCGTTATTTGATGAAGACAGCTTTGTTGAGACGGGTAAATTTGTCGGCTCCGGCGGTGAAACGGCAAGCGTTATCACAGGCTACGGTCTTATTGACGGCGAAACCGTTTACGCTTTTTCACAGGATATTTCGGTAAAAGGCGGTGCGGTCAACAGTGCGGCTGCCGCAAAACTTGTGAAGCTGTATGATATGGCTGTCAAGAACGGTTCGCCTGTTGTAGGAATTTACGACAGCAAGGGCGGAGATATAGCTGAAGGCGCAGCTATGCTCGACGCGTATTCTTACATAGCAAATGCATCGGCAAAGCTTTCCGGTGTTGTTCCGCAGATCTCGCTTGTAGCTGGACTCTGTGCAGGTACTGCGGCTATGATAGCCTGCATGGCGGATTTTGTTGTAATGACGGAACAGTCCGAGTTCTTTATGACAGCTCCTTTTGTTTCTGAAGACGAAACATTCAAGGGCGCAGGAACATCCGCAAATGCCGCGAAATCCGGAGCGGCAGCTATAGTTGTCAAGGACGACAAAAATGCGATAGAAGCTGTAAAGAAACTGATCCGCATTCTTCCCGCAAACAATCTTGAGCTTTCCGGAAACGACTATTATGCAGAAAATGATGCGGATATTGATATTTCCCTCAAAGCGGACGATATGGTAAAGGCGATCGCCGATAAAGGAAGTGTTGCCGAACTGTACAGCGATTTCGGTGCTGCTTCATATACAGCTCTTGCAAGCATGAGCTGGAAAACAGTAGGATTTGTTGCGACCGACAAGACCGGAGATAAACTCTCTGCCGATGACTGCGCAAAGATAGCAAGATTCGTTTCGTTCTGCGATGCTTTTTCTATACCTGTAATCACAGTGCTTGACAGTGCCGGGATAGGCGGAACACAGGCAGCCGAGCTTGCAGGCTCGGTAAGAGACGCTGCTAAGCTCGCACAGATTTATGCCGCTGCTACCACTGCAAAGATAACCCTGATCACGGAAAAGGCTTATGGCTCGGCATATTGTGCAATTGCACCCGCAAGCGATATGGTGCTGGCTTTTGAGGACAGCGTTATTTCCGCTGCCGATCCGAAGGCGGCTGTAATTTTCCTGAAAGGCGATCAGCTTGACGGAACAAATGAAGCTGCTCTGATACAGGAATATAAGGATAACGAAGCAAGCGTGTTTACACTTGCCGCCAACGGCAGCATAGACCGTGTTATTGATCCCGAGGATACCCGCACCGCGATACTTTCCGCACTTGACACGTTTGAGGGCAAGAGAGTTCACTCGCCGCAGAGAAAACATATAAACTTTGTATATTGATCAGACGAAAGGAAGAGAAACAATATGAAAAGATACAATATTACCGTAAACGGAAACGCATACGATGTAACAGTTGAGGAACTTGACGCATCAGCCGAGGCTCCCGCAGCAGCTCCTGCGGCTCCTAAGCCCGCCAAGAAGGCTGCGGCTCCCAAGGCTGCTCCCGCAGGCGCACAGGGCGGTGTTAAGGTAGAGGCTCCTATGCCCGGTACCGTAGTTGACCTTAAGGTAAAGGTTGGCGATAAGGTAAGCAACGGTGATGATATCGCTATCGTTGAGGCTATGAAAATGGAAAATGCTATACCTGCTCCCTGTGACGGTGTAATAGCTTCCGTCAATGTATCGAAGGGCGATTCCGTAAATACGGGAACAGTTATCGCCACAATTAACGCATAATGAAAGGACTTTTGGAAATGGCTAAAGTCAAGATAACAGAAACGGTCCTCCGTGACGCGCATCAGTCTCTTATAGCTACCCGTATGTCCACACCCGAGATGCTCCCTATACTGAACGCGATGGACAAGTGCGGTTTTTACTCCGTTGAGTGCTGGGGCGGTGCTACATTCGATTCATGTCTTCGTTTTCTCAACGAGGACCCGTGGGACAGACTGCGTATATTAAGGCGTGAAATGCCTAATACAAAGCTGCAGATGCTTTTCAGAGGACAGAATATGCTTGGATACCGTCACTACGCTGATGATGTCCTTGAATACTTTGTTCAGAAATCCGTTGCGAACGGTATCGACATTATCCGTATATTTGACGCTCTCAACGATGTAAGGAACCTTCAGACAGCGGTTAAGGCTGCCAAGAAGGAAGGCGCACATGCTCAGATAGCGATATCCTATACACTCGGTGAGATATTTACGACCGAATATTATGTGAATTACGCAAAGCAGATAGAGGAATGCGGTGCCGACTCAATATGTATCAAGGATATGGCCGCGCTTCTTACGCCATACCGCACGGAAGAGCTTGTAAAGGCACTGAAAGCGAATGTAAATATTCCGATACAGCTTCATACGCACTACACCTCCGGTCTTGCTTCTATGTGCCTTTTAAAGGGTATCGAAGCCGGAGTTGACGCGATAGATACAGCAATGTCACCGCTCGCGAACGGCACATCGCACGCTCCGACCGAGTCTATGGTAGCAGCGCTTCAAGGAACACCGTATGACACGGGACTCGATCTGAAACAGCTTACAGAGCTTCGTCCTTATTTTATGGAACTTCGCAAGAAGTATCTCGACAGCGGACTGCTCGACCCGAAGATGCTTGCGGTAGATGCAAATGCTCTCATCTATCAGGTTCCCGGCGGTATGCTCTCCAACCTGCTTTCACAGCTCAAACAGGCAGGAAAGTCGGATAAGTTTGATGAAGTTCTGCAGGAAGTACCGCGCGTAAGAAAAGATGCAGGCTATCCGCCGCTCGTAACGCCTACCTCACAGATCGTCGGTACACAGGCAGTGTTCAATGTTATAATGGGTGAGCGCTACAAGACAGTCACAAAGGAATTCAAGGGACTTGTCAAAGGCGAATACGGAAAGACGCCCGCAGTGATAGATCCGGAGTTCAGGAAGAAGATACTCGGTGACGAACAGCCTATCGACTGCCGTCCTGCAGATCTCATCGAACCGGAGCTTGAAAAGCTCAAAGCTGAGGCTGCAAAGTGGGCTCAGCAGGACGAAGATGTTCTCAGCTATGCGATGTTCGGACAGGTGGCAGAGAAGTTCTTCGAGAAGCGCCGCGACAAGCAGAACGGTATTGACGCAGTTCACGCCGACAAAGCAAACAAGGTTATGCCTGTATAAACCAAAACTCCCGGAATTTGCGTTCCGGGAGTTTTCTATGTCAGTATTGAAATTATATATGTGTTCGTTCCCATTCCTCGGCGGCACGGTTGTAATACGCTTCATCGACTTCTTTCATATACTCAAGATAAGCCTCTTTATGATGAAGTTTGTTTTCACGGTATGCCTTTCGCATAATTTGAAGTGAAACAAGTCCGTATGTCAGTTCGTCGAGGTCGGTGAATTCGTGAGTGGTTTCTTCCGAGCGGTAATTTGTAACAACTTTCAGATAGTATTTCTTTTTTCGCCTGTAAATATAAATGCAGTTGTACCTATCAAATATATCTGTGAACAGTACGTCGGGAGTTATTATATCATCAATGGGTATCCGGCTTTCGGAAAGGTGAGAGCAGATATAGTTGCGGATATTTATGTTACATTCAAGACTTGACATTATTTCAGGACTTCTTCCTTTATCTTGAAGTGCTCGGGCATACCGTTGCGCATACGGAGAACATTCTCGCCCTGAATAAGAGGAAGAAAGTACCGCAGAGCGTGTTCGTTGACATTTGTTCCGTCGGGAGTTATCCATTCTTTCGGGAAGAACTTTTCATTGTTTGCGGTCTCGGATGCGGGAACGGAAACTATGTCGATAATGTAGGGTATATCGCTGATGCGCTTGAATACCATTGTTTTTCCTGTTTCGCCGGCAAGTGCCGCACGGACTCCTGCTGCGCCTATGGCACACGCCTCGTCTATATCGGTCTTTGAACAGATATGTGATGAACAGCGCTGCATTACGTTTAGCTCGATAGAACGCACCTTGCATCCGAACTTTTCGCGCACAAGATTTTCAAGCTGTTTACCGACACCGGAAAGGTATTTGTGACCGAAATTGTCGGTAACGCCGGAACGGCAGCTCTCGTCGTCAAGCTCTATGCCTTCGGAAACCGCGATAACAAGCGCTTTGTGCTTTGCCTGTTCACGTCTTACATCTTCTATGAACTGCGCTGTGCTGAAATTTCCTTCGGGCAGATAGATAAGATGCGGTGCGTTTACACCGTTTGCGCGTATAACACAGGTAGAAGCGGTGAGCCAGCCTGCATGACGACCCATGATCTCGATGATAGTTACGGATTCGACACTGTAAACCGAGCTGTCACATACTATTTCCTGAACGGTCGTGGCAACATACTTGGCGGCTGAACCGAAGCCGGGGGTATGGTCTGTAACGCACAGATCGTTGTCAATGGTTTTCGGGATACCTATTATACGGACATCTTCTCCGTGCTGTTCCGCATACGCGGAGAGCTTCATCACCGTATCCATAGAGTCATTTCCGCCTATGTAGAAGAAGGCTTTGATATTGTGCTTCCTGAAACAGGTCATGATCTGTTCATATATAGTGCTGTCGGTGTCTGCGTCGGGGAGTTTGTATCTGCACGAACCGAGAACGGTCGATGGAGTCTGTTTCAGAAGCTCCATATCATCGTTTGATCGGATAAAGTTCTTAAGATCAATAAGATTATTATTTATAATACCCTCGATACCGTTGATAGAGCCGAAAATGGCATCGATCTCCAGGGTTTTGAGTGCTTCCGCAAACGCTCCCACAAGTGAAGCGTTTATGGCGCAGGTAGGACCGCCCGACTGTGCTATAGCTATATTCATATACGTTTTCCTTTCATTTACTCTTATTATTGCTTATATTATACCATACTTTGCCTTTTTTTTCATCACTATTTTTGATTTTCTTTGTTTTATCCAAAAATATATTATTCTAATCGTTTTCAAATGAACAATATCAATACATTCTGTCGGTGTACACAGAGAGACAGAACGTGAACAACAGCCGGTCTGTCGTTAATTTCAGGCAATTTATAAAAAATTCGCTTAACCTATTGAAATTTTATTCGATTTGGTGTAAAATATAAGATATATTGGCTTTTTGCGTCCCGCTACTTATTACCTGACAAAAGAAAGGTTTACAGATGGATAAATTTCTCGAAATATTAAGGAACAGGTGGTTGAAGCTCGGAGTTTCGCTGCTGTCGCTCGGACTTCCGGCTTTCCTTGTTATGGTTGACTGGCTGGCTTTTGCGTATTATCTTGAACCGGTCAACAAAATACCGCTGTTTCTGCTGTATGTGCTGGTGAACTTCATATTTGCCGGTATCATGTTCTATACAAGAAAGCAGATAATTACAAGGATCGTTGTATTGTTTACACCGCTGCTTGCATTTGTACTGCTTATTATTGCCTTCGGACAGTGGTATCTTATCATACCGCCTGTAGTTGTCTGTGCGTTCACATTCCTTGCGGCGGGTACAAACGAGACACTAAAGACGATTCTCGGCACTGTTTATCTGCTTATGTTCGTTGTCGGAACTCTCGTTTATCTCACTATGCTGCATTTCAACCTTACCGTGCAGACATTTTTACAGCTTTCGGAGTGTGATATCTCAAAGCGTTCCGATGTTTACAGTTACTCTCCGGATAACACATACAGGCTTGTTATGTATGTAGATGATGCAGGAAACGAAAGAAGCCTTACAAGCTATTATGTAGAAAAGACCAAGGACGATATTGAACTTCCGTATCTGCACTGCTACAAGCATCTGTACAGTCAGAAGGTACTTGTCACTATGGATCAGTCGTCCGTAGTCTATAAATGGCTCAGGGATAACGAGCTGTTCATAGACGGACGCCCCAAAAATATCGACGATATGTTTGAACAGGCGGAAGAGCTTGGGAGAAAAGCCCTTCCCCATAGAGGGGGAAGGGTTGGGAAGAGGGTCTGTTCAGCGGAGCTCCGGTGACGGAAGAAGAGGTCTATGAATAACTCTTATACATTATGAACGGAAGAAGGTGAATTTCTGAATGGCTCGTCAGCTGAATATTGCAGGAAAAAATTCCGATGATATCTATACTATTTTTTATCCTAACAATCTCATGAATTTTTGCCGATATGATTTTTCCGCCTTTCTGGAGCACTGTACCGATATGTGCAGACTTGCCGCGAGAACCGGAGAATTCAATGTTGATGATGTGTATGCTGTCAGAAATTCGATCTCAGGCTGTCACAGATATTTTGAACAGAATATCCGTACTACCTTCGATAAGATAGTTATCGACTGCTGGATAGATTATCTGTGCAAACAGAGCGGTGTAAGCGTGAACGCTCTGTGGCAGAGTTTTATGAAATGCCGGAATTCGTTTGAAAAAGCTATTTTCAGCAGACTTTCGGATTATCGTTATAACCGTGCGATAAATGAATGGGTCGATCTTATGCGGCTTCAGGAATACGCACAGGTAAAGGCGGATTTTGTTTTCGGTGTTAACATAACATCTCCGCAGCAGGCGGTATCAAGAGCTACATACTTTGATCTGCTGTTCAATGTCGCCGCAAATGAGCAGGGCTTCCCGATATCCGAGATAGCTTCCGTGGGTGTATTTACTGCCGGCAGACTGCCGAATTCTCCTTTTGTTATGGGCTCTGCAGCTCGCGAGATAGCAAGAAATCAGCTAAAGGACATTGAGTTCAAAGAGAATTATAAATCCCGTAAAAATCCTAATCTTTCTGACAAGACTGCTATGGATGCTTTTGCAGCCGTAAAGAAATTCATTCCCGATAAGAACGACAGCATGGCAAAGACTATCATAAAGTCCCTTACTGCGGCTCCGCAGCAGATATATGTTCCCGGCTCGTTTAAAGCTATAATTGATCTTGAAATAGATATCTCGGCAGCAAGCGGAGCATATATACAGAGATGCGCAAGATGCGGAGACTATTATATACGCGATGAAGACTACAACTTTGACTATTGCAGCCGGGTGCAGAGTGTAGGCGGTACTTGTCTTGAAATAATGAAGGTAGATGAACCCGAGCTTGCGGAAGCTATTGCCGCCGCAGCGGAGCGTGCTGAGCAGGATGAAGACAGGGATGAGCCAAAAATCATATACATTGACAAGGAAACGGTCAATGCCAAAATGGATTCATTATATAAGGAAATGGCGGCAAGGGTGAATGTCGATCTTACCCAGCGTGATTTTTCCGTCTGGTATCAGAAAGAGCTTCATCTTAAAGACGAGATACTTCTCGGAAAAGCCGGAGAAAAAGAGCTTGACGAATTTATCAGACTTTCGCGTGGAAGCGAGTTCTCGTCAAAGAAACAGCCTCTTACGGAATATAAAGCCGGCTCGATTTCTGATGACGGTCAGACAGACGAAAACGGGAAGCAGATAAAACGCTTCGTTTTCGAGAAAGTGGACAGAAACTCCGCAACGGTATCTCCCGCTCCCTCAACACTTGCCGAATCGGAAAAGGCCGCTATGGACGCAGTACGCAGACTTTTTGAAGCTGACAGAAGCAGGACGTCTGACAGCGGCAGACAGACATCTGCCGCAAGCAGCGTTATAAAGCAGCAGAATATGGCATACGATCCTGCCGGTGTACAGAATTACGGCTATCCTTCCCAGTACAGCCAGAGTGCCTATACAATGCCGCAGGCATCATATCAGCAGACGACCTTCCCGGATACAGGAGCATACCGCGGATATTATCAGCCGCCGCCGCGGACGCAGGGACTTCCGCGCATAATAAAGGGCGGTACCGCAATGGCGCAGGAATATGTTCCGAGAACGGGAACGGTAGTTATCCCGAACGGCAGTGAGAACCGTACTCCGGTAATGGTGCCGGGAAACGCACAGCCGAGGTCTTCTTCGGAAAAGACCGGTACAGCTGTACAGAATCCCGCAGAACCGGAAAAAAACGAAACCGCGGACAATGATGTTAAAGTATTCACTCCGAGAAAAAATAACATATTCAGAAACAAACAGTCCGACGGTTACATAGAGCCTTCGCCGTATGAGAAGATGCGGCAGGCTATAGAGGAACGTGTGGAGCAGAAGACAGAGGAAGATAAAACCGAGGTTGACGGGCAGATGTCCGCAGAAGATGTTATCCGACCTGTTTCTCCTGTCACAGCAAATGCTGTTGCGGCATATAAAGGGATTAATTTCTCCGAAAAAACCGAAATAGAGACAAGCGAAGCCGAAAAAGCAGATTTTTCGCGTATTCTTGAAGGCATCACGCGTGAAGACGGCTTCTCAAAGGAAGAAAACCTTGTTGATTCCGACGGACTTCCTGTTTCACACAAGACAAAGCACGTTATGAACGCGCTTTTCGGTCCGTCCAAGGCAAGTCCTATACTCCGTGTACGGCTTGACGATGACGACGATGATAACTGACATAATGGAGGGGCATGATTTATGCCGTCACTTTCTTTAAGAACCGCGGATTTTACTGATTCCGTAATCCGCAGAATGACCCGTATATCCAATAAATTCGGTGCTGTGAATCTGTCACAGGGATTTCCTGATTTCGAACCGCCCGAAGAGATACTCCGGCGGCTTGAGCAGGTCGCACATGAGGATTTTCACCAGTATTCCATAACATGGGGGGCACAGAATTTCCGTGAGGCGCTCGCGAAGAAATACGAGCATTTCTCAGGGCAGCATATTGACCCGAATGCGGAGATAGTCGTTACCTGCGGCAGTACCGAGGCTATGATGGCTGCGATGATGACAGTGACCGATCCCGGTGACAAGGTGATCGTTTTCTCCCCGTTCTACGAGAATTACGGTGCGGACACGATACTTTCCGGTGCCGAGCCTATATATGTGCCGCTTACGCCGCCCGATTTCGGTTTTGATCCGGAGGTACTTGAAGATGCTTTCAGACTGCACCCGAAAGCATTGATACTCTGCAATCCGTCAAATCCCTGCGGCAAGGTGTTCACATACGACGAACTGAAGATCATAGCAGATCTTGCCGTAAAATACGACAGCTTCATAATTACTGACGAAGTATATGAACATATCGTTTACGAACCTCATAAGCACGTTTATATATCAACTCTTCCGGGAATGAAAGACCGTGTTATTCAGTGCAGCTCACTCTCAAAGACTTATTCTATAACCGGCTGGAGACTCGGATACATTATCGCGTCACCGGAAATAACTGACACGGCAAGAAAAGTACACGATTTCCTTACCGTAGGAGCCGCTGCACCGCTGCAGGAAGCTGCTGTCACCGGACTTGAATTCGGTGACGATTACTATGCCGGGCTGCGGAAAGAATATACTGAAAAGCGCGGTCTGTTCCTTGACGGCCTTGACAGGATAGGAATACCGCATACAGTGCCGCAGGGAGCGTATTATATACTGATCGATATATCGGAATACGGATATGAAGATGACCTTGATTTCTGTGAAAAGCTCGCGGAACGTGTCGGAGTCGGTGCAGTTCCCGGTTCAAGCTTCTTCAAAGAACCGGAAAACCGTTATATCAGGCTGCATTTTGCAAAGAAGAACGAAACGCTCAATGAAGCGCTTAACAGACTGGATAATATAAAAAAGATGATGACAAAATAAAACTGCGGAAGGAAATAAAATGCGTATAGTAGCACTTATCGAGAATACGAGCGCTTCCGAGAAGCTCAGGGTCGAGCACGGGATATCTCTATATGTCGAGAATGCGGGGATACGCTATCTTATAGACACAGGCGCGTCCGACAAGATATTGTACAATGCCAAAAGACTCGGTATTAACCTTTCCTCCGTAGCCGCCGTCATGATCTCGCACAACAGCTATACGCATACCGGCGGACTGGATGATATCTACAAACGCAATAAGGAAGTCAGGATCTATGCAAAGAAAGCGTGCCTGAACGATTATTTCCTTAAGCAGTCATTTATCAGCGTCCACATGAACAAATTCGGTTACCTCTACGAGGAACATCCCGAGAATTTTATACTATATAATAAATTTCAGCAGATAGACACCGGTTTTTTTGCAATGTCAAATGAGCATCCGGACACTTCGTTTTACTGCGAGGATAAAAAGCTCTATATGAAAAAGGACGGAAAAGCTGTACGGGACGATTTTGAACACGAATCGTTCTATGTCATTTTCCCCGAAAACGACCGCACCGGAGGACTTGTTGTGATATCCTGCTGTTCTCTGTGCGGTATAACAAATATCCTCAAGACTGTAAGAAGACGCTTTCCGGCATCACCTATACTTTCAGTAATAGGCGGTTTTCACCTTATGGGAAGCACTACGAAAAAGCTGTCCTGCTCTGTTGACCATGTTGAAAAGACTGTAAACGAGATAATGACGATAGATACCGGGACGATATATACCTGTCACTGTACGGGACTTACCGGTTACGGGATAATGAAGCAGAAGCTCGGTGACAGACTGCAATATCTGCAAACGGGCGAAGAACTTATATTCTGATATAAACAAAGAAGGAGACCAACAATGAAACCTGTTTTTGACTGCTTTTCGGAGGAATATAAAACGCCGTTCGGAGCGATAGAGAGAGGATCGGAATGCAAATTTACGATCAAGTTCCCGGACGACACTATGGTGGAAGAACCTGTTCTTGTAATGTTCAGACCGGGATTCAAAGAAAGATTCATTAAGCTCGAAAATATCGGTTCATCCGATGGATTTACCGGATATTCCTGCGTTTACAGTCCGAACGATACCGGACTGCATCATTACTATTTTTCGCTACTTATAAATCACAACCGCCACTATATCAAGAAAAACGGTGCCAGTGAGGGAGTTATAGACAACGGTGATCTTTTTCAGCTTACCGTATATGAGCAGGGAATGACTACTCCTGATTGGCTCAAGGGCGGGATTATGTATCAGATATTCCCCGATCGTTTCGCCAAAAGCGGTCTGCCGCACAACGATATACCTTATGACCGCAAAATACACACGGACTGGGACGATATGCCCGACTGGAAGCCCGACAGCCGCGGTAATATCACAAACAACGATTATTTCGGCGGTGACCTGAAGGGTATTGAGCAGAAGCTCGATTATATCGCAAGCCTCGGTGTGAATGTGATATATCTGAATCCTATTTTCGAGTCCCACGAAAATCATCGTTACTGCACAGCCGACTATTCGAAGATCGACCCGCTGCTCGGTTCGGAAGAAGATTTTGTAAGTCTCTGCAAAGCTGCGAAAGCAAAAGGAATTCACATAATCCTTGACGGTGTTTTCTCACATACCGGAGCAGATTCGATTTATTTCAACAAGACCGGAAGATACGGTGAGCATACGGGCGCCTTCCGTGATCCCGAAAGTCCGTACCGCGAGTGGTACAGCTTTATGGAGTATCCGAATGTTTATGAATCCTGGTGGGGAATCACGACTCTGCCGAATGTCATAGAAAACAATCCCGCTTATACAAACTATATCTGCGGAGAAGGCGGAATTTTACAGAAGTGGATAGACCTCGGTGCCTCCGGCTGGAGACTTGACGTTGCAGATGAGCTCCCGGACGAGTTCATTGACAATCTGAACAAATCGGTAAAATCAAAGGGCAGCGACAAGGTAATTTACGGTGAAGTATGGGAAGATGCTACCAATAAAGAGAGTTACGGTGTCCGCAGACGCTACCTTATCGGCGGTCAGCTTGACAGCGTTATGAATTACCCGTTCAAGGAGGCTATTCTCAACTATATCAAAGGCGGAGATCCCAAAATACTGGTTGACGGAGTTATGACAATAGTTGAACACTATCCTAAGCCTTCGACGGATATATTGATGAATTTTCTGTCAACACACGATACAGAGCGCGCCATAACAAGGCTTGCCGGTGAAGATGTCGGCTGGAACGGACGCGAATGGCAGTCACAGCACGAGCTGTCAAATGAGCAGTATTCATACGGTATTTCTCTGATGAAGTGCGCTATGGTCCTCCAGTTCTTCATGCCCGGTATTCCGTCGATATACTATGCAGACGAAGCAGGAAAGGAAGGCTACAAGGATCCGTTCAACCGCGGGACATACCCGTGGGGAAACGAAAATGACGATCTTATCTCCTTTACACGCGAACTCGGACGTATAAGACGCTCAAACAAGGTGTTTGAAAAGGGAACTATCCGTTTTACGGAAGCGACTTCCGAATATGTTGTTTTCGAGCGTGAGGACAAGGAACTCGGATTAAAGGCCGTTATCATAATGAACCGTTCGAAAAAGAAGATAACAAGAGATATCCGGGAATTTGCAGGAATGCGTTCATTCTGTGTCGCGCACGGCAAAGAATTAACCGGAAAGGTAAGCGTAGAGCCGTTTGGTTATGCGGTAGTATTCGTAAAGTAACAAAGAACTGCGAGTCCTGTAAAGGGATTCGCAGTTGTTTTAAGGAATATTTCAAAAGAAAGGAAAACAAAAATGGATATAGTTATCTTGATACTTACTGTTATCATAATAATTATGCTTGCTGTAGTCATAGTCCTGCTTCTGAAAAAACACAAAGGTGAAGGAAATGACATTTCAGGTGATATAGATAATCAGACAAGCCGGCTGAAAGAGTACTATTCGGACGGGAACAGGAGTGTACTCGACCAGATCGGCAGACAGACCGATTCTGTATCCGGTGTAGTTAAGCAGAACATTGAAATACTTGGAAAAAACCTTGAAAACGAACAGAAAAACACCCGTGATACCGTCAAGGAATCTCTTGACAATATCGGAACCAATATAGCAGAAATGCGAAAAGAAAGCAAGGCTGGAATTGACGGGATAAACAGCATAGTTACCGAGAAAATGCAGTCAACTCTGAATGACAGAATAGATAATCTTAACAAGACCATAGTTGACAGTTTTACGGGACTCGGAAAAAATCTTCGTGATGAACAGAGCAGGCAGCTGCAGATAATAAACGAGAATATGAAGGAGCTGCGCAGAGAAAACAGTGAAAGCCTTGACAAGATCAACGGAACCGTTAA
>CACZGM010000036.1 GCA_902780695.1 uncultured Ruminococcus sp. | reverse complement strand
GTAGATCTCTCCAAGGAGCTGAAGCTCGTAGCTCATACCGACGAGGATACATCCGAGTTTGAAGAAGCTATCTCCGACTTTATCGTAAAATAAGCGGCGGGTCGCCGCTGACGACTGCTGTATTTCAGAGCAAAGCCGAATATCGGGCAAAGGCTGAAATGCAGTGTTTGAATAAGATACCACTTTTCATTTTGCGGCGGGTCGCCGCTGACGACTGCTGTATTTCAGAGCAAAGCCGAATATCGGGTGCAGACTGAAATGCAGAGATTAAACAGATTACCACTCTCCATATTGAGTTGTCGAACAAAAGAAGGATCAAGCTCTGCAATAGCGGGGCTTTTTCCTTTTCTGCCAAAGATGAACGGATCAAGCTCTGCAACGGCACGAAGCCGTTAGGTAGCTTCCAAGAGCGCGCAGGACGCGCGCATAAAAGAAGCTGCCGAAATAGCGGGGCTTTTTCCTTTTTATTTCAGAAATTAGTTTTATAGAAATATTCAAGCGGAAGTCCGGATTCCCGTATCTCGTTCGCGTAATAAACACCGACAAAGCGATAATGCCACGGCTCGTAGATAATGCCGGTAACGTCCTCATATTCCCGCGGGTATCGCATGATGAATCCATATTTGTGAGCGTTTTCCGACAGCCATCGGAACTGTTCGGTCTTGTCGAAATCCGCTGTGACATCATCGTGCGTTTCCCACCAGTCCGGAGTGAGAATATCAAGTGCAAGCCCAGCGTTGTGTTCGCTGGTGTAGGGAAGGGCTATCTCCTTTTCGGCGAGCTTGCGTGCTTCGGTGCTGCTGTGACCGAGGGATATGAGGCGTTCGGTGTAGCTTTCGAGGTTCTCCTGCTGCTTCTGCACGCTTCTGTATGCCGAGACGACGGTAAGCTCTATACCGTCTTTTTTTGCGTCTTCGAGCATCTGCCTTGCGTACCCGGCGCACCGTTCGTCAAGCATAAAACTGCCCACTACTGTATCGAGACCGACCGTGAAATCGCTGTCGAGCGGGTTTTCGGCGTTAATGAGGTAATAAGCCCACAGGTTATCCGCACGCTGTTCAGAAGCCGAGGGAATATTGTCCTGTGCTTCTTTTAGTCTCTGCGGACTTGTCGGATTCAGCATAGAAAATGTCCGGAATCCAAGATATATGATATATCCGGAAAGTGATAATGCAATGATAGCACCCGGTTTCACAGGCTTTCCCTCCTTTCGGGCTTATACATATATTATACCAGTGTTTTGACGATTAGTCAAGACACAGAAACGACCCCCGTAAGCGCTTAACTTACGGGGGCTGTCTTATGCAATTAATATCCTGTGACACAGGAGCTGTTGTCACGATCTGCAACTATCCGCAGCAGGCGGACGGTTGCCAATTAACGATCAGACTGTTGATCCCTTGTTTACGAATACGGGGTAATCGAGAGTACCGCCGATGCTTCTGTAATTGCCTACAACGACATTCTTATCTGCAATAACATAGTTGAGCTCGCACTTGTCGCCGATCTCGGTATCCTGCATAAGTATGCAGTTCTTTACAACTGCACCCTTGCCGACCTTGACACCTCTGAACAGAACGGAATTCTCGACTGTTCCTTCAACGATACAGCCGTCGGCGATGATGCTGTTCTTGACAGCCGCATCGAGACCGTACTTTGCGGGAGCCTCGTCGCGTACTTTCGTATAGATCGGATCGTCGAGATTGAACAGAGCCTTGCGGTTGTTTCTGTCCATAAGCTCCATATTCGCCTGATAGTAAGCGCGTATGCCGTCTATCTGTGAATAATAGCCAGAGAATTCATAGCCGTAAACCTTGAATTCCTTGAGTCTGTGCTGGAGAACATCAACCTCAAAGCTGTACAGATTGCGGCTTGCGGCACTGTTGATTATTCCGAGAACGAATTCCTTCGACATAACGAATATGTTCATGCTTGCGTCGAATGTTCCGGTAAGTTCGGGACGAACGAGAACATCATAAACCTCGCTGTTGTCATCTACTTTAAGGATAGTGCGTGTCTTGGTCTGATCGGGAGTAAACTCCTTCTTGCCGTAAACCACGGTGATATCCGCGCCTTTTTCCTCGTGGAAATCAACGAGCTTCTTGAAGTCGATGTTTGCAACGCAGTCGCAGTCAGACATAACGATGTAATCGGCATCGGATTTGCTGATGAAGCTTTTGACACCTACAAGTGCTTCGAGTCTGCCTCTGTAAAGACAGGTTATCTCGTTGCTGTAAGGGGGCAGGAAGTGAAGTCCGCCGTTTTTTCTGGAGAGATCCCACTCGTCACCGGATCCGACATGATCGAGCAGGGACTGATAGTTGGATTTTGTTACGATTCCTATTGTGCTTATTCCCGAATTGACCATATTGGAAAGCGGGAAGTCGATAAGTCTGTATCTTGCGCCGAAGGGAACCGAAGCCATAGCGCGGTTCTTTGTAAGGTCTGTAACGACAAGCTCATGCATATTAGCGAAGATCAGACCGAGTACGTTAGACATATTAGCCATTTTAAATATTTCCTTTCAGATCATATTATAATATTAAGATCAAACGTCCTGTGAGATCATAGCCTTGGGCGAGATAACGACCTTGTCGGAGATCTTTATAGCGTTTCCGATTACCGCAACTCCCCATTCGTCTCTGTTTTCAACGTTTTCGGGTCTTTCGCCTATGTGAGCGCCCTCACCGATCGTGCATTCCTCGCCGATGATCGAATACTCTACCACCGCGCCCTTCTTGATTATCGTGTTGGGCATTATTATACTGTAGCGTACCGTTGCGCCCTCTTCGATAACTACTCCGTCAAAGAGCACCGAGAAGTCGATGTCTCCCTCGATATCACAGCCTTCCGCTACCATTGAGTTCTCGATCTTGCTGTTCGGACCTGCGTAATGCGGAGGCATAACGGGATTGCGGGAGTATATCTTCCACTTCGGATCATAAAGGTCAAGCGGAACATTCGGATCGAGGCAGTCCATATTAGCTTCCCAGAGGCTGTCAATCGTTCCTACGTCCTTCCAGTAAGCGTCGAAATGGTAAGCAACGAGCTTGCTGCCTTCATCGAGCATAGCAGGGATTATGTTCTTACCGAAGTCCTTTGTTGCGCCCTCGTCATTCTCGTTCGCGATAAGGTGACGTTTGAGGGTAGCCCATGTGAAGATGTAAACGCCCATGGAAGCGAGGTTCGATTTCGGCTCTTTCGGCTTCTCAGCAAATTCCGTGATAGTGCCGTCCTCATCTGCTGTCATGATACCGAAACGGGAAGCCTCTTCCCACGGCACTTCAAGAACTGCGATAGTTGCTTCGGCCTTCTTCTTCTTGTGGAAGTCGAGCATCTTCGAGTAATCCATCTTGTAGATGTGGTCGCCGGAAAGAACAGCCACATACTCCGGATTATATCTGTCGATAAAGCTTATGTTCTGATAGATCGCGTTAGCCGTACCGGTGTACCACGACTTTCCGGAAGCTGTCTCGTAAGGCGGCAGAACGTGAACGCCGCCGTGAACGCGGTCGAGTCCCCACGGGTGACCGTTGCCGATATACTCGTTGAGCACGAGCGGCTGATACTGTGTGAGAACGCCGACAGTGTCGATGCCGGAATTTACACAGTTGGAGAGCGGAAAGTCTATGATCCTGTACTTACCGCCGTAAGGAACGGCAGGCTTAGCCATATTCTGGGTAAGAGCATACAGTCTGCTTCCCTGACCTCCTGCGAGCAGCATAGCTACGCATTCTTTTTTAACATGGTTCATAATATTGTCCTCCGAATATTTATTTACATATTAATTATTGGATCCTGTCTTTTTGGCGGAAGTCTTCTTGCCGGGCTTCTTCTTTTCATCGGCTTCCCCAGCGGTTTTCTTTGCCGGAGCTGTCTTCTTCGCAGGCTTATTTGCGGTCTTCTTTTCCTTTACCTCCGCGGTGTCCTGCGCTTTTTCGGCTTTCGCTGTCTTTTTCTCGGCCGGCTTCTTTACCGCTGCTTTCTTTTCGGCTGTAGCAGCCTTTTCTGTTTTTTTCTTCGCGGCTTCTTCAGTGAGACGCTTCTTTTCGGCGCGTTTTGCGGCAGCCTCTTTCTTCTTTGCTTTCTTTTCTTCCTCGATGCGCAGAGCTTCCATTTCCGCTTCGTAGTCCCTCTTGTTTGTAACGCGGAAGAACATAGCGGACATAGGCGCGATCTTTATGGATATCGCGAACTTCTCACCGTGCATATCGGCGCGGAAAGATGTGATCTTGTCGTTGTGGATTCCCGTGTTGGGATCCTCCGACGAGAATACTTCCTCGTAATCGCCGTAGTAGGGAACACCGAAGCTGTATGTTTCGTGCTCCTTCGGCAGAAAGTTGAATACTCCGATAAGCTCGTCGCCCTTCTTGTTGAAGCGGCGGAATACGATGACGCTGTTCTCGTTGTCGTCGCTGACTATCCACTTGAAGCCTGTCCAGTCGTTATCGACCTCCCACAGCTCGCTGTTATCGAGGTAGAACTTGTTGAGAGCCTTTTCGTACTCCCACAGAGCCTTGTGCTCCGGGAATTCGAGAACGTCCCAGTCAAGGCCGGTCTTGTAATTCCACTCCTTGAACTGTGCGAATTCCTGTCCCATGAACATCAGCTTCTTGCCGGGGTGAGCCATCATATATGCGAGGAACGTTCTGAACGAAGCGAAACGCAGTTCTCTCGGACCGCTCATCTTGTCAAGCATCGAGCATTTGCCGTGAACGACCTCGTCATGTGAGATCGGCAGAATGTAATTCTCCGAGAACGCATAGTAGAACGAGAATGTCACGAGGTTGTGGTGATCGTGTCTCCATTCGGGATTCATGGACATATAGGCGAGCATATCGTTCATCCAGCCCATGTTCCACTTGAAGTTGAATCCGAGTCCGCCGACATCGGCAGGCTTTGTGACCATAGGCCACGCCGTGGATTCCTCGGCTATCATAAGAATGTTGTGGAAGTTGGCGAAAAGGGAAGAGTTGAGTTTTTTGAAGAAAGCGACTGCTTCGAGGTTCTCGTTTCCGCCGTAACAGTTCGGTCTCCACTCTCTTCTGTCATAATCGAGGTAAAGCATCGAAGCTACCGCGTCAACGCGCAGACCGTCGATATGGTACTTGTCGAACCAGTATGTCGCGTTTGAGATAAGGAAGCTCTGAACTTCCGGCTTGCCCCAGTCGAAAACACGCGTACCCCAGTTGCGGTGCTCCATTTTCAGCGGGTCGGAATATTCGTAGCAGCATTCGCCGTCGAATTCAAAGAGTCCTGCCGCATCTTTCGGGAAGTGTGCCGGCACCCAGTCGAGGATAACGCCCAGACCGTTCTGGTGGCAGTAGTCGATGAATTCCATAAAATCGTGCGGTGTGCCGAAACGCGAAGTAGGAGCAAAGTAACCTATGCCCTGATAACCCCACGAGCCGTCGAACGGGAATTCCGCGACAGGCATCATCTCGATATGCGTGTAGCCCATCTTCTTTGCATAAGGAACGAGTTCCTTGGCGCATTCCATATAGTTGAAGAGCTCTTCCTCGTAGTTCTTGTGCTGCCACGAATTGAGGTGTACTTCGTAAATATTCATCGGTGACTCGTACACGTTTTTCTTTTCGCGTTCGTCAAGCCACTTTTTGTCCTTCCACTTATATCCTTCGATATCGTAGATCTTTGTAGCAGTATTCGGTCTGGTCTCCATGTGGAATCCGTAGGGATCGGCTTTCAGATGAACCTGACCGTAGCTGCTCTCGATGCTGTATTTGTACGAGTCGTACTTTTTCAGACCGGGGATAAACAGCTCCCAGATACCGCCGTCGCTGATCTTGTTCATCGGGCTCTGATATCTGTCCCACTTGTTGAAATCACCGACAACGCTGACACTTGCGGCTTTAGGCGCCCATACTCTGAAAATTACGCCTTTCTTTCCGTTCTTTTCCGTAAAATGAGAACCGAAGAAATCGTATCCTTTCGTAATGTTACCTTCATGGAAAAGGTGCAGGGGAAGCTTGTATTCCTCGGGCATTTTATATCCCATTTCGCATTACTCCTTTCATATCAGACGGCTAAAGCCGTATATTCTGCTGCTGATCGGTGCTGTAAATAACCCTGTTTACAGCAACATACACTAATATACCTATTATTTAAAAGTTATTATAGCATAAATAACCAAAATATGCAAGTACTTTTGTGAAAAAATATGAATTGTGCTGTATTTAAACAGCTAAAATTGTGATATATCACAATAAAAATGCATTTATTATACGATTTTTGACTTTCACAGATTATTTTATGACCCTGCCTGTCCCGATATGACATTTTTTCTGCTCCGGATTTATTGTTTTTCTTGCAAAAATACGGTTTTTGTGATATTATTATTAAGCAATTTATACTGTTGCGATAAAAGACAAAAAACGAGGAAGCTATGAAAAAAATATCAATACTTATTGCCGCATTTATGATACTGTCCTGCGGCTGTACCAATATCTCCGGAAGCGTGCCGGTCACACCGGAGACCGTTACCGCAGGAACGTCGGAAACATCTGCAAAGCCGGTGACGGAAGAAGCGGTAGAAGCAGTCATATACATAGACGAGGACAAAATAGAATCGGAGGAAGAACCTTTCCGTGCCGAACCGGAAAAGCCAGCCGAGCCGGCGGCGGTAAATATCGTCTGCGCGGGAGACAACCTTATCCACACACCGATTTACCGTATCGCCAAAGAGATAACCGGCGGTGAGGGCTACAATTTCGCACCGGCCTATGAACATCTCGGAACTCTGATAAGCGATGCAGATCTTGCGATACTTAATCAGGAGACGATAATCTCCGATGACTTCGAGCCCGACACTTACCCGACGTTCTGCACGCCTACCGAAATGGCACGAGATATGATCGCGCTCGGATTTGACGCATTCTCGATATCGAACAACCACGTTCTTGATAAGGGAGAAGCGGGTCTTAAATCGACACTAAACTTCTGGCGTGAGAACTACCCGGACAATCCTGTGTACGGCGCGTATCTGAGCGAGGAGGATATGAACAATATCCGCACTCTCGATGTTAACGGCATAAAGTTTGCGTTTCTCGGATATATGGATCACACAAACGGCATAGGACTTATGCCGGATTCCGAATGCAGGATCACATATCTCTCCAATGAGGAACGGATAGAGCAGCAGGTCAGAAAAGCATCGGAAATAGCGGACTGCGTTATCGTCAGCGTGCATTTCGGAATAGAGGTCAGCAATATCGTCTGCGAACAGCAGTATGAAATGTCGCAGAAGCTCGCGGACTGGGGTGCGGATATCATCATAGGCACACAGCCGCACACCGTTCAGACAATGGAGTATCTTGACACCGCGGACGGCAGGAAAGCGTTCGTGTTCTACTGCCTCGGAAATCTGATATCGACAATGGACGTTCCCGCATCAATGGCGGAGATGCTCGGTGAGATAACGGTGACAAAGGACCCTGCCGACGGAAAAATAACGCTTTCCAACGCGAAAGCCGTTCCGCTGGTAGATCACTTTGACAGATCGTATTCGTACGTCGGCGTTTATCCGCTCGATCAGTACACACCGGCAATGGCGGAAGTACACGCTATAAGCGGCGTTTCATACGATTATATACTTGGCATTTTCCATGATAATATTCCGGAAGAATATCTTGACGAGCCGTACAGAAGCATAATATACGGCAATGAAGAGACAGACAGCGCAGGCGGGACACAGTAAAGGAGCGCACATGGATATAACGCAGAAATTCTACGACAATATGGCAGGCAAGTATGACCGGCTTTTCCTTGACTGGGATTCCTCTGTCAGAGATCAGGCAGTCATACTCGACAGGATATTCGCAGAAAACGGATTTGACCGCTCGGCTCATATCCTCGACTGCGCCTGCGGGATAGGAACGCAGACTGTCGGTCTTGCGGCTCTCGGATACAGCGTCACGTCATCGGATATAAGTGAAAATGAGCTTGCCGAAGCAAAGAAAAGAGCACAGGAACGCGGTCTTGACATAAGATTTGAAAAGGCGGATTTCCGTGCGCTGTCCGATGCATTTTCCGGACAGTTCGACATAGTTATCGCAATGGACAACGCTCTGCCGCATATGCTTACCCGGAAAGATCTTGAAACTGCTGTGAACAGTATCGCCGGACGCATAAAGGATAACGGTATAGCCGTTATCAGCATCAGAGATTACGACTGTATTCTTAAAGAAAAGCCGCCCTATTCTCCGCCGTATATCCATAAGACAGCAAAAGGGCAGCGTGTTTCTTTTCAGAAATGGGAATGGAATGACGAAAACTACCGGCTTGTACAGTATATCATCGAGGACGGAGAAAGCCTTGAAACAAGCAGGTTTGAGTGTGAATACAGAGCCGTCCGCAGACAGGAGCTTACCGATCTGTTCCTTGCGGCGGGCTGCACCCGCGCCGATTGGAAGATGCCGGACGAGAGCGGTTATTATCAGCCAATATTGGCAGTAAGAAAATAAACAATGCCCGGAAGCGGATTATTAACGCTTCCGGGCATATTATATAAGATCATCTTACAAGCTGTGCCAGCAGGGGAGAGTAATGCTCCCGGAATGCTTCAAATTCGCCGTTGTCGATAGCGCCGCGTATTTTCTCCATAAGCGTGTTGTAGAAGTAGAGATTGTGTGTGACCGCAAGTCTTCCGGCAAGCTGTTCGCCGGACTTGAAAAGGTGCCGTATATATGCGCGTGAGAAATTGCGGCAGGTCGGGCAGTCGCATTCCTCGTCTATCGGCTTGTCGTCAGTCATAAAGCACTCGTTTTTCGCATGGGTGATCCCATGCCATGTGAAAATTGTCGCGTGACGCGCGTTCCTGCTCGGCATAACGCAGTCGAACATATCTATCCCGCGGTAAACGGCTTCGATTATATTTGAAGGGGTTCCGACTCCCATTAAATATCTCGGCTTGTCATACGGCGCGTATGGAACTACTTCGTCAAGAATGTGATACATCACTTCCGTGGGTTCGCCCACGGCAAGACCGCCGATCGCGTAACCGTCAAGATCGAGCGCGGCGATATCCTTCATGTGCTTTACGCGCAGATCATCATAAGTCGCGCCCTGATTTATCGCGAAAAGAAGCTGCTTTTTGTTTATCGTTTCCGGCAGGGAATTGAGTCTTGCCATTTCCTCCTTGCAGCGTATCAGCCAGCGTGTGGTGCGTTCTGTGGAATCCGCCGCGTAGCTGTATTCGGCAGGGTTCTCCACACACTCATCAAAAGCCATTGCGATAGTGGAAGCAAGGTGCGACTGTATCTGCATACTCTCTTCCGGCCCCATGAATATCTTGCGTCCGTCAACATGAGAGCTGAAATAAACGCCCTCTTCTTTTATTTTGCGGAGCTTGGCGAGCGAGAACACCTGAAATCCGCCGCTGTCGGTGAGTATCGGCTTGTCCCAGTTCATAAACTTATGCAGACCGCCCATTTTGTAAATAACGTCGTCACCGGGGCGAACGTGCAGATGGTATGTATTGCACAGCTCGACCTGTGTTTTCAGACCACGCAGATCAATGGACGACAATCCGCCCTTGATAGCAGCGGAGGTCGCTACGTTCATAAAGAACGGTGACTCGATAACGCCGTGCGGAGTTGTGAAACGTCCGCGCCTTGCACGGTTTTCGGTTTTCAGTATCTCAAATGATGATTTTTTCATGCGTTCTCCTGTATTATTTCATTTATAATATCTTTCCAGCTCGTAAGATACAGCATATGTGCGACATTATCAAGGATATGTGTGTGTTTTACCGGATACGCCGATCGGAAATATTCGATGAACGACATCGGTATCTGTGTATCTTCTTTGCCGTACCATACATAAACGGGGATATCTTTTGATATCGTAACTTTATCACGCTTCACGCACAGCGCATAAGCGTCATGACATACGCCGAGCCCGTCGTTCGCAACAGCGTTTATCACCGCATTCTTTATCATTTCCGGGTTGTCTTCCATAAACTTCCGCTCGATATCGGGAAGTGTTTTCATATTCTCCACCAGCTGCTTCTCGTAATTGCCGGTTATGCCCTGTGCCATTTTTCTGAAATAAGATCTTGAAAAGCCCTTGAATTTCAGTGAAAGCGTAACGATAAATTTCCACTGCCCCTTGACTATCTTCTTTGTATCCGGGCAGTTGAGAGGTACCATACTGCTTATCAGCGAGACCGATTTTACCGTTTCCGGGAACATCTGCGCAAATACCTGCGCGTAATATCCGCCTGCGCTGTGACCGATAACTCCGATAGAAATAACGTTATGCTTTTTCAGCAGATCATGAACATTTTGCAGGAAGCTCTCCATTGTATAGTACGGAACAACGGACGAGCCGCCGACACCGGGTCTGTCAAATGAAACTATGCAGATATTATCATTGTTTATATCCGGAAAATACTCTTTTGAGCCGGTGAATCCGTGAAAGAACAGAATGATATTCTCTTTCCATTCACAGCTTCTTACATACGCCAGCTGAGTTCCGTTTACGGTTTCTGACTCATTATAGAACATTATTGTTTCTCCCGTGTATTATATCAGCTTCATCAGTTTGCAGTTGTCGATCCCGGCTTTCCAGAAATCCTTCACCGGTATGTTTCTGACCTGACAGACTATGCTGCTGTTCATCGCGCCGTGACCTACAATAAGCACATCTTTCCCCGCGTCAACAAGCGGCATTGCGGTCTCACGCAAAAATTCTCCCGTTCTTGCGAAAAGCTCGTCAAAGCTCTCCGCGCCGCCGGGAGGGTCGGTGTAATCCTCGGGTTTCAGAAACAGCGTGTTTATCGGGCAGTTCGGTATCTCAAAGCTGTAGGCAAGTCCCTCAAATTCACCGAAGCTCATCTCCTGCAGTCTGTCGTCGGTGATGATCGGGATATCTCTGCCTTTGAGAAATATCTCCGCCGTTTCTTTCGCTCGTATAAGCGGCGAACAATAGCAGACATCGAAATGCACATCTTTGTACTCTTCCGCGGCTTTTTGTGCCATTTTCCTGCCGTTATCGTTTAGCGGGACGTTGGTGTGACCCTGGAGCTTTCGCCTTACGTTCCAGTCCGTCTCGCCGTGTCTCATTATATAAAGCATTTATTCTTCTTCCTTTCGCTATGAAATGAACATACTGTCGCCGAAGGAGAAGAATCTGTATCTTTCCTCAATCGCGGTCTTATATGCGGCAAGCGTCTTTTCGCGTCCGAGAAATGCGCTGACAAGCATGATAAGCGTGCTTTCCGGCAGGTGGAAATTGGTGATAAGACCGTCTATCACCTTGAATTCGTAACCGGGGTATATGAAGATGCCGGTGCTTTCGGAGCAGGAGCGCACTTCACCGTATTTCTGCGCACAGGCTTCGAGGGTGCGGCAGCTTGTAGTTCCGACTGCAATTACGCGTCCGCCGTTCTTTTTGTGTGCGGCGATCTTCTCCGTCGTCACTTCCGGGATCGAGAAATGCTCAACGTGCATTTTATGATCGAGAATGTTCTCTTCCTTGACCGGGCGGAACGTACCGAGCCCGACATGAAGCGTAACGAACGCTGTATCAACACCCTTGTTTTTCAGCGATCCAAACACTCTGTCCGTAAAGTGAAGTCCGGCGGTCGGTGCGGCTGCCGAGCCTGTCTCACGGCAGTAAATGGTGTTGTATCTGTCCTTGTTTTTCAGGTTTTCGGTTATGTACGGCGGAAGCGGCATCTGTCCTATGCGGTCGAGGATATCGAAGAAAACACCGTTGAAGTAAAACTTCACTATCCTGTTTCCGTCCGGCAGTACATCAAGCACTTCACCCGTAAGTTCGTCCGAAAATTTCACTCTTGCACCGCGTTTCAGCCTGCGTCCGGGACGTACTATCGCTTCCCATTCATCGTTCCCGTGCTGTTCGAGCAGCAGGAATTCGCACACAACACCGGTCTCCTCCTTAACGCCTATAATACGGGCAGGGAAGACCTTTGAATCGTTCATTACAAGAAGATCGCCCTCCCGCAGATACTCGGAAAGGTTGAAGAAGTGATCGTGTATTATATTGCCGCTTATGCGGTCTATCTTCATCAGCCGTGAGCTGTCGCGCGGTTCGAGCGGTGTCTGCGCGATAAGTTCTTCCGGCAGGTCATAGTAAAAATCGGATTTAAGCATACCAGTGGGCATTACTGTTTTTCTCCTTCTTCAAGCAGCCTTTTCAGCTCGTCCGAAGTGAATCTGTACTTCTTGTCGCAGAAGTGGCAGCATACCTCTGTCTCGTCCTTTTCTTCCGCCAGCTTCGCAAGCTCGTCGTGTCCGAGTGAAAGAAGTATCTGCTCCGTGCGTTCGCGGCTGCAATTGCAGTAATAGCTGCATTCCCACGAATCAAGCACCTCGCCGTTAAGCCCTTCGAGACCCATCAGTGCGATCTCCTCCGGTGTTTTTCCGGCAGCAAGCATTTCGGTCATGCTCTGCATATTTTTTATGTTGTTCTCGATAAAATCTATCGCCTTTTCATTTATCGGCGGAACAAGCTGTATCAGATATCCGCCCGCGTGTTTTACAGTCCAGTCGCGGTCAACGAGTACCCCAAGTGCGCATACCGTGGGTATCTGCTCGCTTATCGCGTAATAGCTTGTGATATCCTCCGCTATCTCGCCGGAAACTATAGGCACCTGGGTTGCGTATGGCTCCTTCAGACCGAGGTCTTTAATGACACCGAGAAATCCGTCGTTTCCCACATATCCGGAAACATCGAGCTTCCCGTTCGGTTTCAGCGGAAGATCGACATTCACGTTGTCCGCGTAGCATTTAACGTTTCCCATATAGTCCGCAGCAACAACAAGATTGCCTGCGGGTCCGTTTCCGTTCATTCTGAGTGTGAGACGGTCGTCCTCGGATTTCAGCATAGCGCCCATGATAGAGCCTGCCGTTGCAAGCCGTCCGAGAGCGGCAGTGGCGACAGGAGTCGTTTTATGAAGTCTGAATATTTCGTTTGCGATATCGGTGGAATCAATTGCGGAGCAGAGCACACTGCCGTCCGCCGATAAAGCCCTTACTATCTTTGCCAATTGTGTATCTCCTTTATATCTCTCTGTTTTTCGCGTTTACGATCTTTGCGGCGAATGTCAGCTTTTCGCTTGTTTCCGTCGGTTCGTTTTCGGTGGGGTATTCATAGCACGCGCATATCTCAAAGCCTGTTTCTTTCAGCAGACGTTCCATGCACTCGCGGGAATAGCCTCTCTCGGTGAATTCATCACAGCTGCGGCGGTAAACATCACCGTCGCGTTCAAAGAAATCAAGCGTTATAGCGGTAGCGCCGTCACCGAGATATTCGTTTTCCCATACGCAGTAAACGTCGTCTGTCTCATAGACATAGGTGCTGTCAGCAAGAATATGTTCGTGCTTGTAAGGGGTGTTCACGTCGAATATGAACATAGCGCCGGGGTTCGAGAAAAGTGCGACCTTTTCAAATACGGCGCGGACATCTTCCTCGCTTTCGAGGTGGCTGATGCTGTCGAGCGCGCATACAGTGAAGTCAATTGTGCCGAACATATCCAGCTCCGTCATATCCTGACAGAGGAACTGAATCCCGTCGTGCTCCTTTTCGGCTGCGATATTGAGCATTTCCGGCGAGGCATCGACGCCGATAACATCGTAGCCCATATCCCTGAAAAGGACGGAAAGGCTTCCGGTGCCGCAGGCAAGATCGAGCAGTATGCCTTTTCTGCCGTTAAAACGCGCATTGAGCCTGTCGTAATACACGGCAAGCTCATTGTAATCTATGTTCCCGGTGAGCGCGTCGTAAAAACGGGCGAATGAATCGTAGCTCATTCCATTTTGCCCTGTTTTCTCAGGCGGTCAAAAACGACGCTGTATCCGTCTTTTCCTGTCTGAAGAGTACGGTTCACACGGCTGATTGTAGCTGTGGAAGCACTGGTGATACCGACAATATCGGCATAGACCTTATCCTCTGTGAGATATTTCGCAACAACGAGTCTCTGTGAAATAGAAGCGAGCTCCTGAACGGTGCAGAGGTCTTCAAAGAACGCTGCGCACTCCTCTATATTCTTGAGCTGGAGAACTGCTTCGTAAAGGAATTCACGGTTTTCGTAATTGATCTGACGTTTTTTCATTGTTAATATCCTTTCTGATTTTATTCCGTCGTGCGGATTATAACGAATTACTACATTACAGTTTACCACTCGAAAGCCAAAAAGTCAAGTATTTTCGCAAAATAAAGTATGAAAATTCAAAAATAAGGGTCAAAAAATAAGTCTCACCCCGGATGTCGGGATGAGACAAATATTCAAACGGATATACGCTGTCTGCGCAGATCATCTGCTCTTGCCGCTGTCATCAACGTGAGTATCCTCGGTGTAGCCGGTCTTAAGCTCACCAAACGATTCGGCGATCTGCCGTGCTTCGTCCTGCGCGGCGAGGAATGCTTCGGCTACCTTCGGGTCAAAGTGAGAACCCGCTCCTTCACGGATTATATCGCAGGCCTGTTCAAATGAGAAGGGATCCTTGTAGCTGCGTCTTGAAACAAGAGCATCGAATACGTCCGCGACCGCCATAATTCTTGCGGAAAGCGGGATATCTTCGCCGGAAATCCTGTCCGGATAACCTTTTCCGTTCCACTTTTCATGGTGGTAGTGGGCGAGGTTTTTCGCTTCGTAGAGATAGTCGGAATCGGGAACGAGTTCGATCACCTGATCGAGAATATTGCTGCCTTCTGCCGCATGGCTCTGCATTATCACAAATTCATCGTCCGTAAGTCTTCCGGGCTTGTTGAGTATCATATCCGATACCTTTATCTTGCCTATGTCATGAAGAGGAGCGGAGTTCACAACGCTCTCCATGAATTCGTCCGTGAGAACATCGGGATAGAAGCCGAGCTCCTTCATCTTCTTCATTATTATTTCTGTGTAAGCAGCTGTCTTTTTTACATGGTCGCCGGTGTTCTTGTCACGGCTCTCTACCAGATCGGCAAGGACGAGGATAAGTGCATTCTGCATCTTCTTGATTGTCTCGTTTTTATGATGTATATCTTCAAGATGCTCGACACTGTCGCTTGCCATTTTAACGATAGCGTTGTAGAGGTTCTCGATCTCATCGCCGGTATGTATGCCGATCTGCTTCATCCTGAGTACGTTTGCATCGAGAGTCTCATTGCTGTTGAACGCGAAAGAGTCGGTGCATTCCGCCATTGAGTTCACAGGCAGGACTATGTGATATTCGACTACCCACAGTACGACAGCAAAAATGACAAGGAAGAACGCGAGGAACAGTGATGTCATTCCGGTCGTGAAGTTTCGTTCGTATTTGATGACATGGCTCATTGATACATCGGCTGCGGCATAAGCAACGGTTTTCCCTGAGCTGTCCTTTATCGGCTTGTATATGGTAAGCAGATGACCGTACTTGTCGTTTGAGATCACCGGGTCAATTTCTCCGCCCGCAAGCAGGGTAGGAATGTACGGCTCGAATGACGGGTCGAACTCGACTACTTCTCCGGGTTCATAGCCCTCCTCGCCTTCGACATCGAGATCAAAAACGACATGACAGCCGTCTTCCATTATCTTATAAACATAAATGTATTGTATATCATTGTCGCTGTCCAGCAGGGCATACAGCAGATCCTCGGTCTTTTTATAGCCCTCGGAGCTCTCTCCCTCCGTAAGCCAGCGGTCGATATTATCGCCGTCGATGAATCCGGTAATAACGTTTGTAACGCCGTCAACGATCCTGAAATGCTGTTCGACCGTTGCATTGCTGAAAAGTACGAAGCTGATGCCCGTTGCGACCGTACCCATTATTATAAGTGCGACCACAAGGATAAGGATTATCTTGGTTCGTACCGATATTCTGCGGCAGCCGATGTGTTTGAGCTTATCCTTTTCTTCCGGGGAGAGTTTTCTCTGCATCCAGCCGCTGAACCGCAGGATTGTTCTGATCTTAGGAGGGATTATCGCGAGTATGATCAACACTATCCCGACGGTTATTGCCTTATCGAGAATATCCATTATGATATTTCCGAGCAGCTGCGCCACTGTCGTATTGGTAATGCCCGCGTTTACAAGAACAGAGCTGAACGATTCGCTGTCGAAATAAACGTCATCGAGCAGCCACGGCAGAAGTGTGCCGATACCGCCGCCTATAAGCGCGAGTATGAGTATAAGCAGAATGAGCCAATGCGGTTTTTTTATCGTGATGCATCTCTTGTGCTCGAAAAACGCGGCGGTAATGGCGATAAGAACGGTGATGAAGCCGTAGTATATCGAGTTGGGGTCGGTCGCGCAGTTGAGTATGTTCGTCATGAAACCGACGAATATACCAGGCAGATAGCCGCCGAGTATCGCGGCGAGAAGAGTGCCGACATTATCAAGATAAAGCGGCAGACCGAGAACGGACGCGATCCTGAAACCGAGAAAGTTGAGCGCAAGACAAACAATGCACTCGGCAATGGTAATAAGTGCGTTCCGGTTCTTTAATACCTTTAAATTTGCTGTATTATCGGTAGTCATATATGTAAACCAGCTTTCATTCGGCTATATATTCCTTTTTATTATACGACTTTTTTTCTGTATTGTCAATGATTTTTTGCAATACTGTATTAAATTTATAAGCCGTGTCACAACATCTTGTTTTCTGCGTTGTTATCCGGCTGCGCATTCGTCCGCGATTGAACTGACGGTGTGACATGTTATGCTCTCAAAGTGTAAGCCGGACGGTTGATTTTTGAAAGGTGATGTGGTATAATATACTCACAGAAATATGTTTCTGATCTGACGCGGAGTATATTGTGATCTTACGCGGCCTGCCGATAGATTCATTGCTGCTGTTCAGCTTTATATGAGAGGTTGTGTTTGTTTTGTCCGGAGAAAACAGAAGATCGTCGGGACTTACACGTTATCTTGATCCCGTCTCCGTATGGGCGCTGTCCTTCGGTTGTATAGTCGGCTGGGGGGCTTTCATTATGCCCGGAACGACATTCCTGCCTAAAGCAGGGCCGCTCGGAACAGTTATAGGTATGGCGATAGGAGCCATTGTTATGGCGGTTATAGCCGTAAACTACAGCTATATGATGCGAAGATACCGCTCCACAGGCGGAACGTTCACGTTTGCGCTCAAGATGTTCGGCTGCGACCACGGCTTTCTGAGTGCGTGGTTCATGATACTCTCATATATGTCCATACTCTGGGCGAATATGACCGCAATAGCATTGGTGGCGCGCAATCTGTTCGGCGGCGCACTGATGCAGGGATATCTTTACACCATCGCGGGATATAAGATCTACATAGGTGAGATAATAGCCGAACTTGCGGTCCTTGCGTTATTCGGAATTGTCTGCATCTTCTCAAAGAGGATTTCAGCCGTGCTTCAGTCGGTATTTGCACTGGCGCTTATAATAGGCATAATCGCGGCATTTGTTCTTTCCCTGAACTCCGTTGACGGGATAAACGCACTGAAGCCTGCATTCAATAGTGCGGGTTCACCGGTGGCACAGGTGCTCGGCATAGTTGCGCTTGCTCCGTGGGCATTTGTCGGATTTGAGTCGGTATCCAACTCTTCCCGTGAGCTGAAATTTCCTGTAAAGAGGACTCGCGGCATAATGCTTATCGCTATCGCGGCGGGTTTTGCTTCATATACTCTCCTTGCCGGAATAGCCGCAGTGATGCAGCCGGAGGGCTACGCGGACTGGACGGGGTATATCGCTGATCTTGATTCGCAGAAAGGCGTTGCCGGGATCCCCGTTTTCTATGTAATGAACCGGATAGGCGGCAATATCGGAGTGATCATACTCGGCATATCTCTTGTATCTGCGATATGTACGGGTATAATAGGCAATATCATAGCATCGAGCCGTCTTATCCATTCTATGTCGGAGGAAAAGGTGCTGCCCGGCTGGTTCGGCAGGGTGAACAGCAGAGGAATACCGGTAAATGCGGTGCTGTTCATAACGCTTATATCCGTTGTGATATCGTTCCTCGGCAGAACCGCGATTAGCTGGGTGGTCGATGTCATCACAGTCGGGACTACGATAGCTTACGGTTACACATCAGCTGCCGCTTTCAAGACTGCAAAGGGCAGAGGAAACCGAAAGATGATGGCGGTAGGTATCGCAGGAATAGTGATTTCCGTGATAATCGGTTTGCTGCTTCTCCTGCCCGACCTGCTTGCGCAGGATACCCTTTCGGCGGAATCGTATCTGCTTCTCGCTTTCTGGGGAATACTCGGCATACTGTTCTTCAGGGTCGTGTTCCAGAAGGACAAAATGCATCGTTTCGGCAGATCGACGGTAGTATGGATAGCTCTGATGTTCCTCATCTTCTTTTCATCGCTTATGTGGGTGCGGCAGGCGACGCAGACCAGAACCGGCATAATGGTGCAGGAAATAAGAGAGCATTACTCTGCGGAGAGTGAGAGCAGCGGTGCGGAACAAGATGCGCTGTATGAAAAGAACGATCATGAATTCATAAACGAGCAGATGGACGGCATACGCAATTCGCTCACGACAAGCAGCGTGTGTCAGATGATGCTGATAATGCTCGCGCTCGCGATAATCTTCAATATATATACCACCATGAACAAGCGCGAAAAGGAAATGGAAGCGCAGAAGATAAAGGCAGAGGAGAGCAGCAAGGCGAAAAGTGTCTTTCTCTCGAATATGTCCCACGATATCAGAACGCCTATGAACGCTATCATGGGATATGTCAGCCTTGCAAAGGACAGGAACCTCAGCATTGATGAACTGCGGAGTTATCTTGAAAAGATCGAGACTTCCGGAGATCATCTGCTCACTCTTATAAACGATATTCTTGAAATGAGCCGCATTGAAAGCGGTAAGATGGAGCTCGACGAGGTAAGCACCGATCTTCGCTCTGTTATGGACGGCGTTTACAGTATGTTCGTGACGCAGATGAAGGAGAAGAACATTACTTATATCGTCGATGTGTCTGGTTTGCATAAAAGCTGCGTTATGTGTGACCGCGGCAGATTCAACCGCATACTGCTCAATCTTATCGGAAATGCGTACAAGTTTACCGAAAAGGGCGGCAGAGTGGTTGTGACTCTGAAACAGGCAGCCGACAACGGTACCACGGGAGACTATGTGCTGAGTGTTAAGGACAATGGTATCGGAATGACCGAAGAGTTTGCGGCTAAGGTGTTTGAAGCGTTTGAACGTGAGCGAACATCGACTGTAAGCGGCATACAGGGTACCGGACTCGGTATGGCTATCACAAAGAGCCTTGTCGATCTTATGAACGGCACAATAGAAGTTGAGACTGCTCCCGGAAAAGGTACGGAATTTGTGGTCGTACTCACTTTCCGCTACGGCACCGAGCCGCAGAACGGCAAAAGCGGACGTTCAGACAATGAAAAGACGGTCGATTTCAACGGTATGACACTGCTGCTGACTGACGATGTTGAAGTCAACAGAGAAATAGCAGCGAATATACTCCGTAAGCTCGGATTTACCGTTGAAACTGCGGTGAACGGCAGGGAAGCGGCAGACATGGTCGCAGCATCGGAGCCGGGATATTATGACGCTGTACTTATGGATATACAGATGCCGGTAATGGACGGCTATGCAGCAGCCGGAGAGATAAGAAAGCTCGGTGACCCGCTGCTTGCCGATATACCTATTATAGCTATGACGGCAAACGCGTTCAGCGAAGATGTGCAGAAAGCCCGTGAAGCCGGTATGAACGGACATATCGCAAAGCCGATAGATATAACGGTTATGGTAAGAACGCTCACCGAGGTGCTCGGGAAAAAGAACGGAGAATGATGCGCTGATATGAACAAAACGGTTTATCCTGTAATATGCAGACAGACTGAGCTGCCGTTCTATCTTACCGAAGCGGCAATATATGAGCCCGTGTCCGTAAATGAAAGAGTAACTGATGCCGACAGATACACATTCATATTTTCTGAATCCGGCGCGGGCAGACTCTTTATCGGGGAGACTTCCTATAATCTGAAAAAGGGCAGCATAGCGTATATTGCACCCGGATCGCGGTACAGGTATGAAGCCGCGGATCAAAGGATCACGGCAGGTCGGTTCGTATTCGGAGGTGAAAACGCGGAACCGCTTATGAAAGCTCTCGGATTTGAAGGAACGGCTGTAAAGACGGAGGTCTTTCTCGGCGACTGCTCACATATATTTGCCGGTATGTTCACTGCCGCAGAGGAGCCTGTGCACGGCGGTGACCGCTCGTCGCTCCTGATATATGAGTTCCTGCTTGCTGCACGCCGGATCTTCGGCGGCGGACGTGACGGTGTGCTGTACTGCAGCGCGGCAGACAAAGCCCTGCGCTATATGGACGAAAACTACAGGCATGAGATATCGCTCGAAAACCTTGCCGATCTGACCGGAGTTACGCTCCAGCATTTCTGCCGCGTGTTCCGCGAACGCATCGGTATGCGTCCAATGGAATATCTTGCCAGAAAACGGATATCCGAGGCAAAGAAACTGCTTGACTGCACGGATATGCAGATACAGGAGATAGCCGCGGAGGTCGGCATACCCGACAGAAACTATTTCGGCATAACATTCAAAAAGTATGAGGGCATGACCCCGACAGAATACCGTAAACATATAACCGCATGACATAAAATCATACAGCAAACTGCCCGTAGGGATCATTCCTTGCGGGCAGTCCGGTTAATATACTTTTTTGTCGATACTTATCGTTGTTATCAGTGAGCTGTCATATTCCGCTAACCTGTCGGTAAGGCGTTTCCTGATCACGTCGTCGGTTATCTTAAGTCCGAACGGCACCTCCGCGTCAAATGAGAGGTATCTCTTACCGTCGCGCTCCATGAGACGCAGATCGTGGATATCGGTGCCGCTGTCGATCTCCTTCAGCGTTTCGAGCATCATTTTCGCGCAGATCTCCTCTTCGTCGTTGTCCTCGTTCACCGGATCCATATGTACAAGCACGGAAGCAGAGTATTTATCGCGCAGCTCATTCTCGATGATATCCGCAAGTTCATGTGCTTCCGTAAAGCTCATCGCTGCGGGAAGTTCAGCGTGCAGTGATATGTTGTTCCTGTTCACGCCGTAATTGTGAACGGTAAGATCGTGTATGCCGATAACTTCTTTGTGTGCGAGAACATCGTGCCTTATCCCCGCTATAAGTTCATCATCGGCTTTTTCACCGAGCAGCGGGGTAACGCTCATTTTTGCGGCTTCGATACCGGCTCGCAGGATAACGATAGCGATCAGAAGACCAATGTATCCGTCTATGTTGATATTCCATACAGTGTACACCGTAAACGCGGCAATGGCGGAAAGTGTGGATACGCAGTCGGATAGACTGTCTGTCGCTGTGGCTTTCATAGGTGCGGAATCTATCAGTCTGCCATATTTTCGGTTATATGAGAATATGTACAGCTTTACGAGTATGGATATGCCGAGTACGGCGAAAGAAAGCGGCGTGACATTTATATACTCGGGCGTAATGATCTTTACTATGGATTCTTTGCCGATCTCGAATGCGGTAAGGATAATGGAAACGGAAACGATGAACCCCGCAAGATATTCCGCCCGTCCGTGTCCGTACGGGTGTTTGCTGTCGGCAGGTATGGCGGCGATACGGAAGCCGACTGCGGAAACGAGAGAGCTTCCCGCATCGGAAAGGTTGTTGAACGCGTCGGCGACTACCGATACCGACGAAGCGAGGATACCGACTGTGAGCTTTCCGGCAAAAAGAAGAAAATTGAGAACGATGCCGGTAATTCCAATCAGAATGCCGTACCTGGTGCGTACAGAACGGTCACTGTAGTCGGTATGGTTTTTGATGAACGTCTTTGCGAGCAGTCCGATCACAGCAGGCCACCTCCTTTATATCATTTCTTTTACCATTATATTACCGAAAATGTCCAAAGTCAATCATAAAGCCGTTTTATTTGCGTATGCTAACACGAATAAGCACAAATTTTGTGTATTATTAAAAAGCGGTTGACATTTTACATATTTTTTGCTATAATATAAATATCTTAATTGTGCAGTTTAGACTAATGCACAAAACCGAAATACAGTAAATAAAAAGCGGACGAAAAGAGGGATAAATATGCTTGAACTTATCGAACAGAAGAAAATCAGAAAACAGGACGCTGCTGATGAGCTTTCCGAGATGCGGACAAATCTTATCGACATAGCCAATGCGGCAAAAGCGGCAAAGCTGCCCGTTATAATCACCTTTGACGGGTGGGCTGCGGCAGGTAAGGGCTCGCAGATAGCGAAGCTCATAAAGTATATGGATCCCCGTTTCTATAACGTTGAGCCTATACGCAAGCCGAACGAGCCGGAAAAGCGCAAGCCGTGGATGCACCGCTACTGGGAGAAGCTCCCGGCGGGCGGAGAGTTTCTGATCCTTGACGGAAGCTGGTACAGCGACATAGTCAAGTCCTATATGAACGGAGATATCGACAAAGACGAGTACAAGCGCCGTATAAGTGATATCAACGTGTTCGAAAGGCAGCTGCGCGATGACGGATATCTGATTATAAAACTGTTCCTGCACATTACGCAACAGGAACAGAAGAAACGCCTTAAAGCCTTGCAGGCGGACAAATTCACACGGTGGCGCGTTGATGAACAGGATTTCATCAACAACAAGCGCTATGACAAGATATTCCGCCGTTTCGACAAGACGATAAGTCTTACCAATACCGCGTCGGCTCCGTGGCATATCATACCCGCCAATGACAAGGTCACTGCGGAGCTCGAAATAATGCGCGCGGTAACATCGTCGATAACAGGTGCCTGTGAAGCAAAGTCAAATGGTAAGATTTACAAGATGCCGGCGCAGCTCCCGCTCACGGAATATAAGCCGCCGGAGTTCAGGCTTGTCAAGAGCGTCAAGCTGTCTAAGATAGATATGAACAAGGAGCTTTCCGAGGAAGAATACCGCTCGGAGCTTTCAAAGTATCAGAGCCGCCTGTTTGAGCTGCAAAATCTCTGCTATCAGCGGAAGATCCCTGTTATCATAGCTTATGAGGGCTGGGACGCAGGCGGAAAGGGCGGCAACATCAAGCGTGTAGCTTCTGCGCTCGATCCGCGTGGATATGAAGTAAAGCCTATAGCGGCGCCGGAACCCTCGGAGCTTGCGCGTCACTATCTGTGGAGATTCTGGAAGCGTCTTGAAAACGACGGACATTTCACGATCTTTGACCGTACATGGTATGGCAGGGTAATGGTAGAACCGATAGAAAAGATCACACCGCAGGCAAGAGCGGATATGGCGTACCGTGAGATAAACGAGTTTGAATATCAGCTCACCGAATGGGGAGCGGTTGTCATAAAGTTCTGGATAAATATTGACAAAGACGAGCAGTACCGCCGTTTCAAGGAGCGCGAAAACACCCCGTCCAAGCAGTGGAAGATCACCGACGAGGACTGGCGCAACCGCGAGAAGTGGGACGAATACGAAAAGGCTGTTGACCGTATGATAAAGCTCACATCTACCGATTTCGCACCGTGGACGGTCATTGAGGGCAACGACAAGAAGTATGCCCGCATCAAGGCGCTGAAAACTATCTGTGACAGGATAGAGCAGAGACTTAAATAACCGACGATAGTAAATTGCGTTATTGGTTGAATGCTTTTTGTAAATAGTTCTAAATCGTATGTCAAATATGATATTAATTCAGCGCAACGGTAATACATAATTTGTGCAAAAGATATAAAAATGCCGGTTTTGTGTAGAAAATCGCTTTTTTTCACAAAACCGGCGTGTTTTTATGTTATAATAATATGGTATGGGTCTGTTTTGTGCAGTCAAACTTTGCATCAGATAATAAACTTTGTGTTCTCGAAAAATATCCGTGAAGCTGACAAAGCAATTATCAATAAATGAAAAGGGGGCGTTTATATGGACAGGATAGCGTATCTTGATTTTGTTGCAGTTCCTGTATATCTTGTTATTCTATACGCCCTCCATGTCCGCAAAATGGTAAACGGTCCCTCAAACAGAGTATTCCGGCTTGTGGTCATTACTTCGCTTGTCTCCGCGATAGCCGACCTGATATCGGGTGTGACCGCTTCGAATGCCCCTCTGAGCGATCTGCGTATTCATCTGGTAGAGGTCTCAAACTGTGTATATCATCTGTTTCACGGTCTTATGCCGGCACTTTATGCTTGTCGTCAACCTGTTTACCGGGTTTGTATTTACCGTTGACAGGATCAAGGGATATATGCGCGGACCTGGAATTTACGCTTTTTACATACTTGCAGCTGTTTATATATCGTGGGGAATCGGATACCTGTTCCTTAAGCGCCGCGTTTTGAGAAAGACACATCTGTTCTCTATGCTGATGATGTATGTCTGCAATCTCGGAGCGGTGGTTTTTCAGTTTCTGTTCCCGAGCTATCTCGTTGAGATGATAATGACCGCAATGGCAGAGCTTTTCGTGGTTCTGCTGGTGCTTCGCCCGGAGAATTATCTTGATTATTCCACTGGGCTGCCGAGTTTCAAGGCATACAGCGAGGAAATAAGAAAGATATGCACCGCGAAAGCAAAGGAAAAGATAATAGTCATGCGTCTGCTGAACGCCGCACAGCTTCGCAGATATCTCGGTGAGGACAAATATTACGCGTTTATCGGCAATATCGGACGCAATATCAAAAAGATATGCACAGAAAAGGGACTTATATTCGATATGTATTTCGAGCAGCCCGGCAGGATCTATATGATAATCGACAACTACGATTTCGATTTTGAAGATCTGCTTCACGAGATATACATCGGGCTTCTGTCCGACATCGTTGAGGTTGAAACAATGGGCGCGAGGATAATACCGAGGTTCTGCGAGATAAACTATCCCGACGATATCACTGATATGGATACGATCATTAACGTCGGTCATCAGTTCCACCGTATCATCCCGTTCGACAGTCTTTACAACCGCGCGGGCGATATCATAAATTCCGATTCTTTCCGTATAAAGAACAATATGGATCTTATACTCAACCGGGCTATAAGGGAAAAAAAGTTCGAAATATACTATCAGCCAATATATTCCGTTAAAGAAAAGCGTTTCGTTTCTGCGGAAGCTCTTATCCGTCTGAAAGACGAGGAATTCGGATTTGTCTCGCCCGGACTGTTCATACCTGCTGCCGAGAAGAAGGGTCTTATGATACCCATAGGCGATTTCGTGCTTGAATCGGTTTTCCGTTTTATCAGCGAGAACGACTTCTCCGCGCTAGGACTTTCGTACATAGAGCTGAATCTTTCCGTCGCGCAGTGTCTGCAGGGCGATCTTTCGGATAAGATACTCGCTCTTGAAAAGAAATATCACGTCAACCCGGCAAAGGTCAATCTTGAAATAACGGAAACAACCTACGAAAACATAGGCGATGTTACTAATATGAACATAAAGAAGCTGTCGGAGAACGGTTTCAGCTTCTCGCTTGACGATTACGGCACCGGCTATTCGAATATGCACCGTATCTCACGTCTGCCGCTTAAGATAATCAAGATCGACAAGACTATGGTGGACGATATGGAGAGCAGTTCCGGAATGTCGGTCATGAAGAACACGGTAACGATGATGAAGGATATCCGCAAGGAGATAGTATGCGAGGGTGTTGAGACAGAGGAACAGCTTGAATGCCTTTCCGGTCTCGGAGTGGATTTCATACGGGGATACTTTTTCTCGAAACCGCTCCCCGAAAAAGCATTTATCGCATTCATAGAGAAAAATAACTGTGTGAACGTTTAAACCGCAGATAATTACGGAAAAGGAGGTGAACGCTATGCAGCCGCTGTTGTATTTTGATATATGCTCCGTGCCGATATTCTTGATAATACTTATATCGGTGTATGCGCGAAGAATGACAAAGGGAATGTCGAACAGGCTTTTTATCACGCTGCTGATATTGTCGGTATTAAGCGCACTGTCAGATATAGTCGTTGAGGCTGCAAGCTGCTCGCTTCCTTTATCCGAACCGCTGCTTGTAATGTCGAATATCTGTGCATACATATATTTCATTTCAAGAAGCACTTCTATAGTAGTTTATTTCTTCTTCGTGTTCTCAATAACGGGAACATGGTACAGAATACGCCGTAAGCGGATGAAAGCTATATTACTGATCCCGTTTACGGTGATGCTGCTGACGGTGGCATCAAATCCGTTCACCGGACTTGTATTCAGTGTCACTTCAGAGGAAGGCTATTCCCGCGGATTCGGAATTAATATAATCTACGTTATATGCACACTGTACGCTCTGTGCGGAACGATCTATCTGCTTTCGTGCCACAGAATAATCCCGAAGAACAAGATTTTCCCGCTGGTGTCGCTGTATGCTTTGACAATGACTGCGGTAGTCGTTCAGTTCTTCAACAGAATGTTGCTTGTGGAGATGATAGCCACAGCGTTTTCAACAATACTTCTGATCCTGTTTGTACTGCGTCCCGAAGAGATATCCGACGTATCTGTAGGTTCGCTGAGCTTTGAAGCATACAGGAGCGAGATAAGAAAGATACTGCTCACAAAGCAGAAGGTACATATAGCGATAATCAGCTTCACTAATGCTTACGAGCTGCGGTCGTATCTTGGAGAGATGCGCTTCCTGACGTATGTATCGCACATCATCCGTCAGCTTGACAGTATGTTCCGGCGAGAGAGAGTTTTCTTTGATATCTACTTTGAACATCCGGGTACTATGTACATAATAATAGACGATCCGAAATATGACGTTGAGGACGCGTATCACAGACTTGCGGATGAGCTGATGCGCCGTTCCGAAAAGGCTGTATCTGCCGGTGAGCGTCTTACCGCAGTCGCCTGTGACCTTGCAGTACCCGACGATCTTAACGATCTTGACGAGATAATCCGCTTCGGACGCGATTTCGTTCAGCAGGTGCCGCCGGGAAAGATATTTGTCAATGCTTCCGATGTCATAGCGTCTAAGGATTACAGGATAATCAGCAATATGGATCTTATCCTGAACCGGGCTATAGCAGAGAGCAGATTCAAGATGTACTATCAGCCGATCTATTCTGTGGAGAAGGGCAGATTTATTTCCGCGGAAGCACTTATCCGTCTGTTTGACGACGAATTCGGATATGTGTCGCCGGCGCTGTTCATACCCGCTGCCGAAAAGCGCGGAGTCATACTTCCGATAGGTGATTATGTGCTTGAAGAGGTACACAGATTTATTTCACAGAACAATATCTCTTCTCTCGGTCTCGAATATATCGAGATAAATCTGTCTATTGCGCAGTGTATGCAGGAGGAGCTTCCGGAGCATCTCGCGTTTCTGCGTGAAAGATACGGGGTACCGCCAGAAAAGATAAATCTTGAATTCACCGAGACAACATACGAGGATATGGGCTCGGTAATGCAGTTCAACCTTGATGCGCTGTCGGAAGTGGGCTATACATTCTCGCTTGACGATTACGGAACCGGATATTCCAATATGCAGCGCGTATCAAAACTGCCGCTTAAGATAATAAAGCTCGATAAGAGTCTGGTCGATGATATGGCTACCGATGACGGATTGTCAATAGTCCGCAACACCGTAAAGATGATGCGCGACATCAACAAGGAGCTTGTGGCGGAGGGCGTTGAGACAAAGGAGAACCTTGATTATCTCGAAAAGATAGGCTGTCATTTTATTCAGGGATACTATTTCTCAAAACCTCTCCCGGAGGACGAATTTATTATGTTCATCAAAGAACATAATAAGATAAACGCATGATGATCTTGTTAGAAAAATACATAAACAGCTTACTGTAACCATTACAGTAAGCTGTTCTTATATCAGTGCGCCGAGTTCACTGTTGAAGTCATCGAGCAGCAGGCGGAGCGCAGTAAAGCTCATCAGAGTGTAGTCGTCCGCACCATGCTTGCTGACCGGTATTTCAAGTGGCTGTATCTGTCTGCCGGATAAGGCGGTAATCGAACGGTTCAGCGATATGACGAGCTTGTCGTCGCTTTCGCTTGAGAAAGAGATCGTGGAAGTGGGCGAGAAACCGCATTCTAC
>CACZGM010000035.1 GCA_902780695.1 uncultured Ruminococcus sp. | reverse complement strand
GTCGTGGTTGCCTTGTCCGAAATGCTCCACAGTAAAGCCGAGCTTTTCCATGATCTTCCGGACATCTTTGGCACGGCTCGCGTCGAAGAGTATGTCGTGATCTGACATTTCCCGCATACCGTAAACAGGATAGAGATGCTGCAGCACGATGCCCTTGAGCGGCATATACCATATCCCTGCGGCATCAAGTTCGGTAAATTCTTCAAAAACATCTTACTGAATTGGAGCAGAAAATAACCGAATCGGTAACATCGGCTATCCGGGAAAAGACAGAGGGATCAGACAGCTGAAATCCGGTCGCAGAGCCGGATACCGGTTCTGCTACTCTCCGCAGTTCACCCTGAACACCTCATCAATATGCTCTTTCAGTTTTATGTACTCCTCAAGGAAGTGCGATGTTGAGCGCACAGTCCACTCACGCGGCTCAGCTTTCAGCCGGAATTTTCTGTTCAGACATTCCCTGCTCACTCCGGTGAAAGAGACAAGCTCATACCACGTTGAAAGCCCTGCATAGCGGGCTATCGTTACCCACGACGGGCTTCCCTGCCTGCGGCGCAGATCGTAATCGTCTGCCGATGAAGGCTGAATCGTTTCATACTGAACGATGAAATCAGCTACCCACTCGTCCGGAGTCTTACCGGAATATTTTATGTACCTTTCGTTTCTTGCGGCTTCGAGATACTCGACAGCCGCTTGATTTTTTTCGGAAACGGGCAGTTTTCTGATTGCTTCTATCGCGATGTCGAAGGCTTCCTGTCTTTTGATATTCATATCGCTCAAACCCTTTCTGCAAGCCGTTTCGACAACTTTATGCTATCGGTACCGCGTATGTGCTGAATTTAACGCCGTACTCGGGCGAAAAATTGTCTATTGCCTTTATCAGACCGATACATCCTACCTGAAACAGGTCGTCCGGACTTTCTCCCCTTCCCGCGAACCGTTGTATAACACTCAACACGAGCCTTAGATTACCGTTTATAAGCGTTTCCCGCGCCTGCATATCGCCGCTTGCCGTCCTCGCAAGAAGCTCTGCTTTTTCACTCTCGGTAAGAACTTTCAGCTTTGATGTATTTATCCCGCTGATCTCCACTTTTCCGTAGTACATCTGAATTACCTCCGGACTTTGATACAAGAAAAGTATTGACCGGAGAGAGCGCGTTATTCCCGTAAATAATTGGTAATGCATTCCGGCAGAAAAAAGGACTCCTCCGACAAGTGCCGGAGGAGTCCTGCTTTACGAATTCAAATACAGGCTGTGTACATTTCATTTGTGATCCGATATTATTTTACTTTTATCTTTACAAGATCTCCCCTTGTGGCAGGAATCTCTTCACCGTTAACTACAGCAGTCACCGCGTACGAATATGTCTTGCCGGACTTTATATTGCCGAGGCTTACACTGCTCTTCTTGGTTTCGGTAATATACTTCAGCTTAAACTTTCCGTCCTGCAGTCTGTAGATCTTATACTTTTCCGCATACGGTACCTTTTTCCAGCTTATGATTACCCTGCCGTTCTTATATGTCAGCTTTGGAGCGGGCTTATAATAGATATTCAGATCATATTTATAACTTTCTGTGGCTTCATACAGGGTTCCGTCTGAAACATATTTGAGGCTGAAACTCATCGTTGTATTGTTCTTTACAGATTTGGTTATGGTCACAAAGTTCTTCTGTGATTCATAAGCACCTGCCGTCTTGCCGTCAATTTCCACAAAAAGAATGTACCTATTTGCTCCTGCAATACTATCCCACTTTACGGTAACAGTACGATCTTGATTGAGAACCGCGTTCATTCTGGTTTTAGTCTGCGTTTTCGTACTGTTCGTATCTGAGGAAGAAACTGCCGGGGCAGCTGCGGAAGAATCTTTTGATGTTTCACCCGAAGAATTTCCGCCGGAAGTGCTGGCTCCTGAATTTGCGATAGGACTTACAAGGTCGTTGATAACATCGATATTTGCCTTATATGACTTGTCAAAATCATACTTAATACCCGGCAGCTTTTCCAGGATCTCCTTTGCCATGGTTCCTGTCTTGGTGCCTTTGTATTTTTCTACCGTATTTTCGGTATATTCGATCGACATACGCCGGTATTCGTCCCAATCGACATAATCCTTTGAGCGTGAAAGCACGGACTGGAGTTCCTTCTGTGCGGCATCTGCTTTATTCTGAGACAGATCTTTGGTCTCATAGACCTTTGCAGCCTCACCTATTGCGTCATAAAGCGTGTTGGCAATTTTATAGTATGCTGACGAATTTTTGATCTCATCATAGAACTCTTCGGCTTCATCCAAAGTATCCTTCAGAACGCTCTTATTTACAGATTTCCAAACGGCATACAGATCGACATTAGATTTGATATTGAAAGTGTCGCCCTCATGATAATTCGAGCCGCTTCCGTCCGGTTTTGTATTCCAGCCGAGGAAAAGGTTGTTGCCGTTTACCAGAGAACCCTGACCGCGTACTGTAACCTTAGCGCCGTTATCATAATCTTTTGTATCGACAGGTACTTCTCCCGGAACACCGTTTGAATCATAAGTTACCTTGTAGGTTTTACCCACACTCATACCTATCTGTACAGTACGCTTTATTGTTTCTCCGGCCGGTATAACAGCCCTCCATGACCACGCAAGAGCGCCGTCATTTTTATAAGGGGTATTGTTATCACGATTATTGAAGATATTATTCAGGACTCCGCCGTCAGGAGCATCAGCATCATACGAACCGTACCAGCGTGTATCAAAGGGATCGTTTCCCGGGAATATCTTTATCTCCGCACCTTCTGTAACGGACGTATCGGAAATATCTTTCGAAACTATTCCTTTTGACAGAAATTCAGTACACTGATAATCACTGTCTCCTATCCTTATATCCGCGCACGAGCCGAACTGAACAGGATAAGGCTTTTTTGTGGGATTGCAGACCTCGTATGTAATCAGCACCGATTTTGCGCCGGACTCAATTGATGCTGTGATACGAACCTGCATACCGTCAATGCTGTACACCTTGCCGAAAACGAATTCCGACCCGTCATTGGGCAGTATTTTTTTTGAATTATCACCGACCTTGAGAGCAGTAACGTATCCGTGATCGTCACACGTTGTATATTTTTTCTTTTCATTAACTATACCGTTTACGTTGAACGAATGGTATCCGTTGTAATCAAACCCGCCGTAATCGCCCGCACTGAATGAGATGTATGAATTTGCTCCGTACTGCGAGGTCTGAGCTGTTGAGTTCTTCAGCTCCGCGCCGGAGGTCACACTGAATCCTGCCACGCACGAAATTATGATGCAAAAAGACAGCAAAAGGCTTAATAAACGGGATCTTGTCTTCTTCATTTCTGCTTTCCTTTCTTATTAACAATATAGATATTATAACACAAAACGGCAGAGTTGTAAAGCCGGAACACGGAATTAATTCGTATATTGACCGCAATTAAATATTTTGCTGACATTTGTTCATATTGCGCGAAGTCAATGTCAACGAATTGCACAAAAAATTTTCTGTCAGAAACACATCGTTTAACGCAGTGTTTAAATAAAGACACTTTTATAGAAATTGTGACATACCCGTGGTCGTGATAATATCATAGACTTCCGGGCGCAGATTTATCAGCTCGAATGAACCACCGATTTTGTGCATACGCTTGTAGATGATAAGAAATGCACGGATCCCCGCAGAAGAGATATACGGACATTTCTCCATATTCACAGTAACGGAGAAACTCAGCGGATCTTTCATTAGTCTCTCAAACTCTTCGATCAATTCAGGCGAAGTCACGGTATCAAGCCGTCCGTTTATTATGAGAGTTATTTCACCCGACCTGTTCACAGAATCAACACTGAACTTGCTTTTTGAAACGGTATTGTTCAGAAGCGCATCGAATTCTGACGAAGTGAAGATCATATACTTCATCTTTGCGAACGCAGGTTTTATCTCTTCCGGGATCCTGATCTCTTTTGTGTGATAACCTACATCTATCGTCCGGCTGCTGAATCCGAGCTTCTGCATAAAGCGTTCATGATTGATTCCCTTAAGGTTAATAAACGAATTGTCAAAGATGATATTATTGTCCTTTTCCAGTGTCAGAGAGCCAAGCGTTTTGTTCAGGCCGTCTCCGCCTCCCGGGAAAAGCGAATTAATTACAGAATCGTTCAGTTCCCTCGCAAAAGGGTCATTGGTTATCCACACTCCGCCGAATTCGTCCAGCAGCTTTCGTATATTCTGCGCTGCTGTTATCATCTCTTTCTCGGTAAGATACATCATAAGTCCTTCCGTTGCGATGAAGAGCGGTCCTTTACAGTTTATCGAATACCGGAGCGTGTCATAGTCCGTAACATCGACCGCAAGAAGTCTTATCCTGTTGTCAAGATGCGCCCCGGGTATTATCTGCATGATATAACGGCGCAGATCACCTATCACTGCCGGAAGGTCTATTCCGTAATAGTATTTGTTTTCCATGCGGGAAAAAGCTATACTGCGATGATTGTAGCCGCAGCCGATATCAACGAACGCAGGCATTTTCAGCGCCTTGAACAGCATATCCGTCATAGTATGCCGCACCCATGCGACTGTTCCGTATGCCATTGCCGCTTTCGTGACAGTATCATTTTCCGGTATCAGCGTGTCAGCTACCGCTTCGTTCTGCATATTCTCAAACGTATTATCATTTTTCATTACCTGCAGCAGCTTTACCGCGTCCCGGTCACCGTTTGACGCGCAGCCGATAAGTCCCGAACGTGCGACGGACTGCGTCGGGTTAAGTATTACACTAAGATTATTGTCGTATGACACAGCAGTTCTCTCCTCATCGGATATGTTATCCGGTCATATTTTAACAGTCACAAATTTGTCTGTATTATTAAAGAAAGATGCCTTTACGGCGGGAAGTGCCTGTTCCTTAACATCATCGGAAACAGAAGGATCCGTAATTAGGTTCACAAGTGTAATCAGAGTTGCCATTCCCGCTATAGACTGTTTGTATTTTTCTGTCTTTTCCGCGTCATTTGTTCCGAAGTAATCCTCGATAATGATATCCCACATCTTCGTCAGCGAATCCCTGTCAAGCCCGCATATACTGCGGCTTATCCCGGATTCGGCAGCGGTGACGAAATTACGGTGCATTCCCATAAAATCGATTATAGGATGTCCTACACCGGACTCTCCGACGTCCAGCAGTATCAGCTCGTCCTTTCGCAGCATTATGTTTCCAGGATGCAGGTCACCGTGTACGAATGTGTTTTTTTCAGGTATGCGCTCCGTAAAGTCCTTCATCTTTTTTATCTCTTCAGACGTGAGCCTGCCGGTATCCCTGCACGCGTCTATGCGGCGCAGCAGCAACTCCCTCGCGTCGGGCATTTCGTCTGCGGGAAACTCCGTTGTATGAAGATGCTTAAGCAGCCGCGAAAATTTGTGAGTATATTCCTCCAGCCTGTCCGGGTGCGTGTCTATGAAATGTCCAAGCGTTTCGGCATCTATCATTTCATATACAACACCGTAATCGTCTCCGACCCGCACGGTATCATAAGGCATAGCGGTATTGATCCCGTGGGTGAATACGGTACGGGAGATTTTTCTGTCTCTTTCTATCTTTTCGAGCGGATCAGGAATGCCATGGTACACCTTCACTGCCGTTTCATTATCAAGTCTGTAAACCGCTTGTCCGGATCCTTTTCCGACAAGCTCAGCATCATCGGTTTTGATCCTGCGGAATGCCTTCCTTACGTCAAGCAGCTCTGTAAATCCGGTGGCATCAAGGACATCATAAACTTCCTTTGAGACATTGATGACCCTAGGCTTCCCCTTATAGCGCTTGCTTATCCCGAGCAGGATACGCAGTCCCGCACTCGATATGTATTTAAGCTCCGACGCATCAAAAACCGGCAATCCGATGATATTTTCAAGTATCAGTTTTCTGATCACAGCCGCGGTCTCATCCGCGTTGTTCGAGTCAATGCGTCCTTTCAGGAATATAACATCATCTCTAAGTTCAGCATTGCTGCTCATAATTTTCCCTCCTGTTGTTCGGGTCATTTATAACGGATATTCGTTATCGCGACCTGATCTCCCGTAATCGCTGTATATATCGGGCCTTCAATATTGTTCAGCATTACCGTATGTCTTACCGAAACTCCGGCATTCTCAGTCATTACAGTTATCATGTTTCCGTCAACGGCAAACGTTACATCAGTATCATAACCTGCTTTGTTGTACTCCTTCCACGCATCCCAGCCATGGAAATCGCTGTTCTTTTCGGTATCCGGAGAAACCGAGCAATTTTCGTCATATACCCAGAATTCGCCGTCAAATCTCAGAAACGTAAGGTCATGATATTTCCATGTTTGCGAAGCTGTCTGCAAAACTCCCGCGGAATACAGCGCCGTCATTAGATCCGAGCCATGCCTCATCCGGGTTTCCTGCGGACGGCATTATAGCTTTCACCTCGCCTGCGCCGATATCTTCACCGTTGTAATAATCCGTCAGGCGGAGATTTTTTATGCGGAACACGGCACCGCTTTTTGTCACACCGCATACAGTACCGTCTGCACACCGTGCCAGCTTGCTTATATATGTATTCTTTATCTGCGAATCACTTATGAAAGAAATATTTGAATTCTCATCGAAATAATAGACTCCCTGTTTTGTCGCGACAAGGATATTGCCGTTTTCATCTTCCGTAATCGCGTTTACGGAAGTCGAACCGAGTCCCTCTTTGTAGGAATAGTGTCTGCTGTCTCCGTTGTGCAGGCAGACAACACCGTTATCGTTAGTCCCGGCCCACAATCTGTGGCTGCTGTCCTCAACTATTGCGTTTACGCTCGTGATACCGCCGGAGGAGTCCTGCCGCTCAAAGGTAGTTCCGTCATAGCGTATAAGTCCGCTGTATCCGCCTATCCAGACAAATCCGTCCGAGGATGAGTAAACGGTATTAGCGTCAGATGTCGGAAGTCCGTTTTAGGAATTGTACAGCTTTGCGGCGTAGCCCACGCCCTTTGCCTGACCGGTGACAGCGGCAGCACCGCCTGTAAGCGGAAGTTCGTCATCCGCACTCACCGGCATCGAAAACATCATGCCGCACGCAAGTACGTAGGCGGTAACTAATGATATTATTCTGTTTTTCTGAACATATCTTTTCATTTTTGATATTCCTTTATAAAGAAGGGTGATTTTGTCTGTCGGAACAATAAATGATACGTCCCCGGCAAATGCCTGCCGGTGTTCTCCATACGGGCTTCTTTCATACAGTTATCTTCCGGTATGAAAATACTCCCCTTTTGCCAGATTGAATGTGGTATAGCTATCACAGTGTCTAACAAAAGGGGAGCATTCCACAAAGCAGTGCCGCTTTCATTAAACACTTCTTTGGAAGCATATACAGGATCGGTGAAAGATTAATATGCCGATTTCCTGCATTTAAGGCAATACCGCACCGCAAATCAGGGTGACAGTATAATATGCAAGCAAAAGTACAATACCTTATGCATCTTAATTAATATATTATATCAAATTATTATCTCTTTGTCAAGATATTATTTGTCTCCGGGTATATTTCCGATGTTATATACATATAGACACCTGGACTCTGAACGGGATTGCGAAAAAAATTGCAATTCCCACGATATCCGTCGGCGGAAATTGCAATTGTTACAATAGCTTTTATTATTCTCATGATCTGCATCTGTTATTCATATTTCTATCGGTCTTTTATCTTTTTTAAGTATCCTCTGAACCGCGAACTTACCGGAAGCCGCAGCCACAGGCAGACCGCCCGGACTCATTATCCACTGCCCTGCCATATAAAGATTCTTCACTCCCTTTACAGTACCTGTACATTTGAGCTTCTTTATACCGGGCTTTGTGATGAACGCCATATACGCTCCGTGGTAGGCTCCGCAGTAACGTTCGTAAGTAAGAGGAGTCCAGCAGTCAAGAAGCTCCAGCTTACCGTCAAGCTCCGGAAATTCCTTTACAAGACGCTTCGCGATCTCTTCCGAAAGCTCCTGCTTCTTCGCCTTGTAATCTTCCTTTGAAAGGCTCTTCCAGTATAGATAGTCATCGTCGAACTGCGATATATTGGTCTGAAGCACGGTCTTTCCTTCGGGTGCAAAACTCTTGTCATAGCTGTAATCCTTCACCGACATCATATCAAAGCTCTTGCTGCCGATCATAAGAGGCTCACAGCCGAAAAATACAGTACCCTCTCCGCTGAATCCGCTGTCTGTAACAAAAGCGACCTGAAACCCGCTCATAACGGGATAATCCGCGCTTCTGGCATAGGCTGCCGCCCAATCCTTCGGAGTATAGGACTTATCGAGGAATCTGCCGAAAAGAACGTTTGTATCAACTGCCGTGATAACTTCGTCGGCGATTACTTTTTCGCCGCTTTCAAGCTCAACGCCCTTTGCCGTGCCGTTCTCAACGATAATTCTCTTTACGGGTGCGTCCGTGTGCAGCTCACCGCCCATTTCCTTAAAACGGCCGATTATGCGGTTTGTCATGGCAAGAGACCCGCCGAGCGGTATCTCTCCGTTACCGCTGGTATATGTCGCATAGGAAACAACAAAGGAATACGCGGTGTATTCAGCGGGCATATAGTCGCAGATGATCTTTTTAAGCAGCGGAGAACGGAAACGTTCCGCAAGCTCATTAAGACTGATCTTGCCGTACTCTTTCATCACCTTGGGCATATTCGCCATGCTTTTTCCCATTTTTATGTAGTCGCCTATCTTCATCATATCCATAGGCTTATCAACAGGAAATGTGCAGTCCTCCGCATATCTGACGTGCTGTATCAGCTTTCTTGTCTCTGCTTCGTCTTCGGGCGAAAGAGCCACAAGCTCTCTCTCGGTTCTGTCGAGGTCTTTCCATAATGTTGCTTCCTTGCCGTCATAACGACAGGAATAGAACTTGTCTGTCCCGGCATACTCTGTGTTTTCGTCTATTGCGCCTATGGTCTTCCACACCTGCCACAGCGATGTATTCTTATCCGTTCCTGTGAGCCAGTGTATGCAGTTGTCTATGTGGCATCCCTTTCTGTTCCAGCCCATACACTCACCGCCGGCTGCATGGTTCTTTTCGTATATCACAGCATCATATCCTGCTTTCAGAGCGTAAATGCCCGCTGAAAGTCCGCCTATTCCCGCACCTATAATAACTATCTTCTTTTTCATATCTTCTGTCCTTTCCGTTATTGCAGATCCCTGTCTTCCCCGTCTTGACAGGGGAGAAACACACCGGGTCTTTTATAGCCGACCTCTTGATCCGTATCAGTAAATTCACTCACTTTTTCCTGATGATATCAACAATCCACTCCGTTTCCGGAAGCGGCATATCCGGTACTGCCGCATGATATTCCATAAGTCCCTGCACACAGCACCAGAAAGCGTTTGAAAGAGCCATAGGGTCGCCTTCCCGTATCGTGCCGAGCTTCTGACCCTGCTCTATCAGAACAGACGAGAAACGTATCTGATCGACTGTCATTGCAAGCTGTCTTATCTCCTCCGGGATACCCGGTCTCTGCGCCTGTGCCATAAGCGCGAACATCTGACAAACCCACGGCGTTTCATGTGCAGCCGAAAGCAGTCCGTCAAGTATTTTCTCAAAATACGCGACCGGGTCGTCGAATGTCGTCTTTTCGGAGTTCTTTGTTCCCTCAACTCCCATCTGCACAAGTTCCATATACAGCTTTTCCTTCGATTCGTAGTAATGGAACAGCAGCCCCACACTGATACCGAGAGCCTCTGCTATATCGGATATTTTCGTCTCAGCGTAGCCCTTTGTCACAAAAAGTTCCAGCGCCTTGAACATTATCTGTTTCTGACGCATTTCTTTCTGCTCTTTTCTCGTCATTTCACGACCTCCGTTTCTTGAATTATATTTCATTGAATTTTTGTTCATTGAGTATGTATTCAATATACAACATTTTCTTTCAAATGTCAATATGGTTCCGACAGTTTTGTCGCTTGTCACAAATTAATGCAAACAGACTGCATTTCAATTGTTTCTTATAGCCAAAACACAAAACCCGGCAGGCTTTTGCCTGCCGGGTCAATTCCTTATAGATCAATTCCCTGCCGTGACCTTTATTCAGGCAGGAATTCCAATATAACATCATCATCTGACACTGCCGCACCGCCGGCATCGTCCGTATTCTCCGCGCCTACAGCTTCGGCTATCTTTTCAGTCAGAGCAGCATACTTTTCGAGCATACTGTCATGCCCCGCTGTAATGAATCCGAAGCTCCCCGCGATCGCCGCCTTTTCAAGACCCGCTGCAATACCCGAAAGCTCCGCAGCGCCTATTGTGCCGGATGTGCTTTTCAGCGAATGAACAAGCGTCGTATAACCCTTCCAGTCTGCCTTGTCAAAGCAATCCCGCAGCTTTACCGTTCTTTCCTTCGAGCTTTTCACATACTCCTCAAGCAGAGTACGGTAAAGCTCTTCACTGTTCTGGCAGTACATCAGTCCCTGCGCGGTATCTATTCCTGCCTCACGCAGAGTGCCGAAGAAAGTATCACCGCTCTTTGAATCCTCTTTCTTATCCGGTACCGGCGCATCATCGGCGGACAATTTAACCTTATCCTTCGGGAGATACTTCATTATAGTCCGTTTAAGAGCCGCGCAGTCTATCGGCTTGGAAAGATAATCATTGAAGCCCTCGGAAACATAGCGCTCTCTTGCGCCGGATATCGCGTCCGCGGTCAGACAGATTATCGGAGTGTGAGCGAATCCCTTCTGCTCGCGAAGACGGTGCAGTGTCTGCGTACCGTCCATGACCGGCATACGCTGGTCAAGCAGTACGATATCGTAGCGTTTCCTGCGGGCAAGTTCCAGCGCTTCGGCACCGCTTTCCGCCGTATCCGTCTTTATGAGCGTGTCTTTAAGAAGTCCAACAGCTACGAAAAGATTCATTTTCGTATCGTCAACTATCAGGATATGCGCGTCCGGGGCAGTAAAACAAATCTCGCCGCCGGACAAATCTTCAACTCGTTTTCCTATCTTATCGCGGAATTCTCCGACAGGCTCTGTCGAGACTATCTTCTGCGGCAGCCTTATCGTGAATGTCGAGCCGGAGCCGTATTCGCTCTCCACGTTTATGCTTCCGCCCATCATTTCGACAAGGTGGTATGTTATTGAAAGTCCGAGCCCCGTCCCCTCAACAGTGCTGTTATGCACCATATCCATTCGCTCAAACTTATCGAATATCTTGCCGATATCCTCTTTTTTGATGCCAATGCCGGTATCCTTTGCGGCGATTATAAGCTCCAGCTCATCACCCGCCTTATATTCCCGCTTTTCTGCGGAATTTACCAAAAGGGTGACACTGCCTTTATCCGTGTACTTGACCGCGTTGTTGAGAATATTCACCATGACCTGACGGATACGTGTCTCGTCACCGCAAAGCCCGTCCGGCAGTCCGCTGTCCGCTTCTATGCGGAAATCGAGCTTTTTCTCCTCCGCCTTTATCATTACCATATTGCTAACGTCGTTGAGCACCGAGCTCAGCTTGTAATTTCTTGCCGTTATGGTGAGCTTGCCGGCTTCTATTTTCGAGAAATCAAGTATATCGTTGATTATGGAAAGCAGATTGTTTCCCGCACTGTCGATATTCGCGGAATATCCGGTTATATCTGAAAATACTCTGCGAACCTCATTGCTGTCGGACAGCTGAGCGTTCCGCCCCTTTACGCTTTCGTTCATGATCATTCTGTTCATACCGAGAACAGCGTTGATAGGTGTGCGGATCTCATGGCTCATATTGGCAAGAAAGCTGCTCTTGGCGGCATTGGACTGATCCGCAACACGACGCGCTTCTTTCAGCGTACTGTTCTCCGCGACCTTCTGTTCAAAATATACTATGAAAATAATGAATATCGTGAACGCTACAAGAACTATGGATATCAGAAACATAACAACCGTTATGATCTCCGTTGCTCCCTCCGTGGGATTTTCCGGAGCAGAAGCGACAAGAACATCTCTGATCCAGTGTCCGAGCAGTATGCCGCCGGCGGAGCATATCAAAGCTGCGGCAAAATAAGAAACTTTGAGAATATTCTGTATTCTCTTGTCTATCTTTACTTCTTTTCCGGCGATATCGGAAAGGTACGTCTTCCGTATAGACCAGATAAGGAACAGATAACTCAGACTGCACAGTATCGAGAATATGTAATAAAGATCGTATATCCAGCCGTCAAAGCAGGTAGATGTCCACATACCGAACTCAGCAGTTATACAAATAAGTATCGCCAGTGCGATATACGGCGGCTTTGCACCCTCCCTGCGCTTTTTGAAATACCACATTATGCTCTGTATCGCCATACACGCGACTACGGTACATACAGCAACCTCATAAATGCTGTTCAGTATTCCGCCGTATTCCATATACAGAATCAGCTGCCATATATTAAGCGGTATCGGCACAAGCATGAGCGGGTGGAAATACCTGCGTTCTTCCCTGCTCTTCGAATAGTGCATCAGAAAAACAAGCATGAAATACGACAGATTCCAGCCGAAGTATATAAGCAGATCGGAGGCGACAGGCTGTTCACCCATTATTACAAGATACGCCGTCCAGAAGTAGCTGCTGAGCAGACAGCCCGTAAACGAACCGACTGCACATAGCCACACACGGTTCTTGCTGCTTATGTAACCGAACAGGGACATAAGCAGAGCGGCAAGTATCGCAATGAAATGCAGGATACTTTCGAGATAATCAATAAACATAAGATATGTACTCCCGGGATCTCATCAGCAGCTTAACCGAATACAGCGGAAAGCGCTGAAATATATATTTAACCACTATATATTATATAATATGCAGCCCGAAAAGTCAAGGATTTTTGCGCATTTATACTAAATTGTATCTCCGGACAGACAGATTTGATATGCTTTGATCTTTGCGATATTAACGGAATAAAACCCGATCCGGACTGTATTTAATGTCTGCTCGTCAAAGAATGCGTATGCTTTCATTCACCCAAGTACAAATATGTTGCACAAAAAAATTTTTTACAAAACCTATTGACAAATTGAAACGAATGTGATATCATATTGATATCGAAGGGATTCTTCTTCGATACAAACAACTGTAACGGGCAATTGCCCGAAAGGAGTGTTTACAATGACAGAAAAAATCTACACAACAAAAAAGAACGGTATGGCAATGCTCATATTCACATCATTGCTGTACATAGCATCGATCGTGCTTTTCATCATGAGCATCATAAAGACCGATGCCGAACAGGGCGGCGCTCTCTGGGTAGTAATGCTGATAATATCCGCTGTATGGATGTTCATAGGCTGGTTCCCCTACCTCGGACTGAAAGTCCTGAAGCCGCAGGAAGCACTTGTTCTCACGCTGTTCGGTAAATACGTCGGCACAATCAAGGATGACGGCTTCTACTTTGTAAATCCTTTCTGCACGGCGGTCAATCCCGCGGCTGCAACAAAGCTCCGTCAGAGCGGAGATGTGGGACAGGGAAACACAGCAGCTGCTGCGATACTCAAGGCAAGCTCCGGTGATATTACTTTATCCTCCGCGTCAATAGGAGACAAGCGTATTTCCCTTAAAATAATGACGCTTGACAATGCAAAGCAGAAGATCAACGACTGTCTCGGAAACCCTGTGGAAATAGGCATCGCTGTCATGTGGAAGGTAGTTGATACAGCAAAGGCAGTTTTCAGCGTTGACAACTATAAGGAATACCTTTCGTTACAGTGTGACACTGCCCTTCGCAACGTTGTAAGGCTGTATCCCTACGATGTGGCACCTAACGTTGATACAACAGGCGACGGAATTGCCGATGAAGGAAGCCTCCGCGGTTCGAGCGAGATCGTGGCCAACCGCATCAAGGACGAGATACAGGAAAGAGTAAAGAATGCCGGACTTGAAATAGTCGAAGCAAGAATAACATACCTTGCGTACGCGCCGGAAATAGCCGCCGCCATGCTGCAGAGACAGCAGGCTTCCGCCGTTGTTGACGCAAGAAAACTGATAGTTGACGGAGCAGTCGGAATGGTAGAAATGGCGCTTCAGGAGCTCAGCAAGAAGAACGTTGTTGAGCTTGACGACGAACGCAAGGCAGTTATGGTCTCCAACCTGCTGGTAGTCCTCTGCGGAAACCACGACGCTCAGCCTGTAGTCAACTCCGGGAGCCTTTATTGATGAGCGCTAAGAAGCAGATACCGCTGCGGCTGTCCGAAAAGCTGTACAACGATCTTGCTATATGGGCGGAGGACGATTTCCGCTCGGTAAACGGTCAGATCGAGTACCTGCTGAATGAGTGTGTCAAACAGCGCCGAAAGAACGGCGGCTACATCGGCAAGGAAATTGACGCACCTGCGGATATAAATGTCGATAACTTTGAATGACAGATCCCCCGTATCACCGTGATATGGGGGATCTTTTCTTATTCGTTCATAAGTGCGCGGTATTTGTCAAGTTCGGTCTCGATAGCATTGTAATATTCGTCGAGCTTGTAGGAATAATGCTCGCCCTGTGAAGACAGGCTGTCGAATATCTCGGTGAGGTTGTTTGCCGTGTCTGTACCGAATCCGGGGTGACAGGAGAACACAAATGTGAACTTTGTCGGGTCAACCAGATCGTCATAGATCTGCATCTGCTCGGGCGTGTAGGTGAGCTTGTACTTCGGCTTCCTTGGAGCGCCGCATTCGGGGCAGGTCGCGTTCACATCGTCACGCTCAGACTCGAACTGGTGCTTGCATTCGGGGCATTTTGCGTAGAAATAACCGCCGTTGTACATCTTTTCCTCACGATCCGCCGCAACGACCTCAGGGTCACTTGCGTACATTCTCGAAGCAAGTATGTAAGACACCGCACCCTGAACATTTGAAGCTCCGGAGGGTACAACATAGCCGGAGGTTATACCATAGAGATAATAGGTGTCGGATTCAGGGTCACGCGGCATTGGCACGGAGCGTATCTCGCCCTCATAGTTGTTTCTGAACCAGAATTCCTGTCCGCAGGTAAGAGCCCAGTCGAGCGGCATCATAAAGAACAGCGTTCCCGACCACGAATCAAGCTGATCCGGGCCGTGCCAGCCGTCCCAGAAAATCTCTTCACGGTAGAGCTTCTCGATGAATTCCATAGCTCTTACCACATTCGGGTCTTTAAGATTGTTTATTATCTGATTGTCCTTCATCTCGATAACGGAGACTCCGGTAGTCGCGGCAAGCTGCGCGGCAAAGTTTGTCGGCCATGACAGCGGGTATTTGTCGGTGTGATCGTTCTTCCAGCGCATCATGATATCCTCGAATGCGTTCCAGTCCCATTCACCTGCAAAGTACAGATCCATAGGGTCTGTCATGCCGAGTTCCTCTATATCCTTTGCGTTATAAGTGATGCCGTACTCCGTGGCGGTCAGCGCATAGGGGAAGTAATAGTGATTGCCGTTATAACCGAAGCTGTCGATTATATCGCCAAGCTCCGCCCATGTGGGAGAATCCTTGTCCAGCCAGTCATCGAGCGCGGTAAAACGATTGTTGATATAGTAGCTCGGATAGAACATATCCGATACTCTCATAATATCCGGGGACTGTCCGGACGCCATAAGTATGCCGAGTCTGTCATATATTTCGAGCGAACTTACTATCTCGGTCTCAACAGTACCGCCGAAGCGTTCCGCGAACAGCTTTGCTATTTCTCTTTCGGGAGTTACGTTATAAAAATCGAACCAGCACAGTGCGTGTATCGTATCGGCTGTTTTTCCGACTTCATACAGCTTTCCTGTTCCGAGCTCGTTCTGCGTATCAACAGTTCCTATATCGGCTATCTCTTCATAGTCCGGAAGTACGTCTATTTCCTTATTCGGGTCTTCCGTAACAGGCATAGCCGATGTTGTCTCGACGGGTGCTGCCGCTTCCCCTCCCGCAGCGGTCGTATCGGCTGTTCTTGCGCCGCCTCCGCCGCAGCCTGCCGCTCCTATGACGACAACTGCCGCGAGAGCTGCTGACATGATCTTTCCGGTCTTCTTCATAGTTATTCTCTCCTTTTTGTAAATAATATGGGCTTAATTGAAGCTCACAACAAATCTGTTCTTATCGTCATAGCTGTATGCAGCTTCCGCGGACAGCTTCTCCACGAGCATCATCGAGAGCTCGTCCACATACTCGAAAGGATCAAACCTCGATCCGTAATAAGTTACTGTCATTTTTGCGGTGCCTTCACTGCACAGATACGATATATCCAGCTCTACCGGATATCCGGAGCCTTCGTTATGCTCGATGAATTCCGTTATGCATCCGTGTACGATCTCTTCGGCAGCGAGCTGTATATTCCTTATCATCCTTGCAGGAATGTCATACCTTTCCCCGAAGATTTCAGTTTCATCGTTCAGACCGTCAAAATCGAACATCGAGCCGTCTATCGTCTTATGCAATATCGCAATATTCTTATCATTAACGCCTTTTTTCATCAGAATCACTCCAAACAGTGTCGGATAACGGCATTCTTTCATGCCATAATATATTTTAGCACATTTTGAGCATATAATCAATATTATTTTATAAATCTTTGACAGATTTATGCATAACAATTCATTTACTTTCCCGATATAGTCAAAAGCAGGATGTTTTCATGGTAATTAGTGAAATATAATAAGTATATCAGAACTCCGGACAGAGGGGCAGAAAAATATCCCGCCTCAGGTAAAACCGAGACGGGATTCGCCGCCGCGCGTCCGCGGCTGTGATCGCGTTATAGAAAGTATATCCGTACTCCGGACAGCGAGGCAGAAAAATATCCCGCCTCAGGTAAACCCGAGACGGGATTGTCAGCGCGGACTCCGCGCCTGGTGTGCCACCCGGGAATCGAACCCGGGACACCCTGCTTAAAAGGCAGGTGCTCTGCCGCCTGAGCTAGTGGCACGTTTTAGACAGTACATATATTATATCAAAAAGAGTCGGCTTTGTCAATAGATTTTGCGAATTTTTTAGGAAATGGCAGGATTTATTGCCACAAGATGACAAACACATAACTTATATACTTATCACATAAAACAAAAACTCCCCCGGCTGCTGCCGGGAGAGTAGATGTGAACAATTACTTTTTCTTCTTGCGAGCCTTAATAGCAAGTGCCATAGAAGCTATTGCTGCCGCGCTCATCGCTGCGGGAGAAGCAACTCCTGTATCGGGGTTTTTGTTTGCCGAATCAGTCTCATCAAAGGCACCGAGCGGTGTCTTGTTCTCACTGAAATCGTAGAACTCACCAAGAGGAGTCTTATTATCATCGAAGCTGTAATAATCATCAGGGATTGTCGTATCGCCGTCACTGTCAGTAGTTACAAGCTCCGAACCTTCAACAAATACAACAGTTGTATCCTTTGTGGGACTTGTAGTCTCCTCGGTGATCTCGGGAGATTCAGTCGTTGTTACAACGATGAAATCAACAGGAGCGCTGCTGGAAACTGTATATTCCTGATAGATCAGCGGCTTTGTCGTAATGCCGGCATCAGTAGGATAAACAGACGGCTTTGTTGTGACAGCAGCGGGAGTTGCAGCACCGGGAGTTGTTGTATCCTGCGCTGTTGTTGTGGTTTCGGGAGCTGCTGCTTCCTGTGCGGTTGTCGTAACCTCGGGAGCGGTTGTCTCCTGCTCGGTTATCGTAACCTCGGGAGCGGTTGTCTCCTGCTCGGTTGTCGTAACCTCGGGAGCCGTTGTCTCCTGCTCGGTTGTCGTAACCTCGGGAGCTGTTGTCTCCTGCTCGGTTGTTGTAACCTCGGGAGCCGTTGTCTCCTGCTCGGTTGTCGTAACCTCGGGAGTTGTTGTCTCCTGTGCTGTTGTAGTTACTTCGGGAGTTGTTTCAGAAGGATCGGTTTCTTCCGGTTCTTCATCAGGTGAAGTTACAATCGGCGGATGATAGATCGTGATATTCGGCTGTGCAGGCTTAGTGCCGGTTGGAGTATCCGACGGTGTGTCTGTCGGAGTATTGTTAGATGTCTCAACAGGTGTATCAGTCGGAGTATTGTCAGTTGTCTCAACAGGCTTATCTGTCGGTGTCGAGTCATCTGTAACCGTAGTATCAGGATCACCGTCGTCTATAACTGTTGCAATATCAGATGTGGTAACGAGGAAAGTAACCTCCGACGAAACAGGAACAGAGATCTCATGATATGTGGTAACATCAGCCTTTGTCTCAGTGGTACCTTCCGGAGCGGTTGTTGTCTGCGCTGTAGTTGTTTCAGCGGTTGTTGTCTGCGCTGTAGTCGTTTCAGCGGTCGTTGTCTGCGCTGTGGTTGTTTCAGCGGTCGTAGTCTGTGCTGTAGTTGTTTCAGCGGTCGTTGTCTGCGCTGTTGTTGTTTCAGCTGTTGTTGTCTGCGCTGTAGTTGTTTCAGCGGTCGTTGTCTGTGCTGTAGTCGTTTCAGCGGTCGTTGTCTGCGCTGTAGTTGTTTCAGCAGTGGTTGTCTGCGCTGTAGTTGTTTCAGCAGTCGTTGTCTGCGCTGTAGTTGTTTCAGCAGTTGTTGTCTGCGCTGTTGTTGTTTCAGCGGTCGTTGTCTGTGCTGTGGTTGTTTCAGCAGTTGTTGTCTGCGCTGTAGTCGTTTCAGCAGTTGTCGTATGTGCTGTAGTCGTTTCAGCGGTTGTAGTCTGCGCTGTAGTTGTTTCAGCAGTCGTTGTCTGCGCTGTGGTTGTTTCAGCGGTCGTTGTCTGCGCTGTGGTTGTTTCAGCAGTTGTTGTTTCTGCCGCCGTAGTCTCAGCAGGTGTAGTGTCTTCCGGTTCAGATTCCTCAGGAACAGTAGTCTCCTCGGTAGTCTTTGTTGTTTCCTCGGTCTCTTCCGGCTTATCTTCCTCTTCCTCCGGCTCATCAGGTGTTATATTCTTGATAACAGTAATAACAGACTCGTCCTCGCCGTCAAACTTCGAAGAACCGAATTCTATGTTACCGGTAAAGGACTTGCCTATTACCTGACCCTCATAGTGAGCGTTCACTCCGGCATACTTAGCGGAAATAATGTCGGATTCAGGCGCAAGGAGAGAACCTACACCGCCTGCAATAGCAACTGTATTTCCTTCCGGAACATTGATAAGCACCTTGGAGTTTCCGTACTTGTTTGAAGAAGTGAGCTGACCGGTAGTGCTGTAGAAAGCGCCCCAGTTGAATGTAAGGTCAACAGCGCCGGTGCCTGTGATATTAACTATAACAGTCGAACCGTCGGGAACATCAAAGGACAGAGCATGGCTGGCGCTCTCCATCGAAGCAGCAGCACCGCCCTTGAGTGCGTTCAGCTCATCAACTGTGATATTGAACACATTGACATCGGTATTGGTTCCCTTGAATGTGATAGTGCCGTAGTTGTTTCTTATGTAGTTCGTATCCGTGCTGTCCGCGATAGTTGTACCCTGTGCGGAAGCAAGTGTCGAGCTGAGCTGTTTGAGAGAAGAGAACGCAGAATCGAAATCAATACCGCCCTGGATATACTGACCGTCGATCGTACCTGTAACGCTTCCTGCTACTGTTGCGCTTGCGCACTTCTGCCTATTGAAATAACCGACATCATAATTGCCGCCGACTGCGAGAATACCGTTTCCGTCGCCCGCGTCAACGTTGTTCATTGCGGTCTGATTGTAGTTGCCGCTTAAAAATACGTTGTAATTGCCGGCTACTCCGAGAATATTCTTGACCGCAGTACCGAGATCTTCGTTTTCTTTTGTGCTCGTGTTGTCAGCGGAATCGCCGTCGTATGCGAGCGCAGACACGTTAAGTGCAGCGCCGGTGAGTGCAGAAGAAAAAACGAGTGCCGCAAGAGCCTTGCTCAATGCCTTTCTGCTTTTGATATCCATAATTACCACCCCACTAAATTTTTGTCCAAACCCTTATGTTTCCTGAATTCCAATTGCCGAACAGAATCAATCATTTAAAAAATCATCTCATCTACTATGATTATATTACAACCCGATAAAAAAGTCAAGGTTTTCATTATACCGTTTTTGCTCTTTTCCTGCTATTTTTGAGCAGTTGTGAAACTTTTTCATTTTCACTGTGTTTTTACACATATTTTACATTACTTTTACAAGCGTTTTGTTAATAATGACATAACAACACCATATATAGTATTTCAGAATGATATTGTTCCGAATAATTTTACAAACATTTTTCAAAGCAGCACTATTACACCAATATCACATAAATCTTTTTGACCGAAAAAAGTTGTATTTTGGTTACAGTTTGGGTATCAAAAAGCATCACCCTCGGCATAAAAGCTGAGGGTGATTTGACCATCATTTATCAGAGCTGAACTCTCTTTTCCATAAGTTCGGGATTGTACGCATACTCAATAGCAGTCTCCGCTGTGATTATGCCCTTGCGGTACATATTCACGATGCAGTTGTCCATAGTCTCCATACCGTTAGAGGACTGGATAACGGCATCTATCTGATGCGTTTTTTCCTCGCGTATCATGGTGCGTATCGCGCTGTTCATAAGCATTATCTCAAATGCCGGAACCAGCTTTCCGTCAACGGAAGGAAGAAGCTGCTGCGAAACGACCGCTTTCAGCACCATAGAGAGCTGAATCCTTATCTGATGCTGCTGGGCTGTCGGGAATACGTCTATGATACGGTCTATCGTGTTCGCCGCACCGAGAGTATGCAGTGTCGAGAATACGAGCTGTCCTGTCTCCGCAGCCGTCATAGCAACGTTTATCGTCTCATAGTCGCGCATCTCTCCGAGAAGGATTACGTCCGGAGACTGGCGCAGTACCGCGCGCAGAGCATCAAGGTAGCTGTGCGTATCTATATTGATCTCACGCTGGCTGATTATGCACTTCTTATGCTTATGCAGGAACTCTATCGGATCCTCGATTGTGATGATATGACCGGTTCTTGTGGAGTTGATATGGTCTATCAGGCAGGAAAGCGTTGTTGACTTACCGTTGCCGGCAGAACCTGTGATAAGCACGATACCGTTCTTGCACGACGCAAGGTCGATGACCGACTGCGGTATACCGAGATCCTCCGCTTTCGGAAGCTCGAACGGAACAAAACGAAGAACCGCGGAATACGAGCCTCTCTGGCGGTAGATATTCGCTCTGAAACGTCCCACGCCCGCAATTGAGAACGAGAAGTCAAGTTCTTTGCGCAGGTCGGCGGCTATGGACTGATCTACCTTTGCTACCTCGAAGATCTGCTGAACGAGATCCTTCGTCATTTCCGGCAAAAGCCGTTCTCCGTCCTTATTTACAATATGTCCGGAGACTTTGTAGCTGAGTACCGCTCCCGTGATTATGAACACGTCGGACGCATTCATTGCTGCCGCATCTTTGAGTATTTCAATGATATTCATTCTGTTTCAGTTCCTTTCAGTATTAAAATAACGTTCCGTCCCATACTTTTATATGCACGTCGTCCGGGTCAGTACCGGTGCCGATATCGGTTCTCCATTCCCTGACCTCGAACCTTTTTCCGTCATGCAATTCCGGAGAGCTGTAAAACAGCACCGCACAGCGCAGTCTTACCTTATCGGTGATCTTTTCGCTCCATTCGGCTATGAGACCTTCGGCATCCGGAACGGCTGCTACCTCATCCGACGACTGTATCATATCGGAAAGCATGGAGAAATTTCCTGTCTTCTGCGATTCCGCAGCCGCGCCGTCAAGCTCCGCAAGTCTGCGGTTCGCGCTTTCCTCTGCGGCATAATACGCGGCGGTGTTGGTACGCGAGGCATCGCCAATACCGGAATTGTTCATGACCGTCTTGAACGACAAAGCCGCAAGCAGTGCAAGACATATCACCACAAATATCATTATCACCGTGACGTATCCGGTTCCGAGCGAGCCGCCTGTCGAAGCGCCCTTTCCGCTTTTACTGCGCATTCTCATACACCTCGCTCTCTTCAGCGGCTGCCGCCGCCTCGTAATCGGGTATATACGCAGTGCTTACTCCTTCATAGAAGAGTTCGGCACCGTCATTGCTGAACAGTGTCACGGCTTCGATCTCAAGCTTGTGAAAAGTACCGCCGTTCATATTCTCCTCAGTCTCCAGCAGCAGCAGTTCCACCGCTCCGTAATCCCTAATCCCATCGGGCGTCACGAGAGGGTACATATCATCATTGAATGTGATCGTGTAGCCTCTGCTGCTCTTTTGTTCACCGGTTTCTTCCACAGTTTGAGTCTGTGTGAACGGAACGCACGCAGCCATTCCGAATATCCTGTCCACCGTCTTGTCCATATCGCCGCATACCGCATATAATTCCGAGACCGACTGTACACGAAGCATTGTCTGCTCTGTGAGCTTATTCCGGCGCGCCCTGACATCCGCGGAGGCGAACAGATTCATTACCACTCCGCCCGAAACGGCAAAGAACAGCAGTACAACAAGCAATTCAATAAAGAACAGATTATGCGGCATCCGTCTTTTTACGGTATTATTCCCGTTCAGTGCTGTCACCCCCTGCTTCCCTGCATCTGCAGAATGATTCACACCATTCGTAGCCTGACATGACTGCGATACGGTACAATCCGTCTCCCGTATCCTCTACAAGCAGACGCGAATTTTCAAAGATCACATCTCCGCCGAAATAGTCCACATAAGCCTCTGCCATTCCGCTTCTTTCGGCTATATCTGTGCCGTCGCTCATTATCGCGCATACAATCTCACCGCTGTACACGGCGATACCGTGTCCGTCCGGTTCAACCACTACCCTGTCGCTTCCTCTTATCTTGTTCGTAACGTACTTCACGGCTGTCGATGCTGTGAATGTACTGTGAACATTGTCGGAAATGCGGGCGTATGTACTCGCTCCCGCAGCGATTATGACGAGAGAGCAGGAAGCGAATATCAGGAACAGTATCATACTTCCCACAGAGCTTACGGAATCCGCAAGCCTTCTGCCCTTAAAACCTTTCATGTCTCCTCCGAGCGATCAATTATTTTCATAGACCATGACCGTGGGCGGTATATCACCCGAAACGTACCTGTAATGCACCAGATACTTTGTCTCGTCATAATCCACACCATAGTTATCCTTAAGATACTGCATACTTTCGGGATAGTACCCTTCAACGGAATAACACAGCACAACTCCGTTTGTGACAGACTGCTTCACAGCCTTCAGCTGCTGTTCCGCAGAAACGGTTCCTGCTCTGCTCAGCCCGAGCAGCAGCCAGAGCAGGACAGCTCCGAATATCAGCACAGAGCTTATTGCAATAAATATCTTAAGCCTGTAAATGCTTTTTTCTTCCATATCAGTTCTCCGCAGTTTATCCGAGTGTGGAAAGTATATCCATCATCGGGAGCATTACCGTCAGCAGTATCGCACCGATTATGACCGCCATTACCGCGATCAGCACCGGCTCAACGAACGATACGAGATTTTCGCTTGTAACATCGGCTTCTTCCGAGCAGCGGTCGCTTATCTTTCGCCACGCGTCATCAAAGGAACCGGATTTATACGACATTTTCAGAGATCTCGAATATATGGGCGGGAGCAGTTTAGCATCATCGAGAGCGTCCGCAAAAGACTCGCCCTCAATTACCTGCGCCCTGCATTTATCGATGCGTCCGCGCATTTTCTTATCGGATATGAGCAGCATTACATTTTCAAGCGCAGTACTTGCTTCAATGCCGCTGGATATCATCATGCTCATAGCGTTCGCAAATTTAGCCTGCGAGAACACACCGGCGGTTCTTTTCGTAAGTATGAAAGATGAAGCAAACGACGAAAGCCCCGAACGCACCGACGGTATTTTCGACAGCAGCCATACAAGCAGCGAGATAACAAGTATCGCCACGAGAATGACAAGTATGATGATACCGGTAGCGTATGCGTAATCCACACTTGCGCTCACAGTGTCACCCACGGTGCTGTTGAACTGTCCGAATATCTGCTGGAACATCGGAAGCACCTGCAGGATAAGTACTATTATAATAGCGGCCATCATAGCGATAAGTATTACCGGGTGCATAACAGCACTTCTTATGGTGCGGAGCCTGCTGCCCATCTGCTCGTAATACTCCGAGAGTCCTTTCAGTACATCGTCCAAACGTCCGGAGAGCGTTCCTATCCTCACCATGCTCACCGCGTAATCCGGGAAAGCGCCCGATTGCTTCATTGCCTCATAGAGGGGCTGATCGTCGGTAACGACCTTCTCCACACGTTTTGCAACTTCGGACACGAACGTGTTCTCCGTACTTTCCGCGATCATTTCCGCTCCCTCGGACATCGGTATTCCCGAGTTGATAATCATTGCGAACTGCTCGCAGAAATAAGCGACTTCATCATGCGTTAGCTTTTTCCTTGACATATCGGTTTTGCTCCTTAATAAATATATACGTCCGAGTAATTGCCGGACTTGGCAATGTACTCCGCAAATGTTTTCTTGTTAGACGCGCTTGCGTAGAAAGTAGCGTCAATGCGGCGGAACCCTGTCCCGTCAAGCTGTATCTCTGCTGCTATCCAGCCTTTTTCCTCGGTATAGACCTCGTTCCACGCATGGTAGATATTCGGACTCGCATAGCCGATAACAAGTCTTGTCGGCACACCCTGCGACCGTAGCATCGCCGCTGTCAGCGAAGCGTAGTCAAAACATATACCCTTTTTCTTTGCGAGAACGCTGTCCGGGTCGGGGATATACCCGCTTGTTACGGAAGCGGCGAGAGCCTTGTCATACGTCACATTATCCGTGACATATTGGAATACGGCTGCAATCTTTTCAAGATTGGTATTGCAGCCGGCGCAGACCTCCGATGCCTTCGCCACGCATTTCGAAGCCGCATTGAAATTCACATACTGGTTCCGGTACAGGAACATTCCTGTCGGATCTGCGATCTTAGCGCTGAATGTATCGGAAAACAGCTTTATGTATTTGCCGCCGGATACCATTTCATATATCTCGACGACATATTTACCGCTTCCCATCGCAAGAGTAAAATACTGTATCCCGTTCCCTGCCGGAATATCATAGTCGTACTGTGCGCCGTCCTTTTTCAGCAGCATTTTCAGCTTTGTGCTTCCGGTGTAGTTCACGGAAACATATCCCTTTGAGCAGTTGGAATAATCGAATTTCGCGTTATCCGGGCCAAAGACTGTCTTTCCGGGAGAAGAAACTTCCTTTACCTGCGCCGGAGAAGGTTTTGCGGCGTTCTTCGGAACACTTGTCGTGGTAGTAATGAACGTCTCTTCCGGTACGGTAGTTTCCGCGGGCTGCGGTTCCGTTTCCGCAGCGGTGCTTTCGGAAGTCGTTTCTTCCTCCGTCTGAATCGGAGCGCTCGTTTCCGCACTTCCGGAAGTTTCCGGAGGAGCAGTAGTTTCCGCG
>CACZGM010000034.1 GCA_902780695.1 uncultured Ruminococcus sp. | reverse complement strand
GACATTGAAGGTCTGCGACGCGGAAGTACCGAATGCCGAGCTTAAGGTCGATAAGAAGAGCGTGACCGGGGACGCGGAAGTTAACGGCGCAAAGATAGCGATCTATAACAAGACCGACATAGGCACAGACGGAAAGCCGAAATCCGGAGCCGTTGCGGTAGATTCATGGACATCGAACGGCACAACGCATACTTCGTCACTCGGCGACGGCGAATATGTACTTATCGAAACAGGCGACACGTTTACAGATACGGTCACCGGCAAGAAGTATTTCATCACCGACTCTTCATTCTCGTTCAAGGTAATTTCGGGCGTCATAACCGACGCAACAGCAACAAATCCCACGGGCGGCAAGGGCTCGATGACATACGATGATACGTCAAAGACGTTGAAGGTCTGCGATGCGGAAGTACCGAAGGTACTCATTTCCAAGACCGATATGACCGGACAGACCGAGCTCGCCGGGGCTGTACTTCAGCTATTTGATACCGACGGAAAGCAGATAGGCAGCAATTATACATCCAAGGTCGGAGAAAAGTGGGAGGTAGGTCCTCTTGACGCGGGAACATATATCGTTAAGGAAACGACGGCTCCCGACGGATACAGAACAATAACCACCGATGTCAGATTCACCGTGGACAGCAACGGTACGGTAACCGGCGTGACCGGAAGTGGAAAGCTCGATAACGGCATAGTTCTTGTGGAGGATGATTTAAGCAGGATCACGTTCACCAAGGTCGATACCAATGGAAATAAGATCACGACATCAAATGCCGAATTCCGTCTTACCATAAGCGGCGGAAAGACTCTTGACGGTGTAATGTACGGCAGCACCGCACTCAGCGGTACATCATTCACTTTCACAAGCAACGAGGCAACATTTGTGGGACTTAAGGACGGCTCTTACACTATTGAGGAGCTTACCGCACCCACGGGATACTTCAAGACGGATACTATCAGCTTTACCGTTGAAAACGGCGTTATCAAGCCCTTTGATCCGACTGTTATTACCAACAGCGCCGCAAACATTGACGGGGACGGCAATATGAGCATTTTCAATGCTCTTAAGGGCAGCAAGACAATATCCGTCACAAAGATCTGGGATGGCGACCTTACAGGCGATACCGCGGACACGGACGTTACTGTTGAGCTGTACAGGACAGGTGATACCGATACCCTCGTTGACAGCAAGGTGCTGAACAAGACAGCGGGCTGGAGCACGGTATTCTCTGTGGAAGAGCAGAGCGGAACCTATTATGTCAAGGAAAAGACCGTAACGAAGACAGGCTATACTGTCACGACTTCCTATGTGGTAGGAACCGGTGCGGCAACCTCAGGAAAGTCCGCAGATATCGGCTCGGCGGAGAATACAAGTGTAAAAATCACGAACCGTGCGGATGAAATACCGTCAACAGATGCGTTCCTTATAGTTGAGAAGAAGTGGACAGATGAATCGGGAGATCCGATAGCAGCAGGTGATATTCCCGAAAATACCATTTATCTGCATCTCTATGACGAAAGCGGAATGCTTGTAAGAGAAAACATAGCGCTTGAAGCTCCTTCGTGGAAAACTACGATCAACGGACTTACAAACGGCGCGAAGTATTGTGTAAAGGAAAACAGTACCGGTGATTATACGGTAACATACTCCCCGTCCAATACGTCGGACGATAGTTATTCAGGACTTGCTGCGGCAAGCACGTCGGCAAGAACGGCAGCTGACATCACAATAACGAACATCCGCGAAAGCGTAACGATAAGCGTTACAAAGCAGTGGACAGGTGACAATGCGGGTATAGCAAGCGTCACCGCAGAGCTGTACAAGGTCGGCACACCCGATGCTAAGGTAGGAACAGCGGTACTTTCGGCTGCAAGCAGCTGGAGTGCTGACTTCAATGTCCTTAAGAACAGCGGTGAATATTACGTCAAGGAAACAGCCGTAACAAAGTCCGGATTCATATTCACAACTTCCTACACGGTAGGCAGCGGTTTGTCAACGACGGATAAATCCGCGAATATCGCTTCGACTGCCGATGCCGGTGTAACGATCACGAACAACGCGGCAGAGATACCCGACACAAGCGCGACGATAGTTGTAACAAAGAAGTGGCAGAACGATGCGGGACAGGCTCTCACAGCTGACGAAATACCCGTAACTTCCGTAAGCGTTCAGCTTTACACGGCAGACGGAACAGCAGTCGGCACACCCGCCGAGCTTAATTCGTCTAACGGCTGGCAGCACATATTCACGGGTCTTGTAAACGGTGCGAAGTATTATGCTGTTGAGACAACAACAGGAGATTTCGTAACGACATACTCTCCCGCAGGAACAACGGCAGTGCAGTCCGCAGCTGTTGCGGCGACGAATACCGCAAAGACATCGCCGGACATCACAGTAACGAACACCCGCGAAAGTGTGACGATCAGTGTCACAAAGCAGTGGACAGGTGATCTTGAAAACGCCACTGCCGGTGTAAACGTAACTGCGAAGCTGTTCAGATCGGACGGAACGCAGATAGATGTTATGACACTTTCGGGCGATAACGGCTGGAACGCGGTATTTAATGTTCCGAAGGGAAGCGGCGAATACTATATCAAAGAAGATGCCGTAACAAAGGACGGCTACACAATAACAACTTCCTATAGGGTAGGAACGGGCGTTGAAACGAGCGGTACATCGGAGAATATTACCTCCGCGGGCAGCACATCAGCTATTATTATCAACAATGCGGTCAAGGACGCGGCGCTTTCCACAGTGGCGATAATCAAGACCGATATGCGGTGTGTTCCTATTCCTGCCGGTAATAAGGCAAAATTCAGACTTACCATACTTGATGCGGGCATCGACTTCAGCGGCGTTACCGTTGACGGACAGGTTCCCGGAGCGGTAAAGACGGTGGATTATGAGGGCAACAACGTAACATTTGTGGGACTGCCCGACGGCAATTATCTGCTTGAAGAGATAATGGCTCCTGCAGGCTATACGGCAGCAGGTGCAATATACTTCATGATATCCGGCGGAAGCGTACAGTTCGATACCACAAGGGTCAACAGCTATGCATCGATAGACGAACACGGAAATCTTCTCGTACTCAACGAACGTTCGGGATCCGTAGGACCTATAAAGCCCACTCCTACGCCTTCCACACCTACGATAACCCCGTCCCATACCGGTTCTGAAACAACTGTCACTACAACCACACAGCCTGAGGAAGAACAGCCGACAGAAGAGGAGACGACCGCACCGGAGGAGACCGAAATTCCGGAAGAGACAACAGTGGTTGAGGAGGAAGATAATTCCGAAGATACAACGACGGAATCTGAAGGATCACAGGACGTACCGGAGTCTGATGATGATGACGACCGCAGTTCTTCCACATCTACGGAGACAAGCACCATGACGAGCACCGACACCGATGACGATAATCCGCATACGGGTAAGGAAGCCGGTATTACGGCGCTTCTTGCTTCCGGACTCGTGACAGTGGTTGCCGCAAGGAAAAAGAAGAACGGTAAAAAAGAAAAGTGATATGAAACAATGAACACTGAACGGTATATACTTCCGTTCCTATGTGCTTACTGTTATCACGGGTACAATTAAAAAAGCAGCGCGAGAGATCGCGTTGCTTTTGTATTCAGATCAGCTTTCGCAGGAACGGTATCTTACCGACGATCTCACAGCATACGGCTGTTATTATCAATGAAAGAATTACCGTACCTCCGTACAATATTACTGTATTATTGCCGCAGAGCCGGTACAGAAGATACTGGAATAATACCACCCAGACAAAATGGAAGATATAATACCGGAATGATAACATACCCATGTGAGCCGAAACTTTGCCCGTGAAGTTCAGACACTTTTTTGAAAATCCGATAAGCCCTGCGATCATAAACCATTCCGCGGCATACTTCGCGGCGGTGCCAAGTACAGGCAGATCGGTTTCCGACCACAGAAACAGATAAACGTTCAGTACAGCCGCCGATGCTCCGACAGCAAGGAGCGGGATAAAATATTTCTCTGTTCCGGATATTATTTCATCATCCGAAAGCAAAAAATAGCCGATAAGAAACAGATATGTGTATTCTGCAAGGCTTTTCCCGCCTATGGAAAGTAATTCGCTCAGCAGCGGAAGCGGCAGTCCCAGCAGAAGAAAAAGCGGAAACAGGAAAGAGCGCTGTGTCTGCTTTCCGGTGATCCCGAAAGCACGCATTACCGAAACGCATACTGCCGAGATAACGAAAAGATAAAGCAGAAACCAGAACTGCCCGAATGAAAACCCGCCGTCGGCGCCCGTAAGATCGGTAAATTTCGTGAAAAAGACACCGTAATGTTCCGGGAAACTGCCCTTGTAAGAACAGTTGTATATATCCGCGATATATGTCATCACCGGCATAAGAGCGACAGTTCCGAAGAGCAGGGGAATGAGCAGTTTCTTTGCCCTTTCCGAAATGTACTGCCTGTATGTCCTTTTACGCAGAGCGTATTTTGTGCTCACACCGGCAAGTACGAAAAGCAGAGGCATAAAGAAAGGGCTGAAAAAAACGATAAAGCTGCTGATGACCTTATTGCTCTCAAAAAAGATATAATTCGGCTCACCCCATGAATTCCACGCCATTGCTGTATGATACGGTATAAGAAACAGCAGTATGAGCCAGCGCAGATTGTCAATATAATGTTTGCGTTCCGACAATTTCATTTTATCCCTGCATATCCTCATCTGTCATATTCTCACCTAAAAACGCAAAGACCGAATCAAAGTATTTTTCCGGATCTATGTACATTGCCTGCCCGTGCTCGGCACCTTCGATGAGTATAAGCTTTCCGTTCGGGTGAGCCTCGTACAGCTTCTCCGCCATATACGGCTTTACAAATGTATCGGAGCTGCCGTGAATGAACAGTATCGGCAGCGGCGATTTCTTTACCTGTGCGAGAGAGGACGCTTCGTCATACGAATACCCGGCGGCAAGCTTTGCGAAAAAGCTCGTTGTGTACATCAGCGGGAAATCAGGAAGTCCGGTGTATTGCTTCATCACATCGGAAAATTCCTCCCACACCGAGGAATACGCACAATCCGAAACGACGCATTTAATATTTGCGGGCAGCTTTTCCCCAGAGGTCATCAGAACGGCTGCTCCGCCCATAGATACACCGTGAAGCACGATCTGCGCTTCCGGGTCACGGGAGATTATCAGTTCAGCCCATTTTATTATATCGGGTCTGTCGAGCCAGCCCATCCCGATAAATGCACCTCCGCTTTTTCCGTGACCGCGCAGATCCGGCATTATCAGCCCGAATCCCTGTTCGGCGTAATAGCGTCCGTAGTTGTACACACGTTCTCTTGTGCGCTTGTAGCCGTGAAGAAGTATTGCCCACTTGTGGCTTTTATTCGTGTCAAGCATATCCGCGTAAAGCACGGCGCCGTCGTCTGCCGTAACGCTGACCTCGCTTATCTGCGCTTCCGCAAGCCATTTTTCGGTCTTTTCCCTGAGTCCGGCGGTATTCTTCTCGACCTTTGCTCTCACGTCGTCACTCATTATGCGCTTCGCGTCCGGTATGCTTTCCATTCCGTCAAAGCTGCCTATCGCGAAAAACATGAGTCCCACACTGAGCAGAAGCTCAAGCAGGACAAGTATTCCGACGATGATCGCAGATATCTTTATTAACCTGTGTTTTTTCTTTGTCATTCGGTTATTCCCTACAGTAAATAATGTGTTTTTTCTATTATATCAGAACAGATGTCCGATGTCAACGATATTCCTTTGCGTTTTGTACTGACTTTATTCTTCTGGTGCAGCTCACGTCCGACTTGATTTATTGTGAAAAATATGTTATACTTGCTATAATATCGGATCGTGATTAATCAAATTACCGACCGGCGAAAACGGAGGAAAACCAGATGAAAAAGATATTTACCGCGGTGATGATAATTGCTGTGACTGCGCTTTCGGTTTTGACCGGCTGCTCGGGAAACAATACTCCCGCACAGACAGCGGAAGCAGCTGTTCCGGAGACCATTAAAAGCAGTCTCGGCGTGTTGTCGTACCTGAATATAAACGAAGAAGAATATGCCGGGATAAATAAAGGCAAAGCCGTTGACTATCTCAGAAAAGATGAAATTGTGACAATGCTTGTCGATGAAAAGGCGGAAAAGAAATCTGTGCGGTTCTATGACACGCTTGATACACTGATAATGGCACTGCAGTCGGGTAAGGTCGATCATATAGAGCTTCCGGAGTCCACAGCCGACTATGTCTGCGCACATAATGACAAGCTGCAGAAAAACCTGACATATAACGCGAACGCTGTCGGCGACGAATTCGGCTACCGCCTTGTGAACCGCCTGTCCAACGGATTCTCGTTCATGATGACGGAGGAAAATACCGCGCTGCGCGATGAATTCAACCGTGCAATAGCGGAAATGAAGTCGGACGGTACTCTCGGCAGGCTCATAAAGGAGTATATCACAGATAACGCCGATGACAATACACAAAAGGCAGTGGAATTCTACAACGTATATGACAAGACGATAAAAGTTGCCGTGACGGGACTTCTGCCGCCTATGGACTACGTTTCTCCGGACGGGACCTGCAGCGGATTCAGTACGGCTGTGCTTTCTGTGATAGGACAGCGTATTGAGAAGAACATAGAGCTTATACAGGTCGATTCAATGGGTCGTGCGGCAGCGCTTGCTTCCGGGACTGCCGACGTGGTGTTCTGGACGAGAGACGCTTCCGAGGACAGTGAGATCAGAGACAAGACCGAAGAGGAGTACGAAAGATACATCGCGGAAAGCGAAAAAGATCTGACCGATGAGCAGAAAGAGGTAATGCGCGAGCTTCGCGGAAGCATCTCCTTCACACAGGAACGGTATATGGATATCCCGAAGAATACCGTAACTACGCAGCCCTACTATAACGATGCACTTGTGGTGGTAACGATGAAATGATCTGAAAGGGAAGTTCTCCGATGCAAGATTTGATACAGCAGATAGGAATGCCTGTATTCGTGCAGATTGTGATAGAATGCTGGAACAGCGTATTCCTGCTGATTATGATATTCTCGGTCGTTCTGGGCAGACACTCGGAAATAAGCAGCGGTGCGAAGACCGAGATACCGATGATGAACGAGATACTTGTGTTCTATATCGCCCTGTTCCTTTACAATATGTTCGATATTTTCTGCTGCGGCACGGACGGCGATCCGGGCGAGGTCTCCCGTATGCTGAAAATTGTTTCGGAGATAGGCTATTTTGCGATGGGCGCGGTACAAACGCTGATATTCCTGCAGATAATCAAGAAGCAGATAGCCGAAAAGAACGGAATGAAAAAACTGAAAACCGCAGCCGCTGCGGTACAGCTCATGCAGCTACCGGGCCTTGTCCTGCTGGCGGCGACACCGTTCACGAATGTGCTCTATTGGTTCGACGAACGGAACTGCTACCACCGCGGCGAGCTTTACGGGGTCTGGTACTACACTACCATACTGACGTTCGCGTTTATCATCGGGGTGCTCATAAGGTGCCGCAAAACTACCGATCCTTTCGTGAAGAAAGTGCTGCTTATAGCGGCGCTGATGCCCTTTGCGGCGTTCATCTTCAATTTCGTTTATACCGGCATAAGCTACAATAATATCTTCGTTTCGCTGGCAGCTCTGATAATATTTGTTCTTTTGGAGAAGGAGTACGCTGAGGTCACGGCGCGTAAAGCCCGTGAGACCGAGAAAATAAAGACACAGCTTGCGGAAAGCAGGAACAAGGTGCTTCTGGCACAGATCCAGCCCCATTTCATATACAACAGCCTTACTGTCATAAGTTCGTATCTTGACGAACCGGATAAAGCCGAAGCCGCGATAGAACATTTCTCGGATTTTCTGCGCGGGAGCATAGATGTCCTCGAAGAGACGGGCTGCATACGCGCGGAGAGAGAGCTGAAAACCGTGCGTGACTACCTGTACATGGAAAAGGAGCGGTTCGGGGATATGCTTACTGTGGTATATGACCTGCAGAGCGAGGATTTCTTCATTCCCGCGTTCTCGGTGCAGACTCTCGCGGAAAATGCCGTGACCCACGGTGTCCGCGAAAACGGTAACGGCAGGGGTACGGTCATGGTACGAAGCTATGACTCGGAAATCGGTCACATCATCGAGGTGGAGGACGACGGCGCGGGATTTGACACCGGTGTGCAGAAGAACGACGGAAGATCGCACATAGGACTGTCAAATCTGCGAAGCAGACTTGAAATGATGTGTGAGGGAACGCTTGAGGTGAGAAGCGAGCCGGGCATGGGAACACTTGCCCGCATAACGATACCTTATAACGCGAAAATATACAGGTCGGAGGACGGCAATGAACATACTGATAGTTGACGACGAAGCAAGCGCACTGCGCGATATCGAACGCAAGATAAAGAAAGCGGCACCTGACGTTGTGACCGTAACGACGAACGAGGCGGAAAAAGCTGTCGGGCTGTTTGCGCAGCAGGATTTCGACGCGGTGTTCCTCGATATAAATATGCCTGTCAAGGACGGTCTTACTCTCGCAAAGGAAATGAAAGCGCTGCACAGAGACACGAATATCATAATCCTCACAGGCTATCCGCAGTACGCGCTTGATGCATACAAGCTCTATGTAAGTGACTATATCGTAAAGCCCGCTCATACCGCGGACATAAAGCGGGCGCTTGAAAATCTGCGCTATCCCGTGAACGATACACACAAGGGACTTTATGTGCGCTGCTTCGGTAATTTCGAGGTATTCTTCGACGGCGAGCCGATACACTTCGGGCGCTCAAAGGTCAAGGAGCTTCTTGCTTATCTGATAGACCGCAGAGGTTCTACTGTGACCAACGCGGAGATACGCGCGGTGCTGTGGCAGGACGAGACCCGTGATGAGGACAGGCAGCGCAAATACCTTGCGCAGATAGCCTATGATCTCCGGGCAAAGCTCGACGGTCTCGGTGCCGCGGATATATTCGTCCAGAGCCGTGATTCCTATGCCATAGTGCCGGAGAAGATACCGTGCGACTATTACACCGCACTGAAAAGAGGAACTCTTGCGGAGTACGGCGAGTATATGAGCCAGTACAGCTGGGCGCGTCTGCGTATGTGATCTGCTGCGATCACGTTCTCAGTTTGTGCAAAATGCTGCTTTAGTCAAATTCACTAAAAATCTTGACAAAATGGCGATAACAGTGTATAATTAGCATAAATACTGAAATAGAGAGGAAAGGAAATCTGATATGACTGTTGATATCGAAAAAAACGGCGGCGAGGTCAAGATTCGGCTTTCCGGAAAGCTCGACACAAAATCCGCGATGAAAATTGACAAGGAGATAAAGGAAACGTTAAAGGGTGCCGACAGTGCCGTGCTTGATCTCGCGGAGCTGACTTATGTATCGTCCTCCGGTCTGCGCACCATTCTTGGAATATACAAGATGATGAACGGCAGAATGACAATAAAAAATGTACGGAGCAATATAATGGAGTTGTTCGAGATCACAGGGTTCGGCTCTGCAATGAATATAGGGAACCTATGAAAATTGCTTCGGAAAGAGAAAATGAGATAATTGTGTCGGGAGCAGGGAGAGGCTCCGAAAGCGTGCTGACGCACGGTGAGGAGACTTGACGCAGCTATCGGTACAAGCAGCTCTTTTTCTCTCAAATGAGTTTTTAGAGGTTCTCTGAAATGTGACTGCTGAAAGGAACGGATATGGGATATCTTGACGGAAAGAAAGTGCTTGTGACGGGTATTTCGGGTGGAATAGGCTGCGCCTGCGCGAAGCTGTTCATATCGGAGGGGGCGGAAGTCCTCGGTTCTTACAGGACAATGAAGCCGGAGCTTGAAACGCTGGGTGCAAAGCTGTTTGCGCTGGACACGGATGACCGTGACGGGATAACAAGTACATTAAAGGCGGAGATACGCGCATTCGGCGGCATCAACGCGCTTGTGAACTGCATAGGCATCACGGGTCCCGAACCGCTGTTTGCAGCTTCTCCCGAAAAGTGGGAGAGGGTAGTGGAGACAAATCTGTTCTCTGCAATGCGGATAACGCAGAGCGCGATAGTTCCGCTGGTATCGAAAAAAGGCGGTTCGATCGTGAACATCAGCTCGGTGTTCGGTATCATCGGAGACCGCGGGCAGTCAAGCTACTGTGCGTCGAAGGGTGCTATGGACGCTATGACGAGGGCGGCGGCGATAGAGCTTGCGGAGAAGAATATCCGCGTGAACACGGTTTCTCCTGGCTTCATAGATACCGAAATGACCGCTGGTATGAATGAGGAGCTTCGGGCTAAAAGCATAGCAAAGATACCGATGAAGCGATTCGGCAGACCGGAAGAGGTTGCAGAGCTGTGCGCGTTTCTGATAAGCGACAGGTCGGGATATATAACGGGGCAGTCGTTTGTTATAGACGGCGGGATAACTGCGGGATAAGCGCTAATGAATACAGTAGTCCGGTTTATCGTAAGGTTACGGTATTGCCTGTAAACTTTCGGAGCATGACTATTTAAATAAAATAATGACAAAATATGCTGTAATATACATAATGATAAATAAATACCTGCGTTTACCGTGCTGCAGACCGCTGCTGCGCGGTATTTTCTTGTGGTGCATGCGCAATCGCTTGCGCATACACCACACTCCGGTTGCGCAATTTGAAGCCTGGTGTGTCACAATTGCACAAAAATAATTATATTTGATTATTTAAAATGTCGATTGACACAAGAAAATATATGTGATATTATAACATTAACAAGATCGTGCGCAACTGTTGCGCAAACAGATGGCCGCAGTAAAACAAATGCCGTTCTGCCTGAACGGATATAAGCTCACAAAGGCGCTCCGGAAGGTATTTTTTATGAAAAGAACAGGAACTTTATCAAAGATCATTTTTACACTTTTCATCACGGCATCTATGCTTACGGCAGGGTCGTGCTCCGCCGGTGTGCCCACGGAAAGCAACACGGAAAATGATAACGGTGCAAACAGTGGGGAGTCTGTTGTCGGCATAAGCAGCGACACGCTTTACGTCAAAAAAGTAGAGGGATTGTCCGATGATTTTGCGCTTGGCTGTGACATTTCAAGTGTAGTTGCGCTCGAAAATTCCGGTGTGAAATTCTATGGCTGGGACGGCAGCGAGCACGATCTGTTCGATACGCTGAAGCAGTCCGGTGTCAACTATATACGTGTGCGCATCTGGAACGACCCGTTCGATGCGGAGGGAAACGGCTACGGCGGCGGGAACTGTGATATAAACACTGCCTGCATTATCGGAAAACGTGCAGCGGACGCGGGGCTGAAAATGCTTGCCGATTTCCATTATTCCGATTTCTGGGCGGACCCGTCAAAACAGATGTGTCCGAAGGCGTGGGAAGGCATGGATATAGAAGCAAAGAAGCAGGCGCTATATGAATATACAAAGGCGTGCCTCACAAAGCTGAAAGAAGCCGGTGCCGATGTCGGCATGGTGCAGCTCGGCAACGAGACTAACGGCAAGATGAGCGGCGAGAAGATATGGATGAACATATACTATCTTATGGCGGAAGGTTCGCGTGCGGTACGCGAGGTACTGCCGGAAGCAAAGGTGGCGGTTCATTTCACGAATCCCGAATCCGTCGACAGAATGCTCAACTATGCGTCTAAACTTGCGTATTACGAGCTGGATTATGACGTATTCGCTTCATCATATTATCCTTACTGGCACGGTACACTTGACAACCTTACCTCTGTTTTGTCGGAGATCTCCGAAAAATACGGCAAGGAAGTCATGGTCGCGGAAACATCTTACGCATACACGCTGGCGGACGGCGACGGCAGCGGAAACAGCATCGGCGATGTGATAAATTACGAAAAGACATACCCCTTTACGATACAGGGACAGTCCCGTGAGCTCCGCGATGTTATAGAAGCGGTCACAAAAGTCGGAAAAAGCGGTATCGGTGTGTTCTGGTGGGAAGCGGCATGGCTGCCGGTACCCGGAGAGTCCTATGAAGAACGATCTGCTCTCTGGGAGAAATACGGCTCCGGCTGGGCTTCAAGCTATGCGGCGGAATATGATCCCGATGATGCCGGAAAGTATTACGGCGGCTGCGCATGGGAAAATCAGGCAATGTTCGATTTCGGCGGAAAGCCTCTCGAATCGCTCAAAACATGGGCGCTTGTAAAGACCGGAAACGAGATCGAGACAGTACCCGACGCTGTTAAGGACAGTGAAGTTACAGTAAAGCTCGGCGAACCGATAATACTGCCCGACAAGGTTTTCGCAATTTATTCCGACGGAAGCGAACAGGCGATAGATGTAGCGTGGGAGCCCGCAGACCTTGAAGCGATGACGAACGGTGAGCCCGCGGAATACACTGTCAAGGGCATGGCGGGCGGTTCCGAAACGGTATGCCGTATAGCTGTGACTGATGCAAACTATGCGGTCAATTACAGCTTTGAGGACGAAGACCGCTCAATGTGGGTCATTGAGAATATAAACAACATAACGACTCAGACTGACTATCAGAAGAAGGCGCTTGACGCGGCTTCCGGGGAGATGGCGTTCCACTTCTGGGGAGAGAACGGGTCTGAGCTTCGCATATATCAGAAGGTCACAGACATACCTGAGGGAAAATATACACTCTCCGCTTCGATACAGGGCGGTATTGACAGCGGAGACGATGTGCAGGATATATATATCTTCGCTTATGCGGACGACAATGAAGCGGATATGACAAAAGCATCCGCCGGGCTGTCCGGATATGCGGACTGGCATAAGCCGGTGACGGGTGCTGTCGAAGTTACCGAGGGAGGAACGATCACGATTGGTGCCTATATCAAGGCAGGAAAAGGTTCGTGGGGAACGATCGATGACTTCATGCTCAACCCTGCGAAATAACAACAGTTTATTGAACGGAAAAACCGTTTGATATATAGGGCACATAACGTGCTCTGAGATAAATCATGCGGCATCAGCCGCACAACAAAACAGGAGGACAAACAAATGACAACAAAGAGAAAAGCACTTCCGATCATGCTTGCGTTATCAATGCTCGTAACAGCCGGTGCAGGATGCGGCAACAACGCTCAGGCGGGCGGCACGACGGCTGCGGCTCCCGCAGATACGACCGCAGCTCCGGCAGATACAGCCGCGGCTCCCGCGGATACGGCCGCCGCACCCGCCGACAACACATCTTCCGACAAGAAGACAGTTACGGTATGGGCTCCGGACGCTATCGTTGATCTTACACAGAGCAAGCTCAACGACTGGCTCGCAGGCCAGAACGACTGGAACGCAAAGTACGACATAAAGGTATCCGCTATGGGCGAAGGCGATGCGGCTACACAGCTTCTCACCGACGTTGAGGCAGGCGCTGACATCTTCGGTTTCGCACAGGATCAGCTCGCGCGTCTCGTTGCGGCAGGTGCGCTCTCCAAGCCCGGCGGAGTGTTCCTTGACAACGTAAAGAACAACAATGATGCAGGTTCTGTAGGTGCGGTAACACTGAACGGTGAGATCTATGCCTACCCCGAGACCTCCGATAACGGTTACTTCCTCTATTATGACAAGTCCGTCGTTACCGATCCCTCAACTCTTGAAGGCATCATCGAGCAGTGTGCGGCGGCAGGTAAGAACCTCTATATGGATATCCAGTCCGGCTGGTATAATGTTGCTTTCTTCTTCGGAACCGGCGCTGAGTGCTACTACGAATACGACACAGAGGGCAATGTTACCGGTGCGGTATGCGATTACAGCGGTGAAAAGGGTCTTGCCGCAATGAAGGCTATCGTAAACATGGCCAAGAGCAAGGGCAAGGGCTATGATCAGTGTCCCGACGGCGCTGCTTCACTCTTCAATCCCGACGGCGGCACTGCAGGTGCTCTCGTTTCAGGTACATGGGACGCTTCCACAGTCAAGGAATTCCTTGGCGACAATTACGGCGCTGTAAAGATGCCTACATTCACTGTTGACGGCAAGACATACCAGATGAGCGGCTTCGGCGGTTTCAAACTCGTAGGCGTTAAGCCCCAGACCGATTCCGACAAGCTTACATTCTGCCACCTCGTTGCGGATTATCTCACATCGGAAGAGATGCAGCTCGCAAGATTTGATGCCAACGGCTGGGGTCCTTCCAACAAGAACGCTCAGCAGTCCTCCGGTGTTCAGTCCGATGCAGCTCTTGCGGCTCTTGCCGATCAGCTCCAGTACTGCCCCGGTCAGGGTCAGTACCCCAATGCTTACTGGGATCTCACAAAGGCATTCGGTACCGACATCAACAGCGGTATGTACAACGACGCTGACGATGCTACACTCACAGCAGCACTCAAGGAACTCGAAGATGCTATAAAGGCTGCTAAATAAATCTTTTAACGGCAGGACACGGGGCGGTCATACCGCCTCGTCCGCCGTTTCCGGAACGGATAGCTGCAAGGATAAACCTCGTGACCGTGTCCTCCAAGGCGGTCACGGGGGATGCGGCGAATTACAGTGAAAGGCTTGCCGCCGCTATCCCTCACAGGAATACACAGATCCGCTGCGGAAACGGCAGATGAACTGCTGATATTGATGATGAAAGGACAGATAAAAATGAGCAGATTGTCGGAGCTTGAATATCTCGGCTTGCCGCCGATGAAAAGAAAACTGTACGATATCGGCCAGTTTTTTGTAAATCTTCCTCTGAAGATACTGAATATCCTCAAACAGATACCGCTCGGCATCTGGAAGGGTATCTGCGCTGTCGGACGCTTTTTTGCAAGTATCGGAAAGATCTTTGCCGAAGGAGACTGGAAGACCCGCATCTCGTTCCTGATCATGGGCTTTGGTCAGTTTTTCCGTCATCAGATCGGGCGCGGGATCATCTTCCTCGGCATGGAATCTCTGTTTGTATGGTTCATGGCTGTGATGGGCGGAGGCTATCTCGCGGGGCTTGGCAATCTCGGTGAACAGGCAACGATAAAGACGCTCAACGACTACGGACTTGAGGTCGTTACATACAAGGACAACAGCCTGAAGATACTGCTTTACGGTGTCTTAACGATATTCATCATTGCCGGATTTATATGGACATGGTATATAAATATAAAGCAGAACCACGTTGCTCAGAAGCTGATCGAAAAAGGCGTGCGTCCGAAGTCGTTCAAGAACGACCTCAAATCCCTCGCGGATGAGCAGTATTACAAAACGCTTCTTGCTGTGCCGCTTCTCGGTATTACGGTATTCACGATCATACCGATCTTCTTTATGATACTGATAGCTTTCACGAACTATGACTATTCTCATCTCCCGCCCGACAAACTCTTCGGCTGGGTAGGCTGGGATAACTTCCGCACTATTCTTGCCGCTGACGCTTCCGGAAACGACAAGTTCGCCTATACTTTCAGAGAGATACTTATCTGGACTATGATATGGGCGCTTGTCGCAACGTTCTCGAACTATTTTCTCGGAATGTTTGTCGCTATGTGCATCAACCGCAAGGGCATAAAATTCAAAAAAGTATTCAGGACCGTGCTTGTAATGACAATAGCCGTTCCGCAGTTCGTCTCGCTCCTGCTGGTATCGAAGATGTTCTCGAACGAAGGTATCGTCAACGGAATACTGCGTGAACACCTTGGCTGGATAACGGAGAACATAGGGTTCTGGACGACGCAGGATATGGCAAGGATAATGGTGCTTGCCGTCAACCTATGGGTAGGTATCCCGTATCTTATGCTGATAGCCACCGGCGTTCTTATGAACATACCCGGAGACATCTATGAGAGCGCAAGGATAGACGGCGCGTCTGGATTCAAACAGTTTACGAAGATAACACTGCCGTATATGCTTTTTGTTACCGGACCGTATCTGCTTACGAGCTTCACGGCGAACATCAATAACTTCAACGTTATCTACCTTCTTACCGCCGGAGCCCCGAAGACAATGGCGTATGAGGGAGGTGCCGGCGGTACGGACCTTCTGATAACGTGGCTGTATTCGCTGACTGTCACGAACAACGACTACAAGATCGCCGCCGTTATCGGTATTCTTGTATTCGTGGTCGTAGCGGTGATCTCGCTTATCGTTTACAACGTATCTCCTGCGATGAAAAATGAGGAGGATTTCCAGTGAGTGAGAAGAAAAAATACAGAAGCAAATCCGGCAGGGAACGCGTGACCCGTATCCTCATCTACATTTTCCTGACCGCACTCTGTCTTATCTGGCTTATACCGTTCATCTATCTCGTATTCCAGGCTTTCCGCGGCGAATCGAGATCAATGGTCACATACATATTCCCGAAGGAATGGTCTTTCGATAACTTCATTTTCCTGTCAACCAAGACGCCTTTCTGGAGCTGGTATCTCAATACGTTCATAATAGCGCTGTTCAATGCTGTGCTGCAGAGCGCTATCGTGCTCTGTGTGGCTTATGCGCTTTCACGAATGAGATTCAAGGGCAGAAAGTTCATTATGAATCTTATGCTTGTTCTCGGAATGTTCCCCGGATTTCTCTCAATGATCGCGACATACTTCATACTCAAGCTCTTCGGTCTTACGAGCGAGAATTCGGTACCCGGACTTATAATTGTCTATGCTGCAAGCTCCGGTATGGGATACTACATAGCCAAGGGCTTCTTCGATACGATACCGAGGTCGCTCGACGAGGCGGCGAGAATAGACGGTGCATCACGCGCGCGTGTATTCTTCTGCATCATAATGCCTATGGCAAAGCCGATAATCATTTACACGATAATGATGGCTTTCATGGCACCTTGGGGAGACTTCATGTATGCGTCGCTGATAACGTTCGGTCATGAAGAAGCGTACAATGTGGCCGTCGGACTGTACAAATGGCTCGATAAGGAGCATATAAGCAACTATTTCACGATTTTCTGTGCCGGCGGTCTGCTTGTATCGATACCGATCACCGCACTGTTCATGGCACTGCAGAAGTACTATGTCGAAGGTGTTACCGGCGGAGCGGTAAAGGGATAACAGCATGGCGATTGTCCTGATCTGTAATTGTTGTATTGCTGCGTGCGCGGCATAAATCCGGTAATTGATTTTGGAGTGTATTATGGCGGAAGTAAAGCTGAAAAATGTTATGAAGCAGTATGATAACGGCTTTGTTGCCGTTCACGACTTCAACATTGATATAAAGGACAAGGAATTCATCGTTCTTGTCGGTCCGTCCGGCTGCGGAAAATCCACGACACTGCGTATGATCGCGGGGCTTGAGGATATCAGCGGCGGCGAGATAATCATAGGTGATAATGTCGTGAACGATATGGAGCCCAAGGACAGGGACATAGCTATGGTATTCCAGAACTACGCGCTCTATCCGCACATGACCGTGTATGAGATCATCGCGTTCTGTCTGCGGCTTCGAAAAGTACCGAACGATGAGATACATCGTAAGGTAGTTGAAGCCGCGGAAATACTCGGAATTTCAGGACTGCTCGGACGCAAGCCGAAACAGCTTTCCGGCGGTCAGAGACAGCGTGTGGCGCTCGGCAGGGCTATTGTCCGCAATCCTCAGGTCTTTCTGCTTGACGAGCCGCTGTCAAATCTTGACGCCAAGCTGCGTGCGCAGATGAGGACCGAGCTTGCGAAGCTGCATAAGAAACTCGGAACAACATTCATCTATGTTACTCATGACCAGATAGAAGCTATGACTATGGGCGACAGGATAGTTGTTATGAAGGACGGCTATGTTCAGCAGATAGATACACCGATAAACCTTTACGATAATCCCGTCAATAAGTTCGTTGCAGGCTTCATAGGCACACCTCAGATGAACTTCTTCGACGCGGATCTCGTTAATGACAGCGGTAAATATTCGGTAATAGTTTATAACGCGAAAGTGCAGCTGCCTGACCGTATAAACGAGGCTCTTTCAAAGAGAGAAAGCGTACCGGAAAAAGTAACGCTCGGCGTTCGTCCGGAAAACTTCATTATCTGTGAAGATGATGCACCCGATACTTTCCCGGCTGAAATAAGGATGACAGAACCCATGGGAAGTGAGATCCACATCCACGCGGAATGTGCAGACGGTATATGCCCGATACTTCGTATCCAGACATCGGAAATGAGCGAAAAAGAGCAGTTTGAGCTGATAGGAAAGAAGAAGCTCTCTTTGAAAGTCCGTGAGAGCACGGTAAATATCTTCGACACCGTGGACGGAAGGAATCTCGCTGTCGTGAACGCAGTTCCCGTCCCGGATAAACAGGAAGCGGATATCGGCACCGGCGGTTCTGACAAAAAGAAGAAAAAAGATAAAAAGAACAGGAAATGACCTGCATTGGATAGTAGAAAATGAGCAATATTATACCCGGATCCCGTAATGTTCAGCTTGACGATATAGCGCGGAAGCTCGGCATATCAAAGACGACAGTTTCCCGTGCAATATCGGGGAAGGGCAGAGTGAGCGAGAAAACGCGCGAAAAAGTCCTTGACTGCATACGGGTAATGAACTACTCTCCGAATATGATCGCAAAGAGCTTTTCGGAGAAAAAGACGTACAACATAGGTGTTGTTATACCTATGGACAATATGGAAACGGAAGCGCCGTTCTTTCAGACCTGTCTTATGGGGATAACGAAGTGCTGTGCGCTCAGAAATTATGATACCCTTGTGATAAGCGCGGAGCGTGACGGAATAACGCAGCTGAAGCGCGTCCTTGAGAGCCGCAAGACCGACGGTATAATCATAACCCGTCCGCTACAGAGCGGAAATATGGAGCAGCTTCTTACAGATATGAATGTTCCTTATGTGACGGTAGGGCAGAGCACCGACCCTGATGCGGTAACAATAGACAGTGCGCATCAGGAGGGATGCTTCGAGCTTACGTCATATCTGCTGATGAACAACAAGCCGAATAAGCTCGGGCTTATTATCGGAAGCATGGAGCAGACTGTGAACCGCAGCCGCTACGAGGGCTTCGTGAAGGCTGTGGGAGCCGCAGGCCCGAACGTACCGAACAAGACCGTTTTTCTCGGTGTTAACGGCGAGCTTCAGCTGCGCCGTGTCATCGACGACCTGCTGCGGAACGAATGCAGCTGCATAATATGCGGTGACGACATTATATGTATGTATGTTGTCAATATGCTCGCGTCGATAGGAAAGCAGATACCGCGCGATATAAGAGTCGCTTCGCTTTACAACAGTATGTACCTCGATATGTACTCGCCGCCGATAACCGCTCTTAATTTCCGTGCCGGTGATCTCGGAGCGGCAGCGGCAAATCTGCTGCTCAATATACTTGAAGGGAAGGAAACACCGCAGGAAACGGTGCTTGGATTCGAGATGCTGATAAGAAAATCGACAATGTAGATCAAAAAAGAAACGGTGGGTGTGGTCAGCACCCGCCGCTTTTAATATTCGTATCCTGTATGATTTGTCTTATTATACTTTTTTTATTTTCATCTCAAACGGAGCAACGCAGATCTCCTCTCCGTCAAGAGCGAACACCTTTTCCTCGTCGGAATTGTTGAATATGAACTTCGCGGTCACACCGTTTCCGGTGCGTGTTGTGATCTCCACATTCTCCGGAAGGGCGGGGATATATGCGATCCCGGTTTGATCGAGAATATGCTTTGCGAGCTTTTCGTACATTCTGCGCTCGCCTATCGTCCCGATGTAATATGCTGAACCTTTGCCGTAACGGTTGACTGTAACGGCGGGACTCCCTTTGTAGAAATCGCATTCATATCGCGCAAGCACATCGGCAGTATCGGGTTCTATAATATCGCACCACTGCTTGCAGCCGAAGATCTCACCGTCTGTGAAGCGGATGCTGTTTGTTCCCCAGCCTATCGGATCATACTCCGAAATATGGCAGCCGACGAGCTCCCTGTAAACTGTCGGCAGCTGCTCCATAATGCAGTTGTTGTGCTTGTCCTTGACTCCGCTCCGAACGGTCATTATCACAGTACCGCCGCTGCGGGTGAAGTCATGGAGCTTATCGGAAACGGCTTTGTCTGTGATGTATAATTCCGGCGCACATACTGCCTTATACTGCGAAATATCCGCATATTCGTCTATGATATCCACATTGAGTCCGTACCGTGCGAACGCATGATGCAGCAGCTTTATCTGCTCCATATAGCTGTATCCGTCTGTCTGCGGCTGGAGCTTGAATGCAGCTTCGCTCACGGTCGAAAAGAGTATTGCCACATCGGAACGGATTTCCGTGCTCCGCAGAGATCCGAGTGTTTCGGCTTCCTTACAAAGTTCCGCAAATTCGGCAAACCGCCTACCGGGAACATTGCTGTGATCTATCAGTCCGTGCCAGTGCATTTCGGCACCGATGTTCGCGGTACGCCAGCGGAAATGGACGACTGTATCCGCTCCGTGAGCGAATGCCTGAAGCGCGTATCCTTTGATCATACCCGGGCGCGTCGTCTTCTGCATCGGCATCCAGCAGCCCATGCTTCCGCTGAGCTGTTCCATTACCCAGAAAGGCTGACGTTTTATCCCGCGCATCATGTCGAGATGCACTGCGTGAGTGTAAATATCCTCACTGTCATGCGGAATGTTGGTTGTGGGGTAATTGTCGTAAGCCACAAAATCAAGGTCTGAGAAAAGATCGTAAAAATCAGGAGCGTTATTGCAGAACCATGTGTTTGTCGTTATCTTCGCGCCAGGTATGCAAGAACGTATAATATCGGCCTGAAAGCGAGCAAATTCTGTCAGATCCTCGGCGGCGCGGCGGCGGAAGTCCAGCATATACGCGGGATTGAGCCATGCGGTATTATAACCTCCGCAGGGTGGATCTATCTGTTCCCACGATGAATATTCGCCGCTCCAGACCACATTCCCGTAAGCCTTGTTGAGAGCTTCGAGAGTCCCGTACCGCTTTCTGAGCCATTCACGGTGTTTGTTATTGCAAACGTCACAGCTGCAGATATTTGCTTCAAGCTCGTTGTCTATCTGCCATGCAATAACACTTTTGCAGTTTCTGTAATGTTCTGCGAGCCTTTCAACGATACGGCCTGCGTATTCCCGCAGCGTAGGCGAGTTGTAACAACGATGACCACGTATGCCTATGGGGTTCGGCATTCCTGAATCTCCCACCGGCAGTATATCCGGGTGCTTTTCACAAAGCCACCTCGGCGGACAGTTTGTGGGAGTTCCTATAACAACATCTATCGCGTTTTCAGCAAATATCCCTATTGCTTTATCCAGCCACGCAAAGTCGAACTGTCCGTCCGCAGGTTCAAGCCTGCACCACGCAAATTCCGCAAGCCGCACGAGCTTCACACCTGTCCGTGCCATAAGCTGTGCGTCCTGTGACCATAATTTCTCGTCCCAATGTTCGGGATAATAATCAACGCCTATTTTCATTTTATTCCTCTTTTCAGTTAACTATTGTTTGTCTTTTCTGAACGCGGCGGGTGAAATGCCGGTGTATTTTTTGAATACAGTGCTGAAATAACACGGGTCGCGGAACCCGCATACCTCTGCTATCTCCGCTGCGGACAGTCTGTTTTCGTTCAGCAGTCTCTTCGCTTCATCTATCCTTCTTCCGGTCAGATAATCACTGGGACGCATATTCATCGCACTGCGGAAAAGTCGGCAGAAGTGCTGGTGCGTAACGCCGGTGAGCTGCGCAAGATAAGTCATCGGGATATCCTCCGCATAGTTGTCATGCATATATTTCAGAGCGGGCAGAAGCAGCGACATCTGCCGGCTCTTTCTGTTGTCCGCGTCGGTTGAGAAAAGCCTGCGGAACCCGATGATATAGTCATAGACAAGCCCGGAGCAGGTGTAGCCGCTGTACAGGATATCGGTCTTCTGTGACGCGATCATTTTCAGAAAAATATCCTCCAGGTACGCGGTGTCGTCTGCTTTGGCGACTATTATGCCGGTCATTCCGAGCGCGGCAAGCGTATTGTCACAATCATTGCCGTCAAAGGCTATCCAGTCCACTTCCCAATGCCCGGTCAAAGGGTAGTATCCGTGGGGTTTGTTTCTGGGGAGGAATACGAAAGTGTCCTTGTGCAGCTCCACTTTTCTGCCGTCGTATTCAAGCACGCCCTCGCCGTCGGCACAGTAAAGTATCTGATGCCAGCGGTAGCCCTCCGGACGTGAGATGCGGCTCTGATAACGGCTCCCTCCGATACCTGTTAGCCGGAAAGGTAGTCCTGCAAGCTCCGGATTATACGGGTATATATTCTGCTCAATTTTCAAAAATTTCACCTCTGCCTCATTATAAACCAAATGCGAAGATATGTCAATATTAATTTTAATAAACCTTGATTCGGAATGATAATAAAGGCAATAAAAGAAGCGACTTTCAAAATCTGAACATTTGATGAAGCGGATATTTTCAAATTCTTATATTGAAAAATTGAACATTCGGTGTTATGATATAAGCATAGATCCACAGTATAGACCGGGAGGGGAATTATATGAATAAGAATATATTCGCCGCAATTATTCTTGCACTTGCTGTTGTACTATTGTCTGCGTGCGGTAAAGGAGCCGGACATCATACGGGAACTGCCGGAAGTACATCTTCCTCCGCCGCGCAGACGTCCGGAACAGCGGCAGCTGTAACGGAAGCCGATACGCAGGCAGAGAAAGAAACACAGCCTGCCGGAATGTCCGAAAAAACGCAGAAAGTATATGACTATATCTGCGAGGGTTTCGGCAAGCAGATGCTGAGCTGTCAGCAGGAGTCAACATGGATGGGTTCGCCTGATTATGAAATGGATTATATCAGGGAGAGTACCGGAAAACTCCCCGCTATGCGCGGACTCGATTTTATGAACAATGACTTTGCGGGAGTCGTGAAGCGCTCGGAGGAATGGGACGCGAAAGGTGGTCTTGTGACGATCTGCTGGCATACGGGAGTAAACGGCAGCGGTTATCAGGAGAGCCTTGACGACGATCCGGACTTTGAAAAGCTGCTCAAAGAAGGTACAGACGAGTACAACGCAATGATGAAGAGCTGGGACGATGCCGCGAAAGCATTGCAGAAACTGCGTGACGCAGATGTACCGGTGCTGTGGAGACCCTTCCACGAATTTGATGGAAAGTGGTTCTGGTGGGGCAAGGGCGGTGCCGATAATTTCATAAAGCTGTGGCGGCTCATGCATGACAAATTCACGGAAGAATACGGGCTGAACAATCTTATATGGGTGCTTGGGTATTCCGGCGAAGTCAGGGACGGCTGGTATCCCGGCGACGAATATGTAGATATCATCGGTTCCGATACTTATGATAACAGCACGAACAAATCCGCTTGGGAAAAGCTGAAAAAGATAGCGGATAAGCCTATGGCATTTCACGAGTGCGGGAAGGTCCCCCCGATAAGCCGGTTTGAGAAAGACGGCGATATGTGGTCGTGGTTCATGATCTGGCATACCGATTACATAAAGGCAAATTCACCGAAAAATCTTACCGCCGTTTATACCTCCGACAAAGTCATAACACTTGACGAGCTGCCGGATTTCGGCGGAAAGGGCAAATCTGCGGATAAGGAGAAGAGAATGGGAAAATATACCGATATGATAGTTGAGCTGCCGCCCGACGGTTATGACGCGTCGCGTGAGGGTGTGACATATCCGGAGTTCAGAAAATTCAAATATTATTCGACAACCGCGGGGCGTGATACGAATGTCAATGTCCTGCTGCCGGCAGATTATTCCGAAGACAGGAAATATCCGGTTCTGTACATACTCCACGGATTCTACGACAACGAAGACTGGATGGCGCGAAAGAACGTTGCTCTCAGCCGGATACTTACGAATCTGCAGCTTGACGGTAAAGCGGAAGAGATGATAGTCGTACTGCCGTACATCTTTTGCAGCAAGGAACTGCCGTACTGTACCGGAATGGATGCCGAAAACTGCCTTGCATACGACAATTTCATAAACGATATGACCACCGATCTTATGCCGTTCATCAGTAAGAATTTCTCTGTTGCGGAAGGCAGGGAGAATACCGCGATAACAGGGTTTTCAATGGGCGGCAGGGAATCGCTGTTCATCGGATTCAGTCACCCCGAGCTTTTCGGATATATCGGCGCAGTATGCCCGGCACCGGGACTTGTGAAAATAAACGGTTCCGCGATGCATCCGGGACAAATGTCCGCGGAAGATATGAGATTTGACGCTGAAAAGCCCGCCGCGCTGCTGATAAGCTCTTCAAAAGCCGACGGCGTTGTCGGTGGCTCGCCCGACAGTTACCGCACGATACTTGACGGAAACGGAGAGGAATATCTGTCACATATCCTGACTTCAACAGGACACGATCATACAAGTGTTCGGCCGCACCTGTACAACTATTTCAGGATAATATTCAGATAAACAGCCGAAACTAATTCTGTGTATCATAAATGTACTCCGTAAGATTTACAGACAAAAGCCGCGAACGGAAAGTCCGTTCGCGGCTTGCGTATATATAAACCGGAATATCACTTCTGATGTGACCTCTTGTAAAGCAAATATATTCCCAAAGCAAGGGATAATCCACCTATAATAATGAATAAAGACCAGATCACATTCCAGTATGGTGAGCTGATATCGAACATCAGAGCAATTAATTGCTCCCACAGTTTTATTTCAGCTGCGATAGCAAAAAGATCAGACAGAAGATAACAGCCGCCGAAAAGGTATATCCACCGCCACCAATAGTTGTGGCCTTTATTTTTTATGAATGTACATATTCCGATAATGCACAAAGCGGCAAGTATGCCCATGATCAGAAAATATTCTATGCCCTTGTTCTGCATTATTCCTATCCAGAATGAAGCATAGGATCTTCTGTCATATAAAGCCCATATTCTGTGCAGATGAAAAACCCCGAAGAATATGAAGAACCAGGGTTCCCAGACATATATTTTTTTCACTGTGTAACTCCTGAAAGTATCGGTTTGTCTTAGCAGAGAACCGCATAATACGACCGCTGCACCTTATCCATAGAAGAATATAACCGCGGATTTCGGAGCGGCGCATTCGCCGTATATGCGGGTGAGCGTTTTATTGACCGATATGTCCTCAGCACCTGCTGAGGACATATTTGTTATACTCCTATTTTACCTTATCGTACAGTATTTGTCAATCACAAAACAGGTGCCAATCCCGGTTCGTCTTTTCATGAGCGACGAAAAGCTCCTTGCCAAACCGTAAAAATGCACAAAAAACACATTAAAATTTTAAGCTGCTTGACAATATTGCCGAAATGTGATATTATGTAAGGTGTGGAGATCATAACTGAAAATATCTTTGACTCAATATGAGGCTGTATGCCTCGGGAAGGAACGAATATGAATAATAAGCTTAAGAAAAGTGTCAGCGCGGCTTTGATCTGCGCAATGATGCTTACGACAACGGCAGCCGCTCTCAATGTTACGGCGTATGCGGACAACACATCCGTAACCACAGCGGCAAGCAAGAAAAAGTCCGTCAGATTCTTCAGCGCCTGCACGTAGATCCTGGTCGGAG
>CACZGM010000033.1 GCA_902780695.1 uncultured Ruminococcus sp. | reverse complement strand
GCCATAGGCGTCGCGATAGAGCGCTACCGGCTGATGCTCCCAGTGGACCATGTCCGTGCTGGTCGAATGCCCCCAGTGCATGTTGCCCCAGACGCAGGCGAACGGATTGTATTGATAATAAAGATGATACACACCATCCTTGTAAAACAGGCCGTTGGCGTCGTTCATCCAGCCATAGGGAGGCGTGTGATGATAGACGGGCCGGTATTTCTCTGCCGGAACATCAGTTACCCGTTTCGATTGTGATACCTGTCCCGATCTTTCGCTTGAAGTCTGCATCGGAGACGACAAGCCGCAGACGGGCGCAAGTGTCGTACTTCAGATGAAGGCTGAGCCGGAGACAGTCGGCAGGGAAGCATATCTTAAAGCAGCGGCATCTGTGATGTCGTATGACGGGCATTGTGCGCTTGTCTCCGCGAATGCCGGACAGGGAGAAAGCACGGCAGGTGCGGTATATCCCGGACGCGTGATGATATACGAGAACGGCAGGGAGCTTCTCGCAGGAGACTGGCTGACCTACCGGGTCGATTTTGCAGAGGATATAGATCTCGGTTTTATCGCCTGTGAGCGCCGCAGAAACGGTACGGTTCCGGCAAATACGGAGACAGTCGGATTTTCGCTTGCGCCGGGAATGACGAACCTTGAGCGGAAGTTTTCACGGCTGCCGTTTGTTCCCGGAAACGAGGACGAGCTTGCGGAAAGATGCGAGCGGGTGCTTGCAATGCAGATGTATGCTCTTGAAAAGCGAGTGAAGCATACAGGGGCTAAAAAGCTGGTGATCGGCGTTTCCGGCGGACTTGACAGCACTCTCGCTCTTATTGCGTGTCACTCTGTCGCAGCTGCGATCGAAGGAACAGACGTTATCGCTGTGACCATGCCGTGCTTCGGCACAACAGACCGCACCAAAAGCAACGCTGTAAAGCTGTGCGAACAGCTCGGAGTCGAGATCAGAACCGTGGATATATCCGAGGCTGTGAATCTGCATTTCCGCGATATCGGCCACGACCCGGAACAGCACAACGCCGCGTTTGAGAACGCACAGGCAAGAGAGCGCACGCAGGTGCTCATGGATATCGCAAACGACGTGAACGGTATTGTCGTCGGTACGGGCGATCTTTCCGAGCTTGCGCTGGGCTGGGCGACATACGGCGGAGATCAGATGTCGATGTACGGCGTGAACGCGGGTATCCCGAAAACGCTGATACAGCGTATAGTTGCTCACTATGCCGGAAATCATGCGAATCCGGAGCTTGCCGCGGTGCTGCGTGATATTGTCGATACGCCCATTAGCCCGGAGCTGCTGCCCGGGCAGAAGACCGAGGACAGCGTAGGACCTTACGAGCTGCACGATTTCTTCCTTTATCATACGGTGCGGCGCGGAAGCTCTCCGGCGAAGATATACCGCATAGCGAAGGATACGTTTGCGGGCGTATATGACAGCGAAACAATACTCAGATGGCTGAAAACGTTCTGCCGCCGCTTCTTCTCGCAGCAGTTCAAGCGTTCATGCTCGCCGGACGGAGTAAGGATTGGGTCTGTGAGCCTTGCGCCCGGAGATCTTGACCTGCCGTCCGATATCTGCGGGAAGCTGTGGCTCGACGGGATCGGGGAGATAATATGAACACTTTTGAGCAGATATACCTTGTCGTACAGACGATACCGCGCGGCAAGGTCGCTTCATACGGGCAGGTCGCGCGTCTCGCGGGGAACCCGAGAATGTCGCGGGTAGTGGGCTATGCGCTGCACGTCAACCCGGACCCGGAGCATATACCGTGCTATCGTGTTGTCAACCGCTTCGGTGAGGTATCTTCCGCGTTCGCTTTCGGCGGCGGGAACATACAGCGTGAGCTGCTTGCCGCCGACGGTGTGGAATTTGACAGCGAGGGCAGAGTCAAAAAGGAATACTTTATTGATATTCAATAGAAAGTTGTTAAAACTGCCCAGTATTTTGCAACAATTTTATAAACATTTGTAGAAAAATCAGTTTGATATTGCAAACGATGCGATTTTGTAGTATAATAATATATATGTGCGGAATTAAGGCTATACCGCACAATAAATATCGTAAAACATGCGGGAGGTCGCAATGCTCGAAGAACTCAAGGAACGTGTCTGCAAAGCCAATATTCAGCTCCGTGACAGCGGACTCGTCATACTTACATGGGGAAATGTCTCCGCAATCGACAGAAAATCAGGTCTTATCGTTATAAAGCCGTCAGGCGTTTCGTACGATGAGCTTACACCCGATAAAATGGTAGTCGTAAATATGGAAGGCCGTGTGGTAGAGGGCAATCTCCGTCCCTCGTCGGATACTCCCACACATATCGCGCTCTATCAGGCGTTTGAGGAGCTCGGAGGCGTCGTACATACCCACTCGCGCTATGCTACGATCTGGGCGCAGGCGGGACTTGATATCGTCGCTTACGGTACGACCCACGCTGATTATTTCTACGGCGATGTTCCCTGCACTATGCCGCTTGACGAGAGTATGATAGCGGAGAATTATGAGCGCAATACGGGTTACGCGATAGTCGATACTTTCGCAAGAAGAAATATAGGCTGCATGGAAGTGCCTGCCTGCCTTGTCGCACAGCACGGTCCTTTCACATGGGGAGCAACTCCGGAAAAGGCAGTAGAGAATGCCATAGTTCTTGAAGAAGTCGCACACATGGCGGTATTCAATACGAACTTCCAGTTCGGTCTGACCCGCATCAGCGAGGAACTGCTCGATAAGCATTACCTGAGAAAGCACGGCGAGAACGCGTATTACGGACAGACATTCGGCAGCGTAACCGAACTTGATCCGGACAGCATCATCGAAACACCCGTGAACACAGAGGATATACAGATAGCTCCGAGCAGTCACACAGTTGAGCTGAAGAATATATCGGAGATAGACTCGGTAGAGCGTCCTGTAATAAATAAGCCGCCGAAGAAGGAAGAAGCGGTGTTCAATTTTGATGACAAGGCGGCAGCCGGAAACGGCGGAGAGCTTTCCGACGACGCTTCCGAGGATATGACACCGGCAGAAGATGAGATATTTGAACTTACACCTGCCGAGCCCGAAATGGTAGGCGGTTCGCCGATAATGCCGTCATCTCCCGTTCAGCAGGTTTCCTCGGTGCAGTCCGCGATACCGGCGGAGCCTGTACATACATCTGCACCTGCTCCGACACCTGCACCCGCACCCGCTCCTGCAAAGGAACCGGAGTTTATCGAGCTTACCGAGATCAAACCTGCGGCAGCGGAACCTGCACCGGAGAGGCGTTCGCTGTTCCCGCGCATCATTCACAGCAAGCCGAAGCCGATCAGATCAATAAACGACGACAAGAACAATAACAACAATAACAATAATACGCCGCCGCTCAACTTCACATTCTGATAATAAAAAGTGTGCCTTTCCGCTTAACCGTGGAAAGGCACTGTTTTTTTATTCGTAAGTCTTGATAATCTCGCCTATGTACATATCGTGGTAATCGCCGTTTGCGTAATCCTTGGCGACTATGCTCTGATCTATGAAATTCTCCGGTGATATGGGAGCTTTATACAGCTTTCTGCATACGAAAACGAGCTTTGCGCCTTCGATCGCTGTTGTACCGTCTGTGAAGAACGGCTTTATGCCTGCATTTTCAAACTTGTTTTCGTCTCTGCCGGAATGTGAACCGAGGTAACCAAGTGCGCTCCGGTCTTCTATCAGCGACAGTGTGAACAGGTCTGTCTTGTCGATCAGCTCCTTTGTGTAGCGGGACTGGCGCACATACGCTATGGCTGTCGGTTTGTTATGGCTCCAAAGACAGCCGAGGTGTCCCCACGATACTGTCATGGCATTGCAGCCGGTTCTTTCATTTCCTGCCGCCAGCACGAGCCAGTCGTTTCCGAAAAGGGTGAACGGGTTGAGGTTAAGTTCTCTCAGATCAGTTTCTTTCATAATGTTTTCCTTCCTGCCACGGACGCGTGGCGGCGTTTTTGCGGTATTGCCTCAGATCTCTTCTGCGATCTTCTCCATTTCGTCGAGCAGCGAGCCGAACAGCGTGAGCGCGTCGTTTACGGCTTTTTTGCCGGTCATATCGACACCGGCACCTCTGAGAAGCTCGATGGGAGTCTTTGAACAGCCGCCTTTGAGGAATCCGAGATATTCCTCCGCTTCCTTTGCTCCGCCGTTAAGGACACGCTCCGAGAGTGCTATCGCGGCAGAGAAGCCTGTGGCGTACTGATACACATAGTAATTATAGTAGAAGTGCGGTATGCGCTGCCATTCGCTGTCGATCTCCGGGTCGTGGACAATGCCGTCACCGAAGTAGAGATCATTCAGCTCACCGTAGAGGCTGCGGAGTGCGTCCGAGGTTACGGCTTCACCGCGTGCCTGCATCTCGTTTATTTTCAGCTCGAATTCCGCGAACATCGTCTGACGGTACAGCGTTGTGCGGAACTGCTCAAGAAAATAATTTATCAGATATGCTCTGCGGCGCTTGTCGGTCGTAGTTTTCAGCAGATGCTGCATCAGCAGGGACTCGTTGAACGTCGAAGCTACTTCCGCCACGAATATCTTGTAATCCGCATAGGTCACGGACTGGTGCTTGTTGGACAGGTAGGAATGAAGCGCGTGTCCCATTTCGTGCGCTATCGTGAACTCCGACTGAAGATCGTCGGTGTGGTTGAGCAGGACGAACGGGTGAACGCGCGCTCCCGCGGAGTAGGCTCCGCTGCACTTGTTCTCGTTCTCGTAAACATCTACCCAGCCGTTTTCAAAACCGCCGCGCATTATTTCGCAGTATTCCCCGCCGAGCGGCTTTACCGCTTCAAGCACTGTATTCTTAGCTTCCTCGTAGGGTATCTTCACCTCGGCATTGCTTACCATAGGTGCGTACAGATCGTAATAATGCAGTTCGTCAACGCCGAGCAGCTTCTTGCGCAGTGCCACATAGCGGTACATCTTATCCATATTTGCGTGTACCGCGTCGATAAGGCTGTAATACACGTCAGACGGTACTTCTGTGCTGTCGAGAGCGGCTTCGAGCGTGTTTTCGTACTTGTGTACATCGGCGTTGAACGCAAGCGTTTTGAGATGTGCTGCAAGTACTGCGGTGTAGGTGTTCTCGAAGCTCTTGTATGTCCCGTAAAGGTTCTCAAAAGCCGATTTGCGCAGTTCTCTGTCCTCGCTCTGCATAAGGGGGATATAGCTGCCGTGAGTGATCTGATGCTTGTTTCCGTCCTTGTCAACTGCGTCGGGGAATTTGATATCCGCGTTGTCGAGCATGGAGAATATTGTCTCCGGAGACGATGCCATTTCGCCAGCCATTGCCGCTATGCGTTCCTCCTCCGGGGACAGGATGTGAGCGCGCTTGCTCCTTATCCTGTCAAGAGCGAGACGGTAGTGTTCAAGTCCGGGCTGCTCTTTATAGTACCGTTCCATATCCTCGTCGCTTACGGAGATGATCTCCGGTACGGCAAACGCCGCCGCGCTCCCGATCGCGACAAACAGCGCGTTCACTCTGTCGCAGTAGCCGGAATACAGACTCACCGTCGTGTCTTCGTCGCTCTTGCGGCTGGAGTAGTTGCCGAGATCTTCCGCTATTACCGTTATCTCGTCGTCCAGCTTCATATATTCGAGCAGCGCGGCAGACGACTGCGAGAGTTTTCCCGCATATCCCGCGAGTATATCGGGATATTTCGCCGCGTCATCGAGTGCTTTCTCGAAATCCGCATCCGTCGCGTAGATGTCGTTTATGTGCCACTTGAATTCCTCTGCGACCTCGCTTCTTTTAGGTATTCTTTTTTCTGCCATTGGTATCATTCCTTTCCTTTATCCGATGATCCCCGAAGATGTGATTCCGTAGGAAACTATGTCCTCCGGCGCGACCTTCAGGGCTTCGCAGTCTATGTTATATTTATATTCCTTTGTCCATTTTTCATACGCTTCTATCTGAACTGTGTTCTCCGCATTGGATTTCAGATACGCGTAAAGCTGACTTTTCAGCAAAGCTGTTTTGCCTTCGGCGGAAGCATCGCCGGTGTACTGTATGATAAATACGCTGCCGTCCTCGTTCTGTACAGGCATGGCAACTCCGCCCTTCTCGTCTATGCTGTACAACGCGGAAACATAGTGTTTTCCGGAAGTTTCGGAGTTTTTCAGAACGATATGCTCGTTCTGTCCGCCGTGATCTGCCAGCAGTTGGTCGAAATCCGCGCCGCTGCGAAGCTCCTCTGCCGTATTATTTGCCCTTTGCAGCAGTTCTTCCTCACTTTCGCCGTCTCTTGCTGTGAGCCGGATATGCCGTGCATTGCGGGTGCCTTCGGGAACATAAGCCATCTGATAAGACGAGTTGCGTTCGTATTCGGCAATATTGTTCAACGCGGCTTCCTTTGCTTCTCCGGTTATGCGGTCAAGCTCTTTCTGCACCTGCTCGTCCGTTACGGCGGCATTTTTTATCATTTCGTCTTTGGCGAGTTCCTGCAGCTTGCTGCTTAACTCCCACTTATAGAAGATATCCTCGTTTATCCCGCATTTTTGCAGTACCGCTTCAAGCGCTTCATTGCACAGCCGGTCAACGTCCTCGGTCTTTGCTTTCCCGCCGAGCTTTGCGTTCGCCGCTTCATAGAAGTTCACAGCCCAGTCGCTGCGGACCTGTTCGGCGGTCTTTTTTATCTGTTCCTTCTGTTCGTCGGTGAGTGAAGCCTCGCTTATACCGTAGTCCTTTTCTGCGGAATAAAGGTACATTTTCTCGAATGTGAGGTAGTTTATTATGTTCACGCGGTAGTTCCTGCATGATTCGGCGTTTACTTCTGACATATCGTCGGTGATGCCGTATATTATCAGGTAGTACATATACTCGCAAATGAAATCGCCGAACGTTATGTCGAAATACGGGATATGCTCCGGTTCGTTAACGGAAGCTATTATCTTGCTCCTGTCCGTGTCTTTCCACGCGGTGAAGCTGCTGCTGTCGCCGGGGAAGTATTCGTCGGCTATCGCTTTTGCTTCCGCGCTTACAGTTATGCCGCTGCCGGAACCGTTCCCGCAGCCCGATGCCGCCCCGCAGGCTATTACTGCCGCAAGGACAGCCGCAGCAGTTCTTTTTCTGAAAATCTGTGTCATTTTTAGTGTCCCTGTTCTTTTGTTCGGAAATAATACACGAATAGTATATCATATTTTACCGTAAAAAGCAAAATATTATTTCAAAAATCCGTACTTTTTTTAAAAAAAGTGATGATTTTTTCCGAAAGATGTGATATAATAAGATGATAATATGCAGTATTATGCTCATTTGCAGACAGCAGACCATAAAAGGCGGAGATCTCCCGGTATTTCCGTGATCGGCTGTTATTTACGCAGTAAAGGAGAATACATAAATGTCCGGTTGGTTCAAGAAAGCAAAAAATATATTTGCGGTAATGATGACCACGGCGTGTCTGCTGGTCATGCCCGGCTGTCAGAACGGTGAGCCTGAGGAAGAGGTGCCGATGAAAACGGTGCCTGTTACTGACGAGGAAGGCAATCCCGTGACCGACGACAAGGGCGAGACGGTAATGACGGAGGTACCGCTGGAGACTATTGCCGTGACCGACGAGGAAGGCAATCCGGTTACCGACGAGAACGGCGAGCAGGTTTATGAATACGAGGAGCTCCCCGAGGAAGAAAAGACTGTTTACAAGGTCGGTTTTGTGTACAGCGGATATGTTGCCGACGGCGCGACAAACGGCGCATTCGAGGTAGCCCGTGCGCAGATAGGGCGTTCGCTCGGTCTTGAGACCTGCTATGTCGAGAATGTGCTTGTGTCGCAGTTCCCGGAGGCGGTAAGCACACTCAAGGACGACGGCTGCAATATCATAGTGTCATGCAGTCCGAAGTACGCAAGCTCTGCGTTCCGCGAGAACAAGAATTCCACAGACACATACTTCATCAGCTTCGGTGTTGCCGAAACGGGCGCTCATCTTGACAGCTTCGGCGGTGAACTGTACCAGACCGCGAATGTGTGCGGTCTCGCGGCGGCGCACAACACGAAATCAAACACTATCGGTGTCATAGCCGACCCCGGCGAATACAACGTTTATGGTGTTATCGACGGGTTTGCTCTCGGTGTGGCGGAGCTTATGTCCGCGAAAGCCGATATCCGTGTGAACTGGGCGTGGTCGAACAGCAAAAGCGAGATAGAGGAAGCTGTGGACGATCTTATCGCACAGGGCTGCGACGTTATAATGTCGTATATGGAAACGGACTACCCCGTGCGCTACTGCGCGAACAAGAACGTAAAGGTGATAGCAAACTGCTACAATATGCCGGAGATAGCGCCGGACAATTACATCAGCGGTTATTTCTTCAATTTCAGCACACATCTTGTTGATGTTATACGTTCGATAGTGAACGACAATTTCAACCCCGACGGATATTCGGGCGATGTTGCGTCGGGTATGGTGCGTCTCGTGAACTTCAACGAGAATTCTGAAAAGGGAACCGGGGATATCTGCAAAACGCTCTATGATTATATCAAGGCGGGCAACGCGAAGGTATTCACCGGTGAGATCAAGGACACGGACGGTCAGGTAATGGTGGAAAAGGGTCAGTCTATGACGTTTGAAAATATCCAGAAGATAAACTGGCTTGTCCAAAGTGTACGCAAGACCGGCTCATTCACAGAGATCACCGATAATCCTGTCGGCTCAGACTTCTCTATCCACAGTGAGTTTGCAGATTCTACAACCGCGCCGGCAGAGAATTGAGAGACTTTGAGAGATTTCGGAGATGGGTGCAGGGCAGAGCTCTGCCGCTGTTCGCACAGGACAAGTCTGTCAAGTAATTTACTTTTTTGACAGAAATAACCGCACAGATTGACGATCTGTGCGGTTATTTTGTTATCTTCAGGAGCGGAGCCTCTTGTCTGATACAGATATAGGAATTTTTCCTTATGTTATCATCCGGTATTATCTTACTAATCTGATCGTCTGCTCACCGGCATCAAGCTCCGCTGTGATGCCGATAGGTATCGTCAGCATAGGCGCACAATGACTGAAATCACACTCGGCAAGCACAGGATAATCCGGTCTGCCGATGTAGTCATAAATGAAATCATAATATGTCATTTCTGTTTCGCAGTCAAAATAATCACGGCACTTGCCTATGATAAGCCCGCCGAGCTTTTCAAATACTCCGCATATTTTCAGTTGTCCCAGACGACATTCCACAAGATCGGCATTAGTTTCTGTGTCCTCAATGAACAGTATATCTCCCTGTCTGATAACAGGCATATAGGGCGTTCCCCATATATTCGAAATACCCCAGAGATTACCGCCAATAAGCCTGCCGGACACTTTGCCGCAGTGCAGCGTTACCTGTTTGTTTGGTATTTGCTTTTCCCTGATAAGTGGTTTTTCCCATTCGATCACCTCATCGGAATAGTATTCCGGCGCTGTATATTGATAGCTTTCTTCAAAATTCAGTACATCACAGAGGCAATCAAGTGCTATATCCCGATATGGGCTGAGCCTTGCATAGCTCGTCACAAAATTCGTGCCGTAATAGGTAGGTACACCTGTTTGGGCATAAAGAGCCATAAGAAGCGTTGTCACATCCGACATACCCACAACAGGCTTCGGGTGTTCTGCATAGAATTCGTAGTCTATGTACGGAAGCATACCGTTAGTGACGATACCGCCCACGCTCGCCATAAGGATATCTACCTCGGGGTCATACAGCAGGCTGTTGAATTCATCTGCTCTCTCCTGCGGTGTTCCCGTACAAAAAGCTCTCTTGTGTCCCCACAGCTTGCCGTGTCTGACCGCAAACCCGTTATCCCGCAGGAAATCCTCCGCCCGCTTTGCCGACTCAGGGGTATCATGTATTATGCCGTAAGATGAACTGAATATACCTATAGTTGAACCTGTATTGATTTTCATGATATTCTCCGCAATTTATTGAACCCGATATATTTCGTTTCATAATGTTAATCATTATAGCAGAACGCTGTGGCGGTGTCAATATAAACGCCATAATACTTCTGATCCTGAATCGGAAATACTATGGCGAAGGCTTTATTTTTCTATAAGTTCCGACAGCTCGGATAACTGCGGCTGCGTAGGTGAGTGTGTACCGTAACGTACATTCTCGTAAGTGCCGACAACGGACGCGAGCTGCTCCTTCCCGAAAAGATCAGCGCCGCGCTCGGACTGTACCGAGGTCGTGTCGGACGGGGAAAGCCGCTGATTGTAGGACTTTATCCTGTACAGCAGCACCCGGTATCCGAGACGGTACTTCGTGACCGGGTCGGTCTCGGCCTTGTATCTGCGCCTTACAACATAGATGTTCTCGTTCTTTGTCAGTCGGTCAGGACGCGGGGAGTAGTTCTCGAAAACATCTTTGAAATCCGGCTTTGAAGATTCCTCGACACGTCCCGCGAGAAGAGCACCAAGCCGTCCGAAAAATCCCTTTATCGCCTTGAATATCTGCCTGCGGAATTTTATGACAACTCCGAGAAGTACCAGTACCGCAAGCGCTTCGAGAATATATGCCTCGTCTGCGGTCTCACCGAAGCCTCTGGTGACCGAGACAGTCTCGCCCGGCTCTATCCCCATTTTTTCGGCGGTGAAAAGGTTAGCGATAATATATACTGCGCGTATCAGTATCATCAATGCCTGTTCAAGCAGCCATGCTATCTGCTTGCGGAACAGGCACAGCACAAGTCCCGTGACCGTGATTCCGAGAACAAGCGCCGCATTGTAGCCCGTAAGTCCCTTCGGAAGCGAGGTCTTGGTCTCCTTGCGCATATTGGCGCGGTCGAATATCCCGCTTTGATTCAGCAGCAGCGCCGCCGCGGTGAATTCCGCCACAAAAGCCGCTGTGATCGTATCGGTTACCGTTGTTCTTATCTCTTCGGGCGATGTCAGACTCACGAAAATAAAGCAGGCTACCGTAAGCACGATATATACCGCAAACGCCGACAGCGGGTACATATCCGCAAAGTTTTTGAATCTGCACCTTTCTCCGATGAAAAAGGCAAATATCGAGCATGATCCGAGAGCGAAGACCGTCGAAGCATCACCGTCGATCAGCAGCGCAAGAAAGCCTGCCGCAAACATCAGCAGCCCGAATATCCGCACCGGGATACCGAGTTTCGGGTGCGCTTTTTTCAGTTCCGCACCGAGATATCCTATCCCGAACAGAACCGCGCCTATTCCGTAGTAGTAAAGTATGCGCAGCGGGTCGATATTGCCGTACCGGTTCACGTCGCAGCCGAACAGAAAAGGGAATACCACTGCCGAAAACGCAAGCACAGATAAAATTTTAAGAAGCGTTCCTTTCATAAGGCACCTCGTGATCATGTCCGGTCAATCGTTCATATAGTAAAATCTGCTCACTCTGCCGATGCGTATGATACGGCTGTCATTCACGCTGTCGTCGTTGCAGTAGAATATCACGTTCTTGCCGCGCTTTCGCATCATGCGGGCAAATCCCAGCAGCCATTCGTCGATGTACGGCGTGATAAAGAAGATGTCTGTTCTGTCGCGGAAGTAAATATCCGCGGTGTCCGTCTGTTCGAGAAATGTGCGGAAATCAATGTCACATTCGTTCCGTATATCGGACAGTACCCTCAGCAGCTTCATATAGTCTTCCTTGTCCGGACCGCCCTGTTCGTGTATGCCGCCGGAGCCGTTGCTGTAAAAGCCGGTTTCCGCACCGTGCGCTGCGAGCATATCGAGTATGAACGCAGCTGCTTTTATATAAGTCTCTGTGTCACCGACGATTATCGGGTGCGGGTCACCTATCGGCTTTTTCTGCATATTCATCACTATTGCCGCGCGGTTCTGTGTGGTATAATCGTTGTTGAACACCATAAGTCTTGCGCTGTGGGCGGTGCTGTTCCAGTGTATGCGGTTCATCGGTTCTCTGCCGGTATATTCACGCGCGCCGGAGATAAGGAACGGGTCGTCGCAGATAAAGCGCCGTGCGGTGATCTCGCCGTAAAGCTCCTCCTGTGACATCTCGCCCTCACCTATCTCGTATGGTGCGGGGAGTATTCTGATGCTTTCGTTGATGTTGAGCGCGCGGGAAACGGAAACGAGCCCGAGCAGGTCGCTCCCGACTATAGAAACGCTTTCGAGTTTGAAATTCCCGCGTTTCAGCGCAGTGACCTGTCTTGTGCGGGTGCATTTCTGTTTCGGGCGCAGAGAAAAAACGCTCGGTACAAAGCGGGTGTCGGATGCACGCGCTGCCTGTGTTCCGGAAAATTCGAGCCACCTGCTTGTACTCAGCTCCGTTTTGACCCACGGCACGGGGAGATGCTTGTCGTTTACGATCTCTTCGACTATCTCGAAGGTGTCGCCCTCCATTGCCTCGTTTGTGCTGAAACGGACAGTGTAGGTGAGACCGCGCAGAACGTAGTGCGAGAATATATAATGTTCGAGAACGATAACTATTCCCGCTATCAGAAGAACAGCGAATATTTCCATTCCGTGCGTTTTCACCTCCGCGCCGCATTTATGATCTGTACAGTTCCGCCGGAAGCGGATATAACTTATTCAAACTTCTCCGTGGGGACGGGAACGTCATCAAGCAGCTGTTTTACGACTTCTTCCGCCGTGCTTCCCGCCTTGGTCACCGCGTATTCCTTGCAGATAAGGCGGTGCGGGATAACATAAGGGGCAACGGATTTTATATGATCCGGCGTGACGAAAGAACTGCCGGAAAGCGCGGCATAAGCCTGCGACATTTTTTTCAGCGCAAGCAGTCCGCGGGGGCTTAATCCGAGCCGTACCTTTTCACTGCGGCGCGTAGCGTCTCCGAGCTCACAGATATATTCCGCCGATGCTTCGCCGAGCTTCACGTTCAGTGCTTCCGACGATGCCGCGGAGAGATCTCCGGCAGTAAGTACCGCACCTATGCTGTCTATAGGGTGTGTCTCACCGATAGACGCAAGCATTTCAAGCTCGCTTTTTCTCGAACTGTATCCGAGGTGCAGACGGACAATGAAACGGTCGAGCTGCGCTTCGGGCAGGGGATAGGTGCCTGCTGTTTCTATCGGGTTCTGTGTCGCGATAACAAAGAACGGAGCGGTAAGTCTGTATGTTTCGCCGTCAACGGTGGTCTGCTTTTCCTCCATACATTCAAGGAGCGCGGACTGTGTTCTCGGCGTGGCACGGTTTATTTCGTCCGCGAGCAGTATATTCGTGAACACGGAGCCTTTTCTGAACACGAATTCCTGTGTTTTCATATTGAAGTAATTAATACCGGTGATATCGGACGGCAGCAGGTCGGGAGTGAACTGTATGCGCTTGAAATCACAGTCGAGGGATCTCGCGGCGGCTCTTGCGAGCATAGTCTTGCCTGTGCCGGGAACGTCCTCGAACAGCACATGACCGCCCGCGAGAAGTGCCGCGGTCATTATGCGTATCGCATGCTCCTTGCCGATTATTACCTTTGAGATGTTTTCGTTCAGCTTTTTCCCGAATTCCTGTGCGGTCATATTGTCCTCCGTGCGTTGTTTTTTTCCGAAATTATACTTTTTCCCCCGGACGAGCGTCGTCTCCGGCGCCGGCGGGGGAAATCGCTTATACATTATAATACTTGTCGTAGTTCACAAGCTCGTCGAGCATCTTTTCGAGCTTCTCCGGAAGCTCCTCGTCCTTGAACTGGCAGGTGCCGACCTTGTGATGACCGCCTCCGCCGTATTTCAGCATAAGGCTTCCGACATCGACATGGCTGGTCTTGTTGATTACGGAATAACCTACCGCGGCGGAGCAGCCCAGACCGCCCTTGCCGTTTACTATCCATGCGGATATGTTCTGGTCGGGGTAGAGGCTGTAGATCATGAAGCGGTTGCCGGTATAGATCGGGTCAACGCCGCGCAGATCGGTGATGATGACATCGCCCTTGATAACGGTGTGTGCGTGTACCATTTCCTTGAACAGCTCGCTCTGCTCGTTATATACCGCGATGCGCTCCTTGATATCGGGCATATCGAGTATTTCCTGTGTCGTCATGCTGCGGCAGCAGGTAAGGAGCTTCTCCATGAGCTGATAGTTGCTTATCGTGAAGTTTCTGAAACGTCCGAGACCAGTACGCGGATCCATGAGGAATCCTATAAGTATCCAGCCCTCCGGGTGAAGGACTTCATCAACGGTGAGGTTTCCGCTGTCCACCTTGTCAACAGCTACCATGAGGTCATCGAACTGCGGGAAACGCTCTCTGCCGCCGTAGTATTCGTATATTATCCTTGCGCAGCTGGGGGTGATACGGCTCTCTCCCTTGTACTTGCCCTCAAGCTGCTGACGCTCGAATTCGCTGGAGTGGTGATCGAACCACAGGCCGCAGCCCTCAACGAACGGTACGTTTGCGAGAACATCGTTTTCCGTTACGGGAACAAGTCCGTCCTGGATATCCTTGGGGTGCTTGAACGTAAACGTGTCTATAATTCCTGCTTCATAGAGAAGCGCACCGCACGCAAGTCCGTCGAAATCGGAGCGGGTTATCAGATTCATAATAAAGTCCCCCTGTATTATCATAGAATTTTCCGCAGGTCACACCGGACGATCACTGTTTCGTTATTATCCGCACCGCGGGCGGGAAAGACAGCGTTCTTTCTACGGTGTCTGACTTCCGGAATTATAACGACATAAAAATCACATTAATATTATACCAAATTATTTAAGTTTTTGCAACCGTTTTTTTACAAAAATAACGAGATTTTAAGAAAAATTCTTTTCAGTGCGGAGCAGTCCTCCATGACCTTTCTGTAAACGGCGGCTGTGAAAGTATATACCGCGTTTCTCTCGTCTTCCGATACGGGCGATATCTCCGCGTTTCCGAACTCGCACTTCTCGAATACCGGCATAACGTCCATCATGAATACGTTCGCACCCTTCATCTCGATGCTTCCGTCAACGCGTTCAGCGAAGTCGTAGAACTGCTCCGAGCCGGGAACCAGCCCCTTCGTTCCGAGCAGACTCATCACAAAGCGGTACATTATCTGCGAAGCCTCATAAGGCGGCAGGGTACGGAAGCTCTTTATCGCATTTTCTTCCGCCTTTCGCAGATTGCGGAAGAAAAGTGCGATTATGACAGCGACAGCAGCTGCGACCGCAGCGATCACTATTATAGGGAGCAGCGAAACGATAATGTTTCCGGTGTCGTTTGAGGTGTGTGTTTCCGGAACGGGTATCACCGTTTCCTGCTGAACGTCCGTGTCATCGCTGTCCTGTGAGAGCGGGTCTGTGTCGGGTTCCTCCGTGGTCTCAGCGTCCGCTGTATCCGGTCCGGCAGTGCTGTCCGGATCTTCGGATACCGTGGTCACGGGCGGTTCGGAAGTGTCGGATGCGGAAGTCACAGGTGCGACAGGCGGTACATCATAAACGATCTCCGCGTAACCCGGAACATAAGCCGTCGGGTCAAAGGGCAGCCAGCCGATACCGCGGAAATATACCTCCACCCATGCGTGAAGCTGTTTCTCCGTGAGGGTGTATGTGTAGTCCCCGTTCCTGTCAGGTTCTCCGCCGCCGTAAATAACGTAGCCGGTGACGTATCTCGCCGGTATGCCGTATTCGCGCAGGGCAAGAGTCATTGCGGTAGCGAAGAGCGCGCAGTGACCGCTGTGTGTCTCGTTTAAGAACGTGTTGAGCATATTCCCGGTATTGCTGTCCTCGCTCAGCGAATATGTGAAATTCTTGCTGAAATAATCACACATTGCTTTTGAACGGTTATAGCGTTCGGTCATAGCCGTGTTGATATCCGCGGCAGTTGAATCGTAGCCGGCATTCGCGTAATACTGTTCAAAATCCGACAGAAAACCGGATATGGTATCATAAGTTCCGGAAGAAGCCGGATCCGTCTTTTTCTTATAGTTGTTTTCTATGAACTCCCGGTAGCCGTACAGTCCCCGGAGATATTCTTCCGCCGTCATGCCGGGGGGAACCGCGCTGCCGTCGTTAATGAAAGTCTGTTCGACCGATGATGCTATTGCCGCGGCACGCGGGTTCAAAACGTTCGGAGCCATATTCGGCGTAAGGGCAAGCCCCTCATACTTGTTCACGAATCCTCGCTTTGTGCGCAGGATAAAGTCACCGAAACAGTCGTACTGGGCGTTGCTTCTGTAATTGAGCTCGAACGGCGCGACGGGCTGGAATACCACTCTTGTGTTGCGCAGATATTTTATTGACACGGACTGCAGCGGCATTGCTTCTTCCGGGTCTGTATCCGAAGAACGGGCGAGCAGCTGTCTGAACACCTGATATTCCGCTTCAGGGCTGAAATAATCCGGTACAGCGGCTCTGTATTCCTCTTCCGCGGAGATGACGCTGTTCCATGTGTTGCCGGAATATCCGGTGCCGATATCTCCGCGCAGATATACGGGTATATCATTGCGCTTAAGCGTGACTTCAAGCACCGGACGGTCGCTCTCACTCGGCGGCGCTATGCTTATGCTGTCGGAGATATCGCCGTACTTGTCCGAACTGAAATACCCCTTGTCGTCGGGACTTCCTATCGGCATACCGAAGATGTTTCCGACCGCGTCCGCCGCCTGATTTCCGAGCGATACGGCGGTGTCAAGCACTTTCTTATAATTGAGTCCCACGCCCTCGGGTATCAGTTGAGCCATGCCGAAGAACACTGCCGCAGCAGTAACAGCCGCCGCGATCATATTCCCGGAATAGCGGTGATAACGCACGGTATCTCCTGCTATCTTCCGTTTCGGCTTTGCGAATACCAGCCTTCTGCTGTATTCGTGGTCGCTGCGGAGATTGTTCAGATGTGCGGAGGAAAGGCTCCCGAATATGAAGCGGCTGTCGAGATCGTAGCTTGAGCTTATCGCTTCAAATCCGAAGATGCAGACGACAAAGACGAGAAAAGAGGCGTTATATCCGGCTATCTCTCCGGCTACCGCGGGAGCTGTGACAATGACCGCGGCGGCAACGGGAACTGACAGATGTATCCTTGTGCGGACAGCGGCGGTGAAGAATACCGCGCACAGCACTCCGAGCAGCACTGCTGCCCAGAACATAGCGGTCTGCATAAGTGTGTATTCAGGCTCGGTACCGGTTTTAAGACGCAGCAGATCGTGTACGGTGAAGCCGGAGGTCTGCAGAAGCCGTCCGTCGAGCCGCAGCATTATCCAGTCCCAGAAATAAAGGGCGAGACGCCATGCGGTATCGCGCAGCGCCCATATCACCGCCGCGGCCGCGGTAAGCACCGCACCGTATATTATCGGCGCGGGCAGTACGGAAGCGAGAATATATATCCACGCCGCGGCAAGAGCGGCAATTCCCGCCGGTATCAGTGCGTTGCCCGTGTAGCTGTACAGCCCGCAGAACACAAGCACGATGGAGCCTGTCATTACGCACAGCAAAACAAGCCTTGCCGTCAGCAGGAATGCGGCGGAAGGCTGTTCTCCGAAATATTCGTCGTGCAGTATCTTTTCTTTGTTGTGTTCTTTTCTGAAACTCATTTTCCCGACTTTACAGTTTACATTCAACTGAATTTATTTTATTGCATGGAGGTTCGCAGTGAGAGCGAGATGTCCTCCGGGTTTATGCGCCAGACCGACACGTTTCCGGCAGCGCCCGCCTGTGCGGTGAGCAGGTCGTCCGGGTCGGCGGCTGTAAGATATATCCGTATCTCGCCGTACAGGTTCCCGACAGCGTTAAGTATGTCGGAAAGTGCTTTCGGCTTCATTTTCGGCGTGATTATGAAAAGCGGCTCACTGCCGGTGAGACAGTCGGCGGCGTAGGATATCAGAGCTTCCGCGCCCTGTTCCGTCCTTGCGATAGGCAGCACGGCGAATATCGAGACGAGCCGCTCGTAATCCTCGTTCTTTTCCGCATTCATTATATCCGCGGAGCCGTCGGCGGCGCGGTATATATTCACCGCCGTGCGCCCGTCGGAGATTATCTTTCTCGTCAGCGCGAGAGCTGTCTCAACGGCAGCGTCGGCAGCCTGCATATTTCTCTCATCGTTGTCGGAGAATCCGTGCAGGTCGGTTATGATAAGCGCACTGCTTCCGAGATTCTGCTCCGACTGCTTCACCATAAGCTCATCATGCTTGGCGGAGAGTTTCCAGTGAACGTGCTTCATAAGGTCGCCGTCCGCATATTTGCGTATGGAAGCGAAAGAGCCGCTTTCCATGAACGATACTTTGGTTATGGTGCTGTCGTAATCGTCGGTGCAGAGTGCCGTTGTTTCGTCGAGCATCACCCGTCTCGGCATCACGGTTATGCTGCACATCGGCGTTTTTTTCAGCCTGAAGCGGAACAGCCGCAGCAGATCGTAGATCTCCGCACTCTCAATGCCGAGCATATATTCTCCGCGGTAGCTTATACATCCCCTGAAGGAGTAGTCGCACCGACGCATTGCACCGGTGCTGAGTACAAGCCTGCGTCCGGCGATGACACTGCCGTTTTTGTCATGGAACGTGCCGGTAACGATCATGGGCGCGGCAGGGATAATGAACCTGTTCGTCACCTTGACGTTTATCTCGAAGTCCTGCAGCTTACCGACGTGCTCGGTTTCCGGAATCACCTCTATTTTCATCAGCAGTCCGGACATCAGCATCAGTATGAACGTGACCGGCGGCAGTACGGCGACTCCCGCAAAGAGAACGAACGTCAGCCTGCTCTCGTAGGCGAGAGCGAATACGGCGGCTCCGATAAACAGCAGCGTGTATAAGATCCTGTATTTTGCCAAAGCCTATTTACCTCTTGTGAAAGGCGGTTTAACAGCCTTTATGACATCGCGCAGAATATCCATAGTGTCAACGCGCTTTATCTTCGCTTCCTGCGTCAGACGTATCCTGTGCGGCAGGATATATGGTGTCATTCGCAGAACGTCCTCCGGCACGACATACGCTCTGCCGTTGAGGAAAGCGTAGCTTTGTGCCGCACGCATAAGGGCAAGTGAAGCGCGGGGACTTGCGCCGAGCTCCACCGCCGGGTGAGCCCGCGTGCTTGCAGTTATCTCGACGATATAGCGGTAAACAGAGGGCTCGATGTTCGTTTCCTTGACATCTTCCTTTGCGGTGATTATATCATCTTTTGTGCAGGTGGGGATTATCAGATCGAACGGGTCGTTCTTTTGTCTGCTTGCGATGATGCCTATTTCCTGTTCGACGGTAGGGTAGCCCATTGAGATCTTCATCATGAATCTGTCGAGCTGTGCCTCCGGGAGCGGGAAAGTTCCCACATATCCGAGCTCGTTCTGCGTAGCTATTACCATAAACGGCGACGGCAGCTTATGCGTCACGCCGTCAACGGTCACTGTCTGTTCTTCCATGGCTTCGAGAAGCGCGGACTGCGTTTTCGGTGTTGCGCGGTTTATCTCGTCCGCGAGCAGAATGTTTGTCATTACCATTCCGGGACGGTATTCAAAATTATTCGTTTCCTTGTTCAGCATCGTGAAGCCGGTTATATCGGAAGCGGTAACGTCCGGTGTGAACTGTGCGCGTCTGCTCATAAGTCCGGCGGACTTTCCGACTGCCGCGGCGAGCGTTGTCTTTCCGGTGCCGGGAACATCCTCGACCAGCACATGACCGCCGGAGAGCAGTGCGATAAGCAGCATTGTGACAACATCGCGCTTTCCGACTATTACCTTTTCGACCTCATCGGCTATCTGCTGTATTTTCCTGTTATGGATCATCTGTATCGGGTTTCCTTTTATTTCTTTTATTGGGTATAATATCCCACAATATATCTATTATATCACTATTTGCCGATTAAATCAACCTTTTTCGGAAAATGTAAACAATTTGTAATAATTCATGCATAACGGAATTAGATTGGGAATTTTGTGCAGTGTGACGAAAATATATTATGTAAGATATAAAACAGTATTTTATTTGACATTTTCTCTGAAAACAAGTATAATTTATTATACAGTATGGTTGTTATCGGAGGGCATTCTATATGGCTAACATAGTAAATCTAAAAAAGATATCCTTAAAGAATCACCCTGAAATAAAAGAGGAACATATACAAAAATACATATATGATAATCCGGAAGTGTTGGGGATAGGTGAGATCACACCTATTCAGAGAGAACGAATTCAGCCATCGGGCGGTCGTCTTGATATGCTAATGGGCAGTGTTGATAATGAGACGCGATATGAGATTGAAGTACAACTTGGTGCAACAGACCCGAGTCATATAATCAGAACCATTGAATATTGGGATACAGAGAAGAAGAGATATCCACAATATGACCATTGTGCCGTTATTGTTGCTGAAGAGATAACAGGAAGGTTTATGAATGTTATCAGTCTTTTCAATGGTGCGATACCGCTGATTGCCTTACAATTATCTGCATTCAAGACTGGTGATGATATTTCTCTTGCTTTTACCAAAGTAATTGATCGTGTTACGATTGGTTCAGATGAAGAAGAAGTATTCGAAGTAACCGACCGTAATTATTGGGAAAATCGCAGTACAAAGCGGGTCATGAAAGATGTTGATGCTATTTTCAGCGATTTAAAAAAATATACTTCTGGTTTTGAACTAAAATACAATAAATTCTATATCGGTCTTTCTAAAGATGGGGCTGCGAAGAATTTTATTTTGTTTAGACCGAAAAAATCATATCTTTACTTCTGCTTTAAGAATAATGAAAATACGGAGTTGTCATCACGGGTAGAAGAAAATGGACTTGATGTTTCATATATAACAAGGTGGAGAGAGTATCGCGTTAAGTTAAGTGGTTATGAAGATTACAAAAAACATGAGGATTTGATAAAAGAGTGCGTTGAATCAGCAATGGAGTATTTTAATATATCGGATATATAATAACACCCCCGTTTCTGAAAAGAAGCGGGGGCACATTTTGTTACCGGACTGTCGAATTTCCGTATTACGGTATCAGGTTTAGGGATCCAACCCCTTTTTAAAGGGGTTGGCGCTGTCCGCGCAGGACAAGCGCGCAAGCGCCGCAATTCAGCGCCGGAGCGCTTTTGCCAGCGGCTTATAGATAAAGAACACGATCAGCGAGTCTAACAGGAACTTCACGAACGTGAAAGGCATATTGAACCATATCAGCGCATCCCAGAGCGAGCCTACACCGCCGTTGAACTTCTGATACTCTGCTATTATCGCATCGAGCGGCATGAAGGTCTGATAGAACGGGTAGGAGATGTAGTAATTGATGAAGATACTCAGGACTGCGGCTATTACCGAGCCAGCGATCATTGCAATAAGTGCGTTGAGCTTTGTCGGCTTTATCTTGTAGATAAGCCACGAAGGTATGACCATTGCCACACCGAGCAGGAAGTTGCAGAGCTCACCGACTCCCACGGACGATGACACTGCAAGGTGTATCACGTTCTTCAGCAGGCACACCGCCAGACCGGAGATCGGTGAGACGAGAAATGCCGCAAGAATGGCGGGAAGATCGGAAAAATCGAATTTAACGAACGGCGGAATGAAGAACGGCACCGGAAATTCGAGATATTGCAGAACTACCGCTATTGCTGTAAGTATCGCGGTTATTGTGATGAATTTCACTCCCGTGAGCTTTTTGGGGGTTGCTGCTGTTGTTGTTGACATAATGATTTGCTCCTTTCGATCGGAGAGAACAAAAATGCCCCATGCCAAAGGCACAGGGCGGGTACTTTAAAAAAGCACTTTTTGTTTCTTTCATCCGGACTTTACCGTCGGCATCGGAATTTCACCGATTCAGCACCCCTGCGGGCGCTCGCGGGCTTGGCGCAGATCAGCGCATCACCGCCGGTGGGGAATTTCACCCCGCCCCGAAACATATTGGTTGTTATTCTTATATTATTCTTCTTCGAGCTGATCGAGGTCGAATTCGAGCGTCGAGCCGCAGTTCGGGCAGTCTATAGTGCCGTTTGCGAGAACGTCGTAATCCGCTGTGATCGTGTTGTTGCAGTTAGGGCAGGTGATCTCATAGAGAGCGTCGTCATCGTCGTCGTAATCGTCCGCCGCATCGCTTGTATCGCCGTCGCCGTAAACTTCATCCTCAAGATCCATAAGGCTGTCCTCAACGTCGCTTACAACATCTGTGAGCTCAGCGAGGTCTTCGTCTATATCCTCGATATTCAGCGCGATATCACCGAGTACATCAATGATCGCGGCAAGTATCTTGCCCTCGTTTGTCTCTGTGTTCAGCTTTAAGCCTTCCGCGAGACCTTTGATATAGGAAACCTTTTCCGCAATAGTCATATTTTCCATATTACTGCCTCACTTTCATAAGAGAGCGGTCTGTTACTTGTTAGCGCGCTCCATGTATTCGCCTGTTCTTGTGTCGATACGGATAATGTCGCCGATATCGATGAAGAGCGGAACTCTGATCTCTGCGCCTGTTTCAAGAGTAGCGGGCTTTGTAGCGTTTGTTGCGGTATCGCCCTTGAAGCCGGGGTCTGTCTGTGTAACTTCGAGCTCTACAAAGTTGGGCGGTTCAACGCCGAATACCTTGCCCTTGTAGGAAAGGATCTTGCAAACCGTGTTTTCCTTTACGAACTTGAAGTTGTCGCCTACTTCCTTGGCGTTGATCGGAACGTCCTCATAGGTCTCGCTGTCCATGAAGTGGTACAGCTCACCGTCCATATAGGTATATTCCATATCCTTGCGCTCGATGAACGCTGTGGGGAACTTTGCTGTGGGGTTGTATGACTTTTCAACTACAGCGCCGGTAAGAACGTTCTTGGTCTTGGTTCTTACGAAAGCGGCACCTTTACCGGGCTTAACATGCTGGAATTCAACGACCTGCATTACCTGTCCGTCTTCTTCAAATGTCATGCCGTTTCTGAAATCGCCTGCTGTGATCATTTCTTTGTCCTCCTTGTTATATGTGCGTTCTGCCTCATATACATTAATATCTCATACATTATACTATATTTCCGAGAAAAAAGCAATAGTTTTTTTAATTTTTTCGCTTCTGAAATAATTTTTTTGACAGACTTAATCCCTCCGTCAACGGCGGAGGGATAATATATCAGATATATATCAGCGTTTTCGGCGCTTTGGTGAGGTCTATGCAGCCGTTTGTGGTGACAACGACCATATCCTCGATACGAACACCGTACTTGTGGGGGAGATAGATACCGGGTTCTATGGTTATGACCATTCCCTCATGCAGTGTGAACGGGCTTTTAGCCGAGACCGTGGGTGCTTCATGTATCTCAAGTCCCACGCCGTGTCCGAGACCGTGTGTGAAGTATTTCTCATATCCCCATGCGTCGAGAGTGCTTCTCGCCACGCTGTCAACGAGCTTGCCCGTAACGTCGGCGTGTACTGCCTTGATAGCGTCCGACTGCGCTCCCCATACCGCGTTATACACCTTCGCCATTTCCTCGTCGGGTTTTCCGATAACGACAGTGCGCGTCATATCGGAGTGATATCCGTCAACGACCGCGCCGAAATCGAGAGTGAGGAACTCGCCGTTCTGTATTGGCTTGTCGGTAGGCACCGAGTGCGGGCAGGCGGAGTTTATGCCTGAAGCGGCGATAGTATCGAAGGAAATGCCGTCCGCGCCGAGATCCATCATATAGAAATCAAGTACGGAAGCGACCTGCTTTTCGGTCATGCCGGGGCGTATCGCGGTTATCAGCTTCTGGAAAGCGGATTCCGCTATGCGCTGTGCGGCTTCTATCTTCTGTATCTCTTCCTGGCTCTTGATGATGCGCATTTTCTCCAGCGTGGAGGAGAGCCAGCCGGACGGATCGACCGTAAGAGTGGTGAACAGCTTCATATAGTCTTCAAGCTCGCTTACGGTGACGCTCTTGCTTTCTATCGAGATGACCTTGATGCCGTGCTTTTCTATCACGGAGTAGAGCTGCTTTCTCATATCCGTGAGAAGCATTACCTCAACGCCGTCTGCCTGTTCCTTTGCCTTCTCGTAGTATCTGCTGTCTATGATAAAATAGCTCTGCTGCTGTGTGACGAATACAATGCCCGCCGAGGATTTGAAGCCTGTGGCGTACTGTCTCGATACGGGGCTTGTTATAAGCGCGGCATGAGTGGGATCTTTAAGCTCCGCCGCTATCCTGTCTGTTCTTGTCATTCCGGAAACTGTCTCCTTGTTTTGTAATTGTCCGATAAAAATGCATCTCCGACTCCGTTCAGAGCAGGTGAGCCGGCCGCCGTTGTTCGGATCATAACAGTAAAGCGTCTATCGCGAGTTTGTACGATTTTTTGCCGAATCCGCAGATCACTCCCGTGCAGACCGCAGATATTACCGACTTGTGACGGAATTCCTCGCGCTTGTGTACATTTGAGAGATGCACTTCCACGCAGGGAAGCTCCACCGCGGCTATCGCGTCACGGATAGCGATGCTGTAATGGGTGTAAGCGCCGGCGTTCAGTACGATGCCGTCTGCCGCGCCGTGGGCGGAATGTATGATATCTATCAGTTCGCCCTCAGAGTTGGACTGAAAGAACTGCGGCTCAACGCCGACGGTTGCGCAGTATGACGCAAGCTCTGCGTTTATCGAGTCGAGCGTGTCGCTGCCGTATATTTCCGGCTCACGTTTTCCGAGCATATCGAGATTGGGTCCGTTTATCACAAATATCTTCATTTTATGATCCCCTCATAGTATTTTCTCATTGCGGCCGCGTCCTCCGCCTGTGTTCCGGAGCTTTCGCATACTACCGACGGTTCGAGAGAGCGTTTCGCAAACTGCTCCATAAGCGGCTCGAACTGCGGTCCGTATTCCGTGTCCTCAAAAGTGAGGTGCATTTTCTCGCCGCCTGCCGTGTACATTATCTTGCTGAAATGCACATGGAAATGCTTCAGTCTGTCGTGTCCGAGCTTGTTTTCTATCTCGTCGAGCATTGCCGCGTAATCGGCTTCCGACTTTATCCCGCCGAGAGTCCGCGCATTCAGATGTCCGAAATCAACGCAGGGCAGAAATCTTTCGTCAACTCCGCAAAGCTCCAGCACTTCGCTCAGTGTTCCGAGCTGATTTATCTTGCCCATAGTCTCGGGGCAGAGTATTATCTCGTCCAGACCCTCGTCATCGAGAGCCTTCTGCGCTCTTGTGAGGGTGTCTTTGGCAAGCTCCGTCGCTGATTCTCTCGTCATTTTCGAGCATGAGCCGGAATGTACCACCAGCTTGCGTATGCCGAGCTTATGCGCGGCTCTTGCGCTGTCGAGTATGTAACCGACGCTGTTGAGCCTTGTTTCTTCCTTTTCGCTTGAAAGCGAGATGAAATACGGGGTGTGCAGAGTCAGGTATATGCCGTTTTCAGCCGCAAGTTCCGGCAGCAGCTGATACGTTTTTTCCGAGATGCGGACGCCGCGTCCGCATTCTACCTCATATCCGTTTAGCCCCATTGCCGCAAGGTAAGCGGGCAGGTCTTCGGGAAATCTGCGCTTGCCGAAGCTGTCGGAATTGCCGCCGGGTCCGAATGTGATCATGATCTTTGCCTTTCTATACGCTGCCGCGTCTGTAAACGATATTTTCCGCGGCTCTTTTTATCCTGAAAAACAGGTTCTTTTCGGCATGGAACGGTTCTACGAGTATCGTCCTGGTCCGTGCGAGGTTTCCGCCCATAACGTCGGTGAAGATCTGGTCACCGACCACGGCGGTGCGTTCTCTCGGTACTCCGAGGAATCGGAGCGCCCGTGTTATGCCGATAGTGAGCGGCTTAGCGCCGTTGGCTATGAACGGCAGTCCGAGCTTCCGTGCAAGCGGAGCCACGCGGTGGTTGGTATTGTTTGACACAACGACCATTTTCACGCCGAGCGCTCTCATATTGTCGAGCCATTCCGGTATGCCTTCCTCCGCGGCTGGAGAGCCGTGCAGGGAAAGGNNCGAGGATAAGAGCGTCTATGCCGTTCTGTTTAAGGAAATCCTCACTTATCCCGAGTACGTTTCTCATGTGGAAACAGGGTTTGAATAACATTTATCTTATCAACTCATTCAAAATAAATTAAGCGGACTCTGTCCGAGACCGCTTAAATCCTGTGTAATTCATCATTACTTGAACTTGCGCTTGCGTGCAGCTTCGGACTTTTTCTTACGCTTCACAGAAGGCTTTTCGTAATGCTCTCTTTTGCGAACCTCAGCCAGTACGCCGTCTCTTGCGCACGAACGCTTGAAACGCTTAAGTGCGGTATCGAGCGATTCGTTCTTGCCAAGACGAATTTCTGCCATTCCTGTTTCCCTCCCTTTGCCATGATCGGCACAGGATAAAATATCAAAACTGTTCGTAATGATCATAGATACGGGTTTCAAATAAACCCACGGACTATTATACATTATATAACAAAATTTGTCAAGTATATTTTCCCTTATTTTTCACATTTTCGTCATATCAGACAAAATAAACAGGTGCTTTTTATTCAAGATATTCCGCAATATCGACTTCTTCACCGTCTGCCCACAGTTTTTCGAGCCCGTAGAACTCTCGTGTCTCGTTAAGAAAAACGTGAACTACAACGTCGATATAGTCGAGAGTTATCCAGTTCGTACCCTGCTGATTTATAGAGCACTTCGGCTGAATGCCCGCTTCTCCCATTTTAAATTCCACTTCGTCGGCAAGAGCCTTGACCTGCGTTGAACTTGTACCCTCGGCGATCACGAAATAGTTTGCGAGAACGGTGATATCACCTATGCGTATTACCCTTATTCTGCCGCCTTTTTTTGAATCGAGCGCTTTTACCGCGATCTTTACTTCTTCGATATCGGTCATTTTTTGCTTCCTTTCAGTCTTTTTTCAGCTTCCTGTCTATGTAGTAGTTGTATGCTTCTATCGTGCATACCGGTATCTTCTTTCCGTTGTCGGAAAGATATCCCACAGACCATTTCAGTGCCCTGTACATAGCGTCGTCGAGATTCCGCACAGCATACGCCCTGTATTTCTCCACATCGGGGAAATCACGCTCCGCGGATACAAGGTCGCCGAGATATACGATCTTTTCGAGCTTTGTCATTGCCGGATGTCCGACCGTGTGATATCGTATGGCGTTCAGGATATCCGTGTCGTCTATTCCGAGCTCGTTCTTAACATAATAAGCCGCCGCTATGCCGTGCCATGTCTTTTTCGAGTCCAGCTCTGCGGGGTCGATATGGTACCCGCTCGCCAGCATCTCCCTGCGCTGTATCTCCGGGTCGGCTTCCTTGCGGCAGTCGTGCAGGATCCCGGCGGTATAGGCTTTCTTCACGTCCTCGCCGAATATCTCCGCGAGCTTCACGCACATATCCGCGACATTGCAGCTGTGGATATAGCGTTTTCTACCCATCATTCCCCTTATCAGATCCTTGTATTCGTCAGCCACGGTACAGACCTCCCGCTTCGATGTATTTCAGCACTCCGTCCGGTACTAGCCCGCTCACGTCCGCGCCGCTTTTCAGCTTTTCGCGTATATCCTCGGAGGATATGTCCGGTATCGCGGCATTGATCACCTTGACCCGTCCGAGCTCATTTGCGTACTCCGCCATATCGGTATAGCTTATATCTCCGCGGGTGACGGCGGTGACATGACACTCCTTCAGCAGTGCTTCGTAGCGGAACCATTTTTCTATCGTGAAAAGCTGATCCCCGCCGATGATAAGATAGAATTCCGTCTTTTTCGGATATATCTCTTTCAGCGCACGGACAGTGTTTATGGTGAAGCTCTTTCCTCCGAGCTTCTTTTCGATATCCGACACGGCAAATCCCGGTCTGCCGGAAAATGCCAGCTCCGCCATTGCGAACCTGTCCGCGAACGCTGCGGTGCAGTCCTGCTTGTGCGGCGGTTCGGCAGCAGGTATTATGAGCGTCTCCGTGAGTTTCAGCTCCTTTGCCGCCGTTTCCGCAAGCATGACATGACCTGTGTGTATCGGGTCGAACGTTCCTCCGAGAATGCCGATCTTACTCATCTGTGAACACAACTCTCTTCTTCGGGTCTTTGTTCTGTCTGTACATCACGAACTTCGTGCCTATGACCTGTATCGGCTCGGCGTTCAGCTTTCCGCACAGCTCGGTGCATACCTCGCGGGCGGTGAGCTCGCAGGTCTCATGCACCTTTCCCTTTATCATCTCCCGCGCTTCGAGAGCGTCGTCCGCCTGTTTCACGAGGTCGTCGCCTATGCCGTTCTTTCCGACATACAGTATCGTATCATAGCTGTTTGCTATCGCGCGCAGCTTTGCTCTTTCTTTTCCTGTCATATTATTTCTCCGATCAGAGCTTTATGAACTTGCTCCTGCCGTTGTCGGGAGCTTCGTCCTCATCGTTATCGTCATCGTCAGCGTCATTGCCGCTGCTGTCCTCTTCTTCGTCCTCATCCTCATCCTCATCGTATTCGTCATATCCGGGAGCGCGGTGTCTGTCGGGGGCAAGCTCACCGATATCATGGTTGTTGCTTGCGATCTTGTAGGACACCTTCTTGCGCGGGGAGATGAGCATACCGAGAACGATACCGCCGAGAAGCGCCACTGCTATCTGAAGAGTAAACACCTTGCGGGACATAGTAAGTTCTTCCTCGCCGGCCTTGATGACAGCATTCATCTTGTCGTTGAGTTTTTCGTTTACCTTGCGGTCAACGAGTTCCTTAATGATCTTGTTCATGTTTTTTTCCTCCTTGTATGAAAAAATTTTTATTCGGTATTTATGCTTTGGTTTATCCTCTGTCCATGCAGTTTTCAGAAGCGTCTGAACTGCGTATATGCGTATGACTGTTCTTTTTTATGTTCACCGTCGCTG
>CACZGM010000032.1:42189-56817 GCA_902780695.1 uncultured Ruminococcus sp. | reverse complement strand
ATATTTTTCGACAGCTCAAACGTATGCATTTCTATAACATCTGTTTTCATCTGTTTACACTCCTTTTCGTTATGTTATACCATATCTTTTACGCGGTGTTCATTCCCGCTGCCATGCAGGAATGAACGCGATCTGACCGTTTATGAAGGATCACACGAATTTTACCGACAGCTTATTTTTGTCACTGTGCTCGAACTTCGTTTCGGCAGCGAGTTTCTTTATGATGACCGAGGAAAGCTCATCGCCCTCCGAAAGCGGATCATATCGTTCTCCGCCGTATGTGATGTTCATGACCGAGGTCTCGTCTGTCTCGGAATGCTCTATTTCGATCTGTATCGGGAAGCCCTCGTTGTTATGCTCGGCAAATCCTGCAATGTTCTGAACAACAAGCTCCTCAAAAGCAAGCTCTATATTGCGGAGCATTTTCGGTGCGATCATATTATCTCTGCCGAACTTCTCTATCTGCGCATTGAAGCCGATGAAATCGAAATCCGGTGAGGTTATTTCAAGGAAGATCTGCTTCAGACGCTTTATGAAGACACGGGTACGTTCTTTTGTGGGATTGCCGAATATCTGCTCCGGCGTTCCGTCCTCATAGATGCCGCCCTCGTCCATGAAGAACACACGGTTTGACACATCGCGCGCAAACTTCATCTCATGGGTGACTATCATCATCGTCATTCCTTCTTTTGCAAGAGAGCGTATAACGGAAAGCACCTCACCCACCATTGTCGGGTCGAGCGCGGACGTCGGCTCGTCAAACAGGATTATCTCCGGATGCATCGCGATAGCTCTCGCAATAGCAACACGCTGCTTCTGTCCGCCGGAAAGCTCGTCGGGATAGTTCTTCGCCTTCTCCGCAAGTCCGACACGTTTGAGAAGCTCCATTCCCTCCTTGTATGCCTGTTCCTTCGGCGTTTTCAGAAGATTGACCGGAGCCGACATGACATTTTCGATAATATTCAGATTTGCGAAAAGGTTGAACGACTGGAACACCATTCCCATTTTACGGCGAACAAGCGTGATATCGCACTTGGGGTCGGTTATTATCTCGCCGTCGATCGTGACTGTTCCCGAGGTAGGCTCCTCAAGCTGGTTAAGACACCTCAGAAGCGTGGATTTTCCTGTTCCGGAAGGACCTATGATCGAGATGACATCACCCTTGTTTATCTCCACGCTAACGTCCTTAAGCGGTGTTACGTTCGGATATTCCTTGCGGAGATGTTCAATTTTTATCATGCTCATTCTGAAGTACCTCTTTTTCTTTTATTCGGATCGATGGCTTTAAGTATCTGCCTGAGTATGACCGAAATGATCCATGCGATCAGGAAATATATGACAGCTGTAACGATCAGCGGGAAAAACGCTTCATAAGTACGGCTTCGGATAATATCGCTCATTTTCGTAAGATCCTGTATCGCTATATAGCCTACTATCGCCGTGCTTTTTAGCAGGGAGACCGTCTCCTGACTGAAAACCGGAAGGAAGCGCACGACTGCCTGCGGGAAAATAAAGCGGAAGAACGCCTGGTTTTCGCTGTAACCGAGAGCAAGTGCCGCTTCACGCTGTCCGTTGTCGATGCTCTCGATGCCGGAACGCATTATCTCCGATGCGTAGGCGCCGAAGTTCAGCGAGAAACCGATTATTGCCACCCACACCGCTTCAAGTCCGGAATTACTGAAGACGATGTAATAAAGTATCATCAGCAGTACGACCATAGGTGTTCCCTGCAGGAGCTTGACGTATAGATTGCATATCGCATTCGCGAGAGCGCTGCCCGTGCGCCTGAACATACAGATGAGAAATGCGAGGAATGTTCCGGCAAGAGTTGAAATCACTGCAATGAGGCAGGTGACAATTATGCCATCTACTATCAGTTTCCACCGGTCCTCACGGATAAAGTTCTTTTCAAAGCTCGTTATGATACCTTCAAAGATACCGCCGGAGGACGAGGAACTGTCTGCCGACAGATCGGCAACCATAACGGCGTTATCCAATATGAGGACAGTGCTGGAAAAGTCTATCACTTCCTTACGTTCCGATGTGACATTCAGATCGGAGAAGATACAGTCGATATCTCCCGATTCCGCAGCGGCCACCACACCATCAAAATCATAGACAGAAAATTCGATATCGGCACCGAGCCATGCCGCAAAGCGCTTTGCGAGCTCTATATCAAAGCCGATCAGGTCATTATTGGAATAGAAGCTGTACGGTTCGACATCTCCGGTCGTGGCTGCACGGAGTTTTATGCCTGATGAGTTGTTTGCTTCTATCTCCGGCATATCGTAATTTTCGTCCACCAGCCAGCGCTTATACATATCGTCTATCGTTCCATCTGCTTTTGCTTTTGCAAGGAAATCATCGATCTTCTTTTTCAGATCCGGTACAGCCGCCTTTCTTGACAGTCCGACTGCGATCTCGGTCGGCTCTCCCACATTGTCCGGAAGCAGCGTGACACCTTTAAGCCCGTTTTTGACTGCAAGATTCATCTGTGCTCTTTCAAAGACGTACGCGTCTATTTTTCTGAGTCTTACGGCTTCATATCCCGGCAGCTGACCTTTGAAATATTCGATCTTTGCATTCGGAAAGCACTCTTCCGCAGCAAACATACCGGATGAGCCGACACCGGCTCCGATCACACGTTCCGGGCTGTTAAGCTCGTCAAAGGTGAACGCCGGGACCGCTGTGTCTGTGCTGCCGGCGATCTCCGACTTTCTTACCGCGAGAACGGCACCTGCGGAGTACACCGGGGCGGAGAAACGGACACTTTCCTCACGCTCTTTCGTATAGGAAAGAGGGCCTACGAAAATATCAAATTTACCGGCAGTTACACCGGCGATACCGGATTGCGGGTCGGCATCGCTGTATTCTGCCGCATATCCGTATTTTCGGCAGAAACCTGTGAAAAGGTCTGCCATATATCCCGCGAGCTTGTTGTCCTTTATATAGGTGTACGGGTATGCACCGGAGTATACTACTGCATTGATGGTGCCGTTTTCGCCTGTAAGCCCGGAGTCATCTATCACCTTGAGTTTCTCGTCGTCACCCATCCAGACAGAATCAAGCCTGTCCATAGTTCCGTCCTTGCGGCACTCTGCAACATATTCGTCGAACTGCGCACTGATCTTATCCACGAACTCAATATTGAGAGATTCTTTCGGGTAGATGAAGCTGTAATTCTCCGAGATGACAAAATCATCAAAAAAGCCGATCTCCGGCTTATCTTTGCTTATTTGAACGACGGTGTCGTATTCAACGACAAACCCGTCTATCATTTTCTTCATAAGAGCCGTGCTGAGATCAGGGTATGTATTGTAATACTGATATTCGCTGTCGGGGAATTTCTCCATAGTGACCGGCTCAAATGCCGATCCGGTCAGTATTCCTATCGTTTTCCCGTTGTAGTCTGCATAAGAATCCGCTTTGACCGGCTGTGAGACCTGCTCGGGATCAGTGCTGCCTTTATTATGATCTATTTTCATAAGAGCCGCTGATATTGATGCAAGAATGATCAGTACCATGACTGTGATTATGACGGCATCGACTTTTTTTGTGTTCTTTTTCATATATCCTCCGCCAAAACGGAAGGAAAGCGACGTTTCGTTTCCATTCCCCTATAGCTAAATGGATTATACCACAGATAAAGCATTCTTGTCAATAAAATAGCTTTTTCTTTTGCATGGCGTTATTTTTTTGATAAAAGCTATTGACAAACCGTCGTTTTTATGTTATAATTTATGACTGTAACAGATATGGCTCAGTCGGCAGAGCACATCCTTGGTAAGGATGAGGTCGTCGGTTCGATTCCGACTATCAGCTCCAGCGGGGAACGCCCCGCCGCGAATCCGTCTATGGTTTTCCGTAGGCGGGTTATTTTTTCGCCCGTATCACCGGAGTTATCATAAAATCTAAACCGTTCGGCACAGACAGGCGCGGAGTCCGCGCTGACAATCCGCCTACAGTTTCATCTGTGGGCGGAGTTTTTTGTCGTATCACCGGAGTTACCATAAAATCAGCTCTGATGACAAAAAGCCGTCCCGCATGAGTCTGATGCGGGACGGCGTATAGTTTCTTTACAGCGCGGCAAATGCCTGCTTAAGATCGTCGAGGATATCCTCAACATTTTCAAGACCTACCGAGAATCTTATCATACCGCCGTCAATGCCCGCAGCGGCAAGCTGCTCGTCGGTAAGCTGACGGTGAGTAGCGGAAGCCGGATGCAGTACACAGGTACGGATATCGGCAACGTGTACCTCGTTCGACGCGAGCTTTAAGCTGTCCATAAACTTAACAGCGACGCTCCTGCCGCCCTTGATCGAGAAGGAGATAACACCCGCGGCTCCGAGCGGCAGATACTTCTGCACGAGCGGATAATACTTGTTGCCTTCAAGACCCGGATAGAATACGGATTCCACCTTGTCGTTCTCCGCAAGATATTTCGCAACGACCTTCGCGTTCTCAACGTACTGCTTCATTCTTACAGGCAGTGTCTCGATGCCGAGATTGAGCAGGAAAGAAGAATTTGCAGCCGGATAGCAGCCGAAATCTCTCATAAGCTGCATTCTCGCCTTGACAATATACGGCGCAAAGGGATACTTTTCGGTATATATCGTGCCGTGGTAGCTCTCGTCGGGCTCGGTCATGCACGGGAATTTTCCGCTCGCCGCCCAGTCGAACTTGCCGGAATCAACGATAACGCCGCCGACCTGCACCGCGTGTCCGTCGAGGTACTTCGATGTGGAGTGAACGACGATATCCGCGCCCCACTCTATCGGTCTGCAAAGATACGGTGTGGCGAATGTGTTGTCAACGATAAGCGGTACACCGTTCGCGTGTGCAGCCTTCGCGAATTTCTCGATATCGAGCACGGTGAGCGCGGGGTTCGCGATAGTCTCACCAAAAACGAGCTTTGTATTGGGCTTGAACGCAGCGTTCAGCTCCTCGGGTGTGCAGTCGGGATCAACATAGATGCACTCGATGCCGAGTCTTTTGAGCGTGATGCTGAACAGGTTTATCGTTCCGCCGTAGATAGATGTCGATGATATGAAGCTGTCGCCCGCTTCACAGATATTGAGGATGCTGCACAGTGTTGCCGCCTGACCGGAGGACGTACACATGGCCGCCGCGCCGCCTTCGAGAGCCGCTATTTTCTTTTCAACGGCATCTGTTGTGGGATTTTCAAATCTCGAATAAATAAGGCTCTTTGTGGGGTCATCGAATACCGCGGCTACCTCGTCCGTGGAATCGTAAACGTAGGTAGTGCTCTGTACTATCGGCATTACACGGGGCTCACCGTTCTTCGGCGTATAGCCTTCATGAAGGCATTTGGTCTCTATTTTCATTTTCAGACTTCCTTTCAAGGTTTTTATTTCTGTTAATTATACCACATTTTCACATCAATGTCAAACTTAATTCTTAATTGCCATATACTTTCTCTTTGTGGCAAGTCCGCCGCGGATATGCCGTTCCTGCTTGTTGCGCTCGAGCACCTCCCTCACCTGCCTGTGAAGCTCCGGATCGACCTTTCCGAGTCTTGCCGTAATATCCTGATGCACCGTGCTTTTGCTTATCCCGAACACTTTTCCCGCTTTTCTGACTGTCGCGTCGTTGTCGATCATGTACTGTGCGAGGCTTACACATCTTTCCTGTTTTGTTCCGCAGACGGCTGCCGCCGTCCTTGTGTTTTTGTTCTGTGACATGGTAACGCCCCTCCAAATAAGTAGATTATATCAGCCGGGCGCAGACGTTATTCCATCCGTACCGGGCGGCAGTCCGTCCCGCTTCCCATTCTCCGGCAGTGAGAACACGGTTCGGCACTTGCCCGGGAAATGAACGGCACGGTAGAGATGCAACGTTCTTTGCCGCAGGCTCAAAAACTGATACATCAATTTATATGCGGGTGTCCGCGGCATTATGTTCGGAGGCAAAACACCACATTACAGGCTATAAAGAACACTGGATTTTGTGCAACATCAACAACATTTCCGAAATATATTGATTATTCCGACAATTTTGTATATAATAGATGTATCTGTCATAAAAAAGGAAAGGAAAAAACGATATGCCGATAGATATATATAACGACAAGGAGATAATAAACCCCAAGGAAGGCGAAAAACAGCTTCTTGAGGAGCTGTACGACACCTGTCTCAGCGAAGGAAAGATAGACCCGGCTCTTTACGTCGAGTACGATGTCAAAAGAGGTCTGCGCGACAGCACCGGAAAGGGCGTGCTTACCGGACTCACAGAGATATCCGACGTTGTTTCATACAATGTCATAGACGGCAAGAAGATACCCTGCGACGGACGGCTCTACTACCACAACTATAACATCGTCGATCTTGTGAACGGCTTCAAGGGCAGACGGCATAATTTCGAGGAAACTACATACCTTCTGCTGTTCGGAAAGCTCCCGAACGCAGATCAGCTCATGCGCTTCGACAAGCTCATCAGCGCGTATCAGAACCTGTCAAACAACTTCACCAGAGATGTTATAATGAAAGCGCCGAGCTCCAACATAATGAACGCGCTCCAGAAAAGTGTACTGACGCTTTACTCCTACGATGAAAATCCCGAGGACATCTCTGCGCAGAACGTTCTCCGCCAGTCCATACAGATAATCGCGAAAATGCCGCTCATTTCCGTGTACGCTTACTGTGCCTACAAGCATTTCAAGCTGCACGAGAGCCTTATGATAAGAAACCCGCTGCCGGAATACTCAACAGCGGAAAACATACTGTATATGCTGCGTGAGAACGGAAAATTCTCTCCCCTCGAAGCGGACGTTCTCGACAAGTCACTCGTTATACACGCGGAACACGGCGGCGGCAACAACTCCACCTTTACCACACACGTTGTAACGTCATCCGGTACCGATACCTACTCAGCAGTCGCGGCTGCCATTGCGTCGCTGAAAGGCTTCCGTCACGGCGGCGCAAACATGAAAACAAAGCATATGCTCGAAGATATCAAGACACACGTTCTCAACTGGAACGATGAAAACGCTATACGCGAATATATCGCAAAAATTGTGGACAAGCAGGCGTTTGACTGCACCGGTCTCGTTTACGGTATCGGACACGCCGTATATACCCGCTCGGATCCGCGTGAGGTCATACTTAAAGAATACGCGCAGAAGCTCGCCGAAGAAAAAGGCAGGACTGCTGAATACGAATTCTATGACCGTGTTGAGCGCATAGCGAAGGAAGTGATAGCCGAGAAGCGCCACCTGTTCAAGCCTATCTGCGCCAACGTCGATTTTTACAGCGGATTTGTTTATGATATGCTGCGCATACCGGAAGAGCTGTTCACGCCCATATTCGCGATATCGAGAATATCCGGCTGGTCGGCTCACCGGCTTGAAGAGATCATCAACAACGGAAAGATAATCCGTCCCGCCTACAAGTACGTTGCGGAGCATCTCGACTATATCCCGCTTGAGGACAGATAAGCGTATGAATTACCTGATATTTGACCTTGAATGGAACCAGCCGTCCGGCTCCGGTAAATCCCCTGCCCTGCCGCACGGCGAGATCATACAGATAGGCTATCTTGCCGTGGACGACAGTATGAATATCATCAACCGCGGCGAGATAAACATCAGACCCGCGGTGTACCGGAAGATGAACCCGTATGTCAGCACTCTGACCGGCATAAAGCAGTCGGACATTGACGCGGGTGTGTCATTCACGGAAGCGTTCTCCCGTATGTCGGAGCTCTTCTCGCCGGAGACTGCGCTGATAACATGGGGCGACGACGATATGCCGATACTGCGGGACAACCTGAAGTATCACGGCATTCCGGACGATACGCTTCCCATGCACTACAATTTACAGAGGATATTTGCATCTCAGACAGATTCGAAAATGCGGCAGACGGGACTGAAAAGCGCTCTCGAAACGCTGGAGATAAACGAGGAAATGAAAGCGCACGATGCCCTCAACGACGCGTATATGACATACCTTATCGCGGCAAAGCTCGATATGACGCTGGGGATCGCAAAATACGCGGTTTTCTCGGAAGAGACCGCCGCGAAGAAGCCGGTGTGGGAATGCACCGAACCCGAATTTGCGGTAACGATCGGCTGCGAAAAAAATCCGACCGCATTTGCGGGTGAATGCCGCAAGCTGCACATATTCTGCCCCTTATGCGGAAAGGAACTTGCCGCAGCGGACATTTTCCGGCAGGGCAAGAACGCGTTTGTCTCGGCTTCTTCCTGCGGCTGCAAAGACAGGCTTTTTGTGCGCTATGAGCTGAAAAACGGACATATCACAGTATCGGCTTTCGGAATGACAAAGGAATTTGAGCAGGTGTACTCCGCGCGCGTGAGAAGCAAGGAAAAGCGCGAGAAGCGCCGCGAGATCTACAGGATAATAGCCAAGACAAAGAAGAACGGGCAGGCAAAGAATGACTGATATTTACGGAATCACCTATGATAAGCTGAAAGCGATGCTCATTGAGATCGGCGAGAAGCCGTCACGCGCGGATATCATACTCCCTGCCGTTTACGGCGAACCGCCCGCCGCTCTGGACTCTCTCCCGCTGAAAAAGGAAACACTTGAAAAGCTCTCCGGCACTTTCTATACCGGAGAGCTTGAATGTATCAAGGTGCTCACGTCCGAGACCGCGGACAAGTACCTGTTCGGGCTCGGCGACGGCAGCAGTGTGGAATCCGTGCTGATGAAGCATGAATTCGGCTACAATGTCTGCGTTTCGACGCAGGTGGGCTGCAATATGGGCTGCGCATTCTGTATGAGCGGAAGGCTGAAAAAGCGCCGCGACCTCACCGTCAGCGAAATGACGGAGCAGCTCCTCGCGATAAGGAGGATAAGCGGCAAAAAGATAACGGGGATCTCGATAATGGGTATCGGCGAGCCGCTCGAAAACCTCGCGAACGTACTTGATTTTATTGAGATAATGATGTACCCCAAGGGCTTGGACATCGGGATAAAGCACATCACGCTCTCGACCTGCGGAATTGTTCCGGGGATATACGAGCTTGCGGACAGCAGCACTCCCGTAAACCTCGCGATAAGCCTTCACGCACCGTATGACGGGCTTCGTGAAAAGCTGATGCCTGTAACGCACAGATACAGCATATCGGAAGTGATCGGGGCAGCACGCTATTACTCGGAAAAGAACAACCGCCGCATAACGTTTGAATATGTCATGCTTGACGGCATTAACGATACAGACGACTGCGCACAGCGTCTTTCGGAGCTGCTGCACGGCATGAACTGCTATGTCAATCTTATCCGCTACAACAGCAACGAGGGCTGCGATTTCCGCTGCTCACCGCACGAGCGCATCATGGGCTTTTACGATGTTCTCAAAAAGAACGGTACAGGCGTCACAATGCGCCGAGAGCTCGGAGCTTCCGTCAATGCCGCCTGCGGACAGCTTGCTGCCCGACAAGCAAGCCCCCTTTAAAAAAGGGGCTGGACATCCTAACCAGACCGCTGTATTTCAAAGTTCCGCTTTGTCTTAGCAGACTGAAATGCAGTGGGGTTGTCAAAAAAACTTTTCTGAAAAACAAAGACCGCACAGATCGTTTGTCTGTGCGGTCTTTTTTCAAAAAATCTATTATCCGGTATCAGGTTTTACTTTGCCGCAAAGAAGCTGGCGAAGTCAAAGCCGGTAGGCATCGGGATAGTGAACATATAGATCGTTGCAAGTACAAGTGCTATCACTGCGATAACAAGAACTACAACACGGTTCGGCAGACCCTTGAATATTCCGACAATACCGAGCATGAACAGTACAACAGAATAAATAACGTTTACGAGGTTGTAAGCATCGCCGTTCGCATTGTCACGCTGACCCTCTTCAAGAAGCGCTCTGGATTCATCAAGAAGCTCGTTTGCCGTTACGAAATAATCGTTCATCATTCCGGGTACTTCAAAGGGTGAATACATATCATCTGTCATCTTTGAATAAGCATCAAGCATTATGGAGCTGCAGTTCTGCTCAGCGTAGTTGTTGAGCTTCTCCTGAATAAGTGCCGCTTCGGCCTCTCTTCCGTCTGCTTCTGCGAGTACCTTGTCAAAACCGTAATCCATCATGGTGTTGAATGCCATAAGATCGGACAGATAGAGCTGCATACCCGCGTTGTATTCCGAGTTGCCCTCGGACGCTAAGTTGTTGCTCTTCGTGTAGTTCGTAGCCTGATTTCCGCCGTGAAGCGAACCTATCCATGTAGCCCACGCAGTAAGCAGAGCCGTGATGCCGAGGAATATTGCCACAAGCACCTCGATAGCGTTCTCGCTGATCAAAGCCTTCTTTTTCTTGGGGGCTTCTTTGGTCTCTTCGTTGATTACTGTTGTTTCTTCAGACATTGTTTTCTCCTCCGATGTCAAATTGATTTTCATATCAGCCGGCCTCTGCCGGTTTATCCCGCGGTGCGGGAATGATTACTTTTTCTGTTTTGCGAGCATATCCTCCAGCTTTGCGAGGTGCTCTTTTACCGCGTCTATCTCTGCCTTGATGTCAGCGGTGCCGTTCTCTTCGTGTACTTCCTTCTTGTTGAACTCCGCAACCTCGCTGATCGCGTTGACAACGATTCCGACAACGACATTCATCATAACGAACGAGGAAATAAGCACAAAAGGTACGAAGTATGCCCACGCAAAATCAAACACTTCCATAACGGGGCGGCTTATGCCCATTGACCAGCTTTCGAGTGTCATAACCTGGAACAGCGTGTACATTGCCTTCGGTATGTCGCCGAACCACTCCGGGAATCTTTCGCCGAACTGCGTAACGCCGATTATGGAGAATATGTAGTATATGATAAGCAGCAGGAAAGCAGTCCATGACATTCCGGGTATCGACTTGCCGATAGCGCCGATTATTATCTGCAAGGGCTTCAGCGAGCTTATCATCTTGAATCCGCGCAGACCTTTGAGTGAGCGGAAAACTCTGAATACGCGGAGTATTCTTATGGACGAGAGGACTGCCAGACCGGACAGAACCGATGTAATGATTATAATGAAATCAAACCAGTTCCACGCGCTTTTGAAGTACCCGACGAATTTGTAGGCGATCATTTTCAGCAGCATTTCGATAATGAATATGCCGAGACAGATCATATCGAGTATCTCCAGCACACCGCCGATAGATGCTGTAATTATCGACGATGTCTGCAATCCGAGTATTATCGAGTTTATAACGATAACGATAAGTATTGTATTCTGAAAAGCCTTGCTATCGACAAAATCTTTCAGTTTTGCCATTTCAGTTGTTCCCTTCTCTCGTTTTTATGCACCGGCGCAGGAATAAAAGATCGAGCGCAAGCAGCCAATGCTGACATTATGCACAATCAAGAAACCGTATTCCGCACGCTTTTTGAACATTATTTATAACATATTAATATTTTTAGGTACATATTGCTATTATATTACAAAACTTCCCAAAAGTCAATATATTTTATAATAAAATATAAAGTGGATCATCGGTCTTTTTTTTGGATATATGCATAAGTATCGTGTCGCGCCAATACACTGTGAGACACTATACAGACACAACGTGTATATCCCCGGACCGATCAGGCTCCTATAAGGGACTGGTCAAACGCAAACAGGGCTTCGTTGATCTCAAAAACGTTGTAATTGCCGTTTTCTATGTAATACTCAACGATAATATCGAATTTGCTGCTGCGGGAGAGTGCAAAGCCCGCCTTCTTAAGCATTTCACGGGTCTCCGCAAGATCAAGTTCCAGCGCAAGCGCAAACGCGATGACCGTTGTCTTTTTCGGGTGGTAGTTTATGTCGCTGCGTATCTTCGAGAACAGCTTGCGGTCGATGTTCGCCTTTTTGTAGCACTGCGAATCCGACATTCCGAGCTCATCTATCTTGCGGAGAAGCATCTGCGTGAAGCTCTCGTCAATGTAGCCGAGTTTCTTTCCGAGATCGGCAGGAACTGACGACAGGCGCATACCCTCGATCTCGTTAAGGCTTTCGTATTGCGCAGAAGCAGCATCGGCAGCGGCCGGCATATCCGCTTTCGCGCGTTTATCCCTGCCGAAGAACGAGCCTGTCTTCGCAGCACCCGCACCCGCCATCTGTGCGGGCGGCTCCGGTCTGAACTCCGGTACCTCATAAAGCTCCGCAAGTATCTCCGGCGGCTCGAAACGCTCTCGTACTATGTCATAAAGCACAGTAAATTCCGTCTCGGCAAGCATACCGGCTCTGCGCGGAACGATCAGCTCAACATTCATATCCTGCACGGAAGCGACACCGAGAGCATCATGCAGGAGCTCCGGTCTTTCAAGCTGAACGGAAATGCGTTCACTGCCGCTCTCCGCGGCTTTTTTCAGTATTGCGGAAAGCTGCTCGACATTTGAACAGATCTCCGGATATATCGGACTTGAAGGTTTTCCCGAAATTCTTACAGGCATTTGTAATCCCTCCGTTCAGATCAAAGAATATCTATATACTCACCGTTTAGCGCCTTGTTCATGCTTCTTACGGCGCAGAACTTACCGCACATAGAGCAGCTGTCCTCCTGTTCCGGAGCACGGCTTTCGCGTATCGCTTTGGCGGTCTCGGGGTCGATTGCGCATTCCCACTGCTTCTCCCAGTCGAAGTTTCTTCTCGCGTCCGCCATTGCGTCGTCGATATCACGGGCATGGGGTATCTTTTTCGCGATATCCGCTGCGTGTGCCGCTATCCGGGAAGCGATTATGCCCTGCTTTACGTCCTCGACATTCGGGAGCGCAAGATGCTCCGCGGGTGTGACGTAGCAGAGGAACGCGGCACCTGCCGACGCGGCTATCGCGCCGCCTATCGCGGAAGTGATGTGATCGTATCCGGGCGCTATATCCGTAACGAGCGGCCCGAGCACATAGAACGGCGCGCCCATACAGATCGTCTGCTGTATCTTCATATTTGCTTCTATCTGGTCAAGCGGTACATGTCCGGGACCCTCGACCATTACCTGAACATCCTTTGCCCACGCGCGTTTGGTAAGCTCACCGAGACGGACAAGCTCCTCGATCTGGCAAACATCGCTCGCATCTGCGAGACAGCCGGGTCTGCACGCGTCGCCGAGTGAGATCGTCACGTCGTACTCACGGCAGATGTCGAGTATCTCGTCGAAATGCTCATAGAACGGATTTTCCTCACCGGTCATACTCATCCACGCGAATACGAGAGAGCCGCCGCGGGAGACTATGTTCATTTTCCGCTTGTGCTTTTTTATCTGCTCTATGGTCTTGCGGGTGATGCCGCAGTGAAGCGTCACGAAATCGACACCGTCCTGCGCGTGCAGTCTCACCACATCGATGAAGTCCTGCGCCGTGAGAGTCGCAAGGTCACGCTGATAGTGGATAACGCTGTCATACACCGGCACAGTGCCGATCATAGCCTTGCATTCGGAAGTGAGCTTGCGTCTGAACGGCTGTGTGTTGCCGTGCGAGGAAAGATCCATTATCGCTTCCGCACCCATTTCGACAGCGGCGTTGACCTTCTTCATCTCGATATCGTAGTCCTTGCAGTCACGGGATACGCCGAGGTTGACGTTTATCTTCGTGCGAAGCATGGAGCCCACGCCGTTCGGTTCGATGCAGGTATGGAGCTTATTGGCGCAGATAGCTACCTGTCCTTTCGCGACAAGATCGCGTATCTCCTCCGGTGTGCGGTACTCCTTTTCGGCTACCGCTTTCATTTCGGGCGTGATTATTCCTTTACGCGCCGCGTCCATTTGTGTTGTGTAGTTTCTCATTCGGTGGTTCCTTTCGGGATTTATTTCTCAACCGCAAAGCGGGAATTAAGATCAAAAGCATGGTTCATGGGGCCGGAGCCGTGTCCGAGGTCGAGCATTGCGGCAAGAGCGCCGGAAATGTACTCCTTTGCGCGGCTCACGGACTCGCAGAGACCAAATCCTTTTGCGAGGTTGGCGGCTATCGCGCTTGAAAGCGTACAGCCGGTGCCGTGGGTATTGGGATTGTCAATGCGTTTACCCTCAAACCACTGCGTTTCTCCGTCCGAGTAAAGCAGATCACTCGCGTCGTTTATGCTGTGGCCGCCCTTGACGAGCACGGCACAGCCGTATGACCGGGATATCTTTTCCGCAGCCGCACACATATCGTCTCTGTCGAAAATATCCATTCCGGAAAGTATCTGCGCTTCGGGGATATTCGGTGTGACCACAGCCGCAGAGGGCAGAAGCTCTGCGCAGAGGGTCTCCACTGCATCGCTTTTAATAAGGGCCGAGCCGCTTGTAGCGACCATTACAGGGTCAACAACGATATTCCGGGCTCCGTGAAAACGCAGCTTACCTGCAATAACGCGGATAAGTCCCGCAGACGATACCATTCCGATCTTCACGGCATCGGGGAATATATCCTCAAAAACGGCATCTATCTGCTGTCCGAGGAATTCCGGTGAGGATTCCGTTATTGCGCGCACCCCCATGGTATTCTGTGCCGTGAGGGCGGTAACCGCACTCATAGCGTACACGCCGTTCATTATCATAGTCTTTATATCCGCCTGTATTCCTGCTCCGCCGCTTGAATCGCTCCCGGCGATAGTAAGTGCAGTTCTCATTTTCTGCCCTCCTGTAAAGAAGTCGCTTGCGCTCGAGACAGTCGCTTGCGCTTGAGACGGTCGCTTGCGCTCGAGACTTGGG
>CACZGM010000032.1:0-42164 GCA_902780695.1 uncultured Ruminococcus sp. | reverse complement strand
CTTGGGGAAAACCTTTTGTGTACAAAAGGTTATTCCCCAAACCCCTTTCCAAAAAACTTTAATCGCTTCGCGCTAAATTATATAGAAATCAGCATCTTTCAAATCTCCGTGTAAAGGTGAGATAGGTTTAGTGTGTCCGGCACGCTTTTTTGTACAGAAGGTTTCCAAAGGCGCGCATACAAGCAGCCGGACAGCGCCCCGAAAAGCCGGAGACAGTTTCCCCATTGCTCAGAAACCGAGTTTCAAACGCACAGCTTCCGAAAGCTCGCGGACGGCAAGCTCCGGATCGGCTGCTTTCATTATTGCGGAAACGGCGCATATACCGGCTATCGGTATGCCTTTCAGAACGTCTATGTTGTCCTTGTTCAGTCCGCCTATGGCGTTCACCGGTATCGGAACAGCCTTGCAGATCTCCGCAAGCGTTTCAGTCGATGTAAGTATCGTCTTTACCTTTGTGGTCGTGGGATAGATAGCTCCTACGCCGAGATAATCCGCACCCTGCTCATACGCTTCCTTTGCCTGCTCAACGGTCTTTGCCGTAGCGCCGACGATCTTATCCGCGCCCCATATACGGCGGGCGGCGGATATCGGCAGATCGCTCTGACCGAGATGCACTCCCTCAGTGTCGGCTGCCATTGCCACATCGAGCCTGTCATCTATGATAAGCGGAACGCTGTACCGCTGGGCAAGTGCGTGTACCTTCCGGGCAAGCGACAGGTATTCGCGGGCAGTGCGCTCCTTCTCGCGCAGCTGTATAAGCGTGACTCCGCCGCGCAGAGCCGCTTCCGTGCGGGAAAGGAACTCTTCCTCGCTGTACGGGGTGCTGTCTGTTATGAAATACAGTCTTGTGTCGGGTTTATTCAAGAACCGTTTCCTCCGTATCTGTGTATTTTTCTATATCGTTGTCGCCTATCGTTGAAAGCGCGTCCATAAGTCCGGTGAAAAATGTGCCGCTTCCTTTTTCCGTTTCTGCGAGTCTGCCGCAGATGCCAAATACCGCACAGGCTCCCACAGCAGCGTCAAGTGCCGTCCCCGCGGAGAGATATGCCGCGCAGAGAGCCCCCTGCATACAGCCGGTGCCGGTAACGGCCGCAAGCTGCGGACTGCCGTTGTATATGTGTATCAGACGCTTCCCGTCGGTGACTATATCTGTCTTTCCGCTTGCAAGCACCGCGGTGCCGTATTCGCGTGCAAGACGCACAGCGGCAGTGTCAAGCTCCGGCGTTCCGAGCGAGGCATCGGCATCAACGCCCGAAGAGCTGTAATGCGCGTTGCACAGCGCGTTTATCTCGGAATAATTGCCCTTTATCACAGACGGGACAGATTCCGCAATAAGCGACAGCGCATAGTCCCGTCTCGTTGTGAGACAGGCCGCGCCGCACACGTCAAGAATGAACGGTATCCCGTTCTCTCGCGCCGTCCGCGCCGATATCATCATCGACTTGCCGCGCACATCGGTAAAATTGCCGAGATTGAGCATCACTGCTCCCGCGGTACGGGTTATCACCGCGGCTTCGTCCGGGTGCTCCGCCATCATCGGACGGGCTCCCGCCGCGAGGATGACGTTTGCGCACTGGTTAATGGATATAGGATTTGTTATGCAGTGTATAAGCGGGGCGCGTTCCCTCACGGAGCGCCTTATATCATTTATCAACCGCTTTCTCCCTCCCCGCTTTTTTCACGATGAAATATATCACCGCCGCCGCGGCAAATGCCCCGAGCGAACCGTAGGCTATATACTGCCAGATCGGGTCGGTAAGGCTGAAAATGTTCATAAGTATTTCTGTCACGATGAACGCTATCGCGCCGAACGCGGCTATCGTTAATGTTGTGGATACGACGCTCCGCTTGTCGGAAAAGGTCTGTGAACCGAGAGCACCCTGCATTTTCGGGAGCATTCCGTTATCTGCGAGCTTTCTCAGGAAGATAAAAGCTATGCTGCCGCCGATGAGCGTACCCGCGGTGAACGACGGGATATAAAACAGCCAGCTGAGACCCTCTTTTCCCCACAGGAAAGTCATCACGGGGTAAGAAACGATTGCGCCGATAATGCCGGTGCCGATGACCTCACCGAGAACGGCGGCAATTATCCTGCCCTTTGACATTCTGTAAAAAACGCCCGACAGGAAAGCGCCGAATACCGCACCGGTAAGCGCGAGCGGCGGTATGCCCATAAGCGCCATGCGGATAATGCCGATAAGCGTCGCGCACAGCAGCGAGTACCACGGTCCGAGCAGTACCGAGCATACGATGTTGATAAAATGTGCCATGGGGCACATACCCTCCACGCGCAGTATCGGGGAAATGACGACACCGAGAGCAACGAGCATGGAGAGCACTGCCATTTTGAGAACCTTCGAGTTCTTCATAAGTAATTCCTTCTTTCGCTTTTTTCGGAATAATATCATTCCGCCGGTCGGAGATCACTTTCTCCCTCTCACCCCGAAACACGGGTTCCCTCGCAAAATACAGACACAAGGCGCTCCCCTTCTATCCGCCCGAGACCGTCGGGACAGTCATTCACTTCCTTTCTTTCACGCAAAACGGAGACTAACCCGCAGGCAGCCTCCGCAAACAAGCATATATGTTTGTCCCTACGTTGGCATTACCCAAATCAGGTTCACGGTCAAGGGTCATTACCCTTATCTCAGCCTGTAACACAAGCTCCCGCCCGAACAATTGACGACAGGAGATCGTCAATCGCTGCTTCTCGTCCGTTTTTTAACAATGATATTATACACTATTTCCCGGAAAAATGCAAGTGTTTTTTCCAAATATGCGCTTTCAGTTTCCAAATACGCTTTTTCACCGATTCAGTGCTGCAATAAAATGCCAAAACTCTGCATTTTTATGTTGCAAAAACGGACGACTTGTGATATAATATATTGTGTATGTCCGGGATCTGCCGGAACACACAGAACAGATTTATAAGAAACGGAGATATTATGGATCCTATTCTTATTCTTAATATTGCTCTGACTCTTTCCGCAGCCGGTGGGTTCACCTACGGTGCCGTGCGGTACCTCAAACCGCACAGACCCCTGTACGCGTCGATGATAGTTCTCGGTGTGGGCTGTATAATGCTCGGACGCGCGTATATCCTCGCAAGACATATCACCGGACTGCCGGTCATGGGTATATTCCATGTCGGCACACTCGGCACGATAGGCGCGTTCTCGTTCTTCTTCTCTTCAAACTACGGCCAGATAGACTCGCTTGTGGACGACGGAAGCAGAGATTTACGCAAATACCGCATAATAGCACTTTCCGGCACTATTTTTACAGTTCTGATGTATGCGGCGATAGTGTTGAGTGACACTACCGATGTTGAGAAAATAACGGACGGAATAGTCGCGCTGTCCATCGGTTCCGCATCGTACTTCCACATGAAGCATATATTCATTCCCGATATAGATTACGGCGTTGTAAGCTGTCTGCGGCTGTTCAACATACTCGCGTTCTCTTACGGAATACTCTGTATGCTTGAAATGGGAGCGATAGCATATCAGACCGAATGGCTTATCGTAACGGCGATCATACTGGAAACAATAGTATCAGCCGCACTGATACCGGCTCTTGACAAGGGGGTGCGGGCATGGAGCAAATGAGCGGCATACTCTATATATGCATAGCGCTTCCGATGATACCCATGCTTTTTATCCTGCCTGACAAAAGATCGAAGCTGTTCCTCGGCTATATGATAATCGGAGCCACTGTCTGCCTTGTTGCGGGCGGTGTGAACCAGTGGATGCTGGAGCTTTTCGGCGGCGACGGTATGTATGTCACCACCAACATAACCCCGATAAGCGAGGAGCTTATGAAAGCGATACCGGTGCTGTATTTCGCGGTGCTGTTCTCCGACGACAGAGAAACACTGCTGTCGATAGCGTTCGCGCTCGGCGTAGGCTTTGCGGTGCTGGAAAACGCGGTAATACTTACACAGCAGATATCAAATGTGACGATTGCCTGGGCGCTGACCAGAGTTGTCGGTGCCGCGCTGATGCACGGTGCCTGCACAGCTGCGGTCGGCATGGGCATGAGCTATATCCGCAAGCGCAGGAAGCTGTTCTTCTGCGGAACGTTCTCGTTACTTACACTCTCTATCATATTCCACGCGACCTTCAATGTGCTCGTGCAGTCGCAGTTCCGAGCTGCGGCGCTTATAATGCCCGCGGCGGTGTTCATTCCGCTCACGGTCAGATTGCTGATAAGGCGCAGAAAAGCGAGAAACAACAATGGATAAGACATCTCGCAACAATGTACTGGTTCAGGATAAGAAGTTCCTGACAAAAGCATACAACTCCGCGCTTATACCGTGTATGCTAACCATACTCGGAGGCTGCATAAATATCATAGCCGACGGTATCATCGTAGGTCAGAAAGCCGGCGAAGGCGGTCTTGCAGCCATAAATCTCTGTATCCCGGTGTATCTTGTTCTCTGCATACTCGGCTCGTTCTTCGTGTCCGGTACGGCGATATCCGCTTCGCAGGCGATAGGAGACGACAATATCGATGAAGCGCAGAGATTCTACGGCACGGCAGTATCGACCTGCCTTATAGCTTCGGCAGCGGCAATGGCCGCCGGTATTTTCCTCTCCGCTCCGATAGCGGAGCTGCTGTGCGCCGATGATGCTGTGCGCCCTATGGTGTTTGATTATACGATAGTCACGCTTATCGGCGCGGCTCCGAAGATACTGATATACATACCGTTCTGGTTTCTGCGCCTTGACGGCAAAAACAAGACCGTAACGGTCATGATGACTGTTATGGGCATCGGAAATGTGCTGCTCGACATATTATTTATGTTCGTAATGGATATGGGCGTTTTCGGTGCGGCGCTCGCAAGCGTGATCTCAACCGCCGTCGCCTGTGTTCTCGGTTTCTTCGCACTTCACCGCGGAAAGACATCCTTCAGACTGAAGGCAGCTCTCCCCACAAGCAAGCAGCTTCTGAAGATCGCCGCTACCGGTAGCCCCGCAGCGATAAACAACCTTATGCAGACAATAAAGCTGCTGTTCATGAATTACGTTCTCGCAAAATATGGCGGAAGCGGCGCTCTCGCGGTATTCTCCGTAATAAACGGCATTGCCGCTTTTTCGGACGCGGTGACCGTAGGCGTACCGCAGGCGGGCTCGGCAATGCTCGGTGTGTTCCACGGTGAGCATGATACCAAGAGCCTGCGCATAGTGATGAATATCGAGTTCTGCAGCGGTATCGTGTTCTCGGCGCTTTTCGGACTTCTGATCACTGCCGGCTCCGACCTTATCCGTATAATGTACGGCATCAATATACCGATGTTCGTACCTATGCTGTGTCTTGCGGTGAGCCTTTTCCCCGCTCTGATGAACAGTATGTTCTCAACTTTCTACAACATATCTTCACGTCCGATGCTGTCGAATATGATCATAACACTGCGCTCCTTCGTTTTCGCGGCTGCAGCGATCTTCATATTCTGCATCACCGACATGATACCGTGGCTGTTTCTTCCGGCAGCGGAGATACTTACGCTTGCGGTATGGTTTGCTGTCACGGGTATAGCTCACAAAAGAATAAAGAACAGCAGCAGATACCTGCTTGAGGACCTGTCCCTTGAAAAGAGCGGAAAGGTCATAAATTTCTCGCTCATCGGCGACCCGAACGACATCTGCTCCGCGTGTGAGAAGATAACCGGATTCTGTGAAGAAAACGGAATGAATATGAAGCAGACCGTGCGTATAAGCCTCGCTATGGAAGAGATGCTGACGCTCATCACGCAGGAAAACGGCACTTCAGACATCAATTTCGACATAAGGGTATTTGCGCTCGACGATGCCACGGGCATACGCATAAGATATGACGGCATTGACTTTGACCCGCTTTCATTCGACGATGACGACGATAAGTTTATGGGAATAGTGATGATAAAAAAACTTGTAAAATCCACAGTTTACAGACGCGTTCTCGGAATGAATGCGCTTATCATTCTGTTATAAACAGGCACTTCAACATCCTGTGCCGGGACAAGGAGGAATTCTTTGTACAGTTCATCTGAAATACATAATGCTCTGGCTCACTTCCGCTCTGTGTGCGGCAACGCATACGAGGAGCAGGATAAGCTGATCAGACGTATCATGCGGGAAAACAGCGGCACCGAGTATGGACAGAAGTACGGTTTTTCCTCTGTTTCGGATATCGGAAGCTACCGCGGCAAGGTTCCGCTCACAACGTTTTCCGATTACGACACATACATCGGAAAGATCACGGAAGGTCAGCGGAATATACTCACAGCCGCGCCGCCCGTATTCTACAACATAAGCTCCGGAAGCACCGGAGAACCGAAATATATCCCGATATGCAGAGAGGACATCGACCTGCAGAAGCTGTACTTTGAGGACGCGATAGCGGGCATGATAAGTGAAGCTATACCGCATAACAGCGAAAATGAGCTTTTCGGACACATTTTCAGTCTCGGTGATGTGTTTATGACGGAGATGCCCGACGGAACGCCTAACGGGATCCGCTCCGGTATATATTACCAGACCGCGTTTAAGGACGGCAGGCTTGACTGCTCGGTGTTCTCGGCTCCGGAGGAAGCGATGTTCCCCGACGACCTCGACAATATGCTTTATGTCAAGGTACGGTTTGCGCTCGCGGACCCGGATATCACAGCTATACACGGCATATTTGCGCACCGGGCTTCGCCGATATTCAGATTCATACTCAACAACTGGGACAGTCTGCTCCGGGATACGGAAAACGGCACGGTGAGCGACTGCTTCAATGTCAGCGAACATTGGAAGGATTACCTAAAGAAAAACCTGCCGCCGGCTCCGGAACGCGCAGAGTATCTGCGCTCGCTGCCTGTCGGTGATCTTGAGAACAATATGCTCAGAAAGATATGGCCGAAGCTGAAATACATCAAGCTGATAACCGGCGACCTGTTCGGAACACACGGAGACAATATCGGAAATATGATCGGTGATATACCGATACACAATTTTGCGTATGCCGCCTCCGAGAGCATCATCGGCATTGCCCCGGAGATGTCCCTGAAAAACAGGTATGTTCTGCTTCCCGATGCCTGCTACTTTGAATTCCGGCACATCAACAAGCTCGGCGAACCGAAAGAGCTCGTCACCATGCGTGAGCTGGAGAAAGGCGAAAGATACGACCTTATAATTACGACCGTTTCCGGACTATACAGGTACGACCTGGCTGATATAGTCGAAGTGACCGGCAAATACGGGGAAGCTCCGATAATCAGGATATGCTACCGCAAGGATGTAGTTCTGAACGTGTCGGACGAAAAGCTGAACACACTGCAATTTGAGAATGCGATGCAGCTCTTCATGAAAAAGACAGGGATCACCGCAAACGGCTACTTCATTTCGGGAAACTACGATATCTTCCCGCCCGGGTACGAGCTTTTCCTCGAAACGCCGGACGAAACGGACGAGAGCTTTCCTTCCATATTTGACAGCTGCCTTCGTGAATCAAGCATTAATTACAGTTTTGCAAGAGAGGTCTTCGAGATATCCGAGCCCTCCATAACAAAACTGCACATGGGTACCATAGCGAAATATGACGAAAAATGCAGGAGCGAAGGCAGGCGCACGGATCAGTCCAAGCCGCTGCGTATAGTTAACGACAAAGAACGGATAATCTGGTTCGAACAATTTAAGGAGAAGAAAATCAATGGAACGCAAAAAGCATAAAAAAGGCATTTCTATTATTCTTATCGCAGGCATGGCACTCGTTATCATGGTCCTGACATCGACGGTATCATATCTCGGTTACCGGGAGTTCACTGCGGTACTTGAAAAGCAGTACAACAACAGCGCATACGAGACCGCGGAGATCGCGAAAACATATCTCAACCCGGACAAATTCGCGGATTACCTCGCCGCTAACACGCCCGATGACGAATTCAACCGCATACAGAAACAGTTGGATGACCTAACGGCTTCGTCCGACTGTGACTTTATCTATGTCGGTGCCATATCCGACAATTACAGGAATATAACCTACATCTATGATTCGGTAAACCCGAAGCTCGGATTTGACAGGTATCCTCTCGGTATGGTAAGCGCCGACCTTGACCCCCAGTACACAGATGACCTTGAGCATATCATGCAGACTGGCGGCAGAGCCGAAAAGTACCTCTATACATACACGGAGACCGAGGCTCATACGACTGCCGGACTCGGTGTAAAGGACTCGAACGGAAATGTAGTCGCGGTAATCGGAGTGCAGAAGCCGATGACGATACTCGAAGAGGCGCGTTCCACTTATGTAAGCCACGTTATCCTGATCTCCGCCGGACTTCTCGTTATCGCGATACTCGCCTACGCGCTTTACCTCAACCGCAGCATAGTATCGCCTATCCTCGAAATAACAAAGGAAGCGGAGAGATTTGCCGACGACCACGAGGAAGGCAGCGATATCAAGGCTGTGAATGCGAGATTTGAGATAGGCGTTCTCGCTCGCTCCGTAAAAAAGATGGAGTCCGATATCATCAGCTATATCGACAACCTCACCAAGGTCACAGCGGAGAAGGAGCGTATCGGTGCGGAGCTCAACGTTGCCACACAGATACAGGCAAATATGCTTCCTTCCATTTTCCCTCCCTTCCCCGACAGAAAGGAATTTGATATTTACGCCACAATGACGCCCGCAAAGGAAGTCGGCGGCGACTTCTATGATTTCTTCCTCATTGACGACGATCACATCGCTCTTGTAATGGCGGACGTTTCAGGCAAGGGAGTTCCCGCCGCGCTGTTCATGGTAATAGCCAAAACGCTTATAAAGGACCGTGCAATGTCCGGAGAACTCAGCCCTGCAAAAATACTCTCAAGCGCGAATGAACAGCTCTGTGAGGGCAACGATGCCGAGCTGTTCGTTACGGTATGGCTTGCTATAATCGAGATATCCACGGGTAAAGGCAAGGCAGCGAACGCCGGTCATGAGCACCCGACCCTAAGACGCGCAGACGGCAGATATGAGCTTGTCGAATACCGTCACTCCCCCGCTGTTGCAACTATGGAGGGTATGCGTTTCCGCGAGCACGATTTTGAGATCTTCCCTGGTGACAGCATATTCGTTTACACCGACGGTGTTCCCGAGGCTACAGACGCGAACAATGTTCTTTTCGGAAACGAGAGAATGCTCGAAGCCCTCAACAAACAGCCCGACGCCGAGCCCGAAACAATACTCCGCAACGTGAAAGAAGCCGTCGATGCCTTCGTCGGCAGCGCTCCACAGTTCGATGACCTCACCATGCTCGGCTTCAGATATAACGGAAAGATCTGAGAGATTTTAAGAGATTTCAAGAGATATCGAGACGGGGCGCTGAGTCTGTCGGTCAGCCTCTCCGGCGCAAGCGCCACCTCCCCGCGTCCGGGAAGACACCCCGGACCCCGCCAGCCCCCTATATCGAAGGTTTCTTGTATGCGCGCGTCGTGCGCGCCTTTGGAAACCTTCTGTACAACTTCCTGTTGTAAAAAAGGGGGCTGGACACCCTACAGCACGATGCTGTAAGGAAGTTTCCAAAAGCGCGCACGATGCGCGCATAAAAAGAAACTTCCGATAAATTAAATTGCAGTATTTCAGAGTTTTCTGCTATGGCTCGCTCTGCAGAAAATGAATGGGGGCTGGCGATAATAACGATCTATATACAAAAAACAGCTTGCTGTGATAATCACAGCAAGCTGTTAGTTTTGTGTTCAGCCCTGCGTAGCGACCGCAGTTGATCCCGCAAGTTCGTTTGCCCAGTCGTCAAAGCCTTTCTGCACAAGATCGCGTGTCTCGTAGCTTACCTCAGGCAGCTTTCCGTTTCCGCCGAACAGCTTCTCACTGTCCCGGAAACCTGTCTCAAACGCATTCTTGAGCGTATCGAGCATTTCCTTGTCGTCACCCGCAAGCTCCTTCGCAAAGTCAAGGATCCTGGACGCGGTCTTGTCGGCATCCCAGTAGCCTTCCTCGTGTTCCTCTTCACCGAACGAGCTGAGTATCTCGTCAAGCTCCTTCATAGCGTCGGTTCTGTTCTCGTTATCGACCTGACCGCGGAACATATTCCGTACCATATCCTTCATCAGATCGTTCTTTGCCTGTATAGTGTTCGCGTACTTCGGAACATCGGTATTGCCGACCTTTTTCTGTGCAGCCTCGTCCGCGCGTCTCTTTTCAAGCTGTGCTTCAGCATTACTGTCGGGAGAAGTGCCTGTGTGCGCGGTACCCGCTCTGTTGTCGGTAACAGTCGCCTTTGTATATGCCGGCGTGAACGATGAACCCGATTTCACATACTGATCCGTGCTGTCCGCGGCAAGGGTGCTGGTCTTTCTTTCGGATACCTGCTCGGAGGACTTGGGCTGCGTCGCGTAAGTCTGCGCGGACTGCTCCATTACTCTTCCTACACTGATCATAAATATCAGCTCCTTTCAGCCTCTTGTTTCCGGTCAACTCTCACTTGTTATATCGTCATTATTTTCAGAAACTTTAGCGTCCGACGGCAATTTTTTCTGACGGTACGCCCAGAATTTATTTATAACGAAATTGATTGGTACCACAACAAAAATGTTTATTATCGGCCCTATAATGCCGGAAAGCGTCCCGGCGGTAAATTCCTTCGGCTGTATTCCGGCAATGCCTGTGACCGCGTTTATCATATCACCGACAAATCCGCAGTACTGCCCTACATTTATGACATCTACCCATACCCACAGCAGGAACGAGTTAATGAAAAATCCGAGAAGATACGACGCGTAGGTCTTAAGAAGCACTTTCCACCAGACACGGCGCTCTTTGGTCTTGTCCTCCTTGAAAACGAACCTGCTGCCCCAGAAGTAAGCATTCAGAACGCTCACGATAAATCCCAGCGCATTCGCGATAAGATACGGAACTCCTATCGAAAAGAACAGCAGATAGACAAGATAATTCACCAGCGTATTTGAAACACCGACTATCCCGAATTTTATAAACTGTATGACCGCCGCAGCCTTTGAGTTTTTCTCAGCTTTACCCTCGTTCATTTTACCTTCGCGATTATCTCATCGGCGATCTTGTCAAGCGGCAGCTGCTTCATTACCGCGCCGAGCTTGAACGCAACTCCCGGCATACCGTAAACCACGCAGGTCGCCTCGTCCTGTCCGATAGTGTAAGCGCCGCGCTTGCGCATTTTAAGCAGACCCTCCGCACCGTCGGCACCCATGCCCGTGAGTATAGCACCTACCGCACGATTGCCTGCGACCTCGGAAACGCTCTCGAAAAGCACATCAACGGACGGGCAGTGTCCGGAAACCTTCGGACCCGGCTTGCTGCTGATAAAATACCCTCTCGCGTCCTTGCAGAGACGCATCTGATATCCGCCCGCGCCGACTATTATAAGTCCCGGGCGCAGTCTGTCGCCGTCCTGTGCTTCCTTGGCACTCATAGCGCATATCTTGTCGAGTCTCTCCGCGTACATCTGTGTAAATCCCGGCGGCATATGCTGTACGATAACGACAGGCGGTGAGTTTGCGGGAAGGCGCTTAACGACTTCGATAAGAGCTTCCGTTCCGCCCGTACTTGCGCCGAGCGCAATGACCGTATTTGCTCTTCCTCCCGATGTGGGCAGATTTATGGCAGCCGGTGTGGCAATAGGTCTTACCGGCATTGTATGCACGTTCGCTTTTGCGGAAAATCTGATAGTCGATGCGAGCTTGTTAGCGAACGACGACATTTCCGCGGAATTGTGAACGAGCGGCTTTTTCATAAATTCAACGGCTCCGGCGCTGATAGCGTCGAACGCCCGTGTCGGCGAGGAAGTTATGACAATGAAAGGCACTCTCTTCTTCGGAATGAACGATCTGATAAAATCTATACCGTTCATACCCGGCATCTCGACGTCCATTGTAACGACATCGGGATTGAGGCGCATTATCTTTTCTTCCGCTTCCGCAGCATTTGCCGCGGTATCTATAATATCAATATCGTCGATCTTCGCAAATTCGGTTTTTATGACCGTTCTGAAAAGTATCGAATCATCGACGGTAAGAACTCTGATTGCCATTTTCATGCACCCTTTCTTTTCTGTATATTCAGGTGTAGCCGTCAAACATTACAGCGGTTTGCGGTAGATAGCAGGCTTGACATACTCAAACTTTGTAGCGTCTCTCGGAATGCTCTCCGCATGACCTATGAACAGATATCCGCCCGGGCGGATAACATCATAAAACCTGTTCACAAGTGCGTTCTTTGTGTCCGAATCAAAGTATATCATTACATTGCGGCAGAAAATAAGATCAAACGGGTGCTTTCTGTACGGAATGGGCTCCATGAGATTGAACACCTTGAACACTACGCGCTTTTTAAGCTCGTCATTGACACGGTAGCAGCTGTTTTCCAGCGGTATGAAGTATTTCTTCACGACCTTCGGATCGAGATTCTTCATGCTGTCCTGATGATAAACTCCCTGCTGTGCTTTCGCAAGCACCTTGCGCGAGATATCGGTAGCGAGGATCTTTGTATCCCAGTTTGCCGCATCCGCACCGAAGAACTCCATCATCTCAATCTCATTGGTATAAGGCTCCTCACCGCTCGAACACGCCGCGCTCCATATATAGATCGTCTTTGTGGCGGCGTTCTTCTGCTTTATCTCCGGCAGGAACACATCTTTCATAAACGTGTAATGCTCGGGCTCACGGCGAAAATATGTATGGTTCGTGGTGAGCTTGTTAAGAAGATTGACTACTTCCGTTCCGCTGGTATCCGAGAATACCATATCGAGATACGGCTTGTAATCGTCATACCCTCTTGCTCTGAGCTCATTTCCGAGTCTCCCCTCTATGAGGACACGCTTCTGCGACAGATTGATGCCGTAGTTGTCATGCACAAAGCCAACAAGGCGGTTAAACTCGGTATCGTTTATCTTAACCTGCATTTTGCCAAACGGCTTCGCGGTGAAGCCTTCTCCTTAACATTATTCGTCCGTAAGGTACATATCTCCGTCGTAGATGAGCTTTGCAACGTCGAGCACGAGCTTGATGCCGTCGGGCATTTCAAGCAGGTACTTGATGAATTTGTTGTCATTTACGCCTATGCGGTCGGGGGAATTGGCGATGTTCTTCTGGAACACGGGAATAACGCCGATGACCTCATCGACGATGACACCGACGGAAACTCCCGCTTCCTCGATGATTATGGTGTTGGTGCGGTCGGTATATTCCTTTTCTTCCTTGCCGAAGCGGCTTCTCATATCAATTACAGGAACGACCTTGCTTCGTACATTGATTATACCCTTGATATAATAGGGTATGCCGGGAACAACGGTGATATGCGGAACACCGATGATCTCAATTACAGAGGGGATCTCAATGCCGTAGACCTGATCGCCGATGTAGAAGGTCATGACCTTGGTGATCTCGCTCTCCTTCTCGTTCTTGGCGTTGAGATTTTTCCGCTTGATCTCTTCCTGTTTAGCAAATAATTCTTTTATATCCATCGGTAAAGCCTCCCTTTAGTGTGTACCTATCAGATTATTGACGTCAATGATAAGAGAGATGCTTCCGTCGCCCATGATCGTACAGCCGGAAAGTCCCTGACCCTTTATGTCATACTGCGAAAGGTACTTCGGGAAAGGCTTTACTACGACCTGCTGCTCTCCTATGAGCTTGTCCGCGAAGAGGCAGATACCTCTGTTCTCGGATTCTATCAGAAGCACGATGCCGTCCTCGATGTCGCTGACTTCGGAATAAAGGCCGAACTTCTCGTTGAGTCTGAGCATCGGGTAGCACACGCCGCGTATCATTATCATCTCGCCGCGCTTGGTATCGTTGAGTATCTGGTCACGCTTTACTATGAAGCTTTCCTTTATTACAGAGATCGGCACGGTGAATTCCGCGTCGCCGACCATTATTTCCATTCCGTCCACTATCGCAAGTGTGAGCGGTATCTTGATTATGAAGGAGGTACCTACGCCCTTCTTGGATTCAACGGTGAGCGTACCGCCCATTTTGCTGAGGTTGGATTTTACAACGTCCATTCCTACGCCCCTGCCGCTGTACTCGGTGACAACGTCGTTTGTCGAGAAACCGGGCAGAAGTATCATGTTCTGTATCTCGCGCTCACTGTATTCGGAAGCGGGCTTCACCAGCAGACCGTTGCGCTCTGCCTTTGCTATTACCTTTTCCGTATCGATGCCGCGTCCGTCGTCAGAGATCGTGATGATTACCTCACCGGAGGAGCTCATAGCGGAGAGCTTTATCGTTCCCTTGGCGGGCTTGCCATGGGCAGTTCTCTCCTCTGCGGTATCCTCAATGCCGTGATCCATGCAGTTTCTTACAAGGTGCATCAGCGGATCGTTCAGATTATCGACGATAGACTTGTCAACCTCGGTGGTATCGCCCTCTATAACGAGCTCAACGTCCTTGTTGAGCTTAACTTTCATATCTCTTACGATACGGTTCATCTTCTGGAACGGTCCGGTCAGCGGTACCATTCTTATAGACATAACCGTATCCTGTAAGTCTGCGGTCAGCTTGCGAAGCTCTCTCGCGGACTTTGTGAAGCTCTCAAGGCGCAGACCCTCAAGTTCGGGGTTGGATATGACCATGGACTCGGTAGTGATGATCTCACCTACGATATCATGGAGCTGGTCGAGCTTCTGGAGGTTCACGCTGATAAGGCTCTGCTTTCCGCCGCCGGAAGATGCCGCGGGAGCTGCCTTCTGCTCGCTCTTCGGCTTTTCCGCCGGTTTTGCTGCGGCAGGTGCGGGTGCGCTCGGAGCTGCGGGCTCGCCGGCCTCGGCAGTCTGCTGCTTGACAGGTGCAGCTTCCTCAGCCGGAGCGGTCTCGGCGGCTTTCTGTTCCGCATTCGCTTCTATGACCTCATAGGACTGTACGTTCAGCGAGTTTTCGATAGCCGAGAACACCGTCTTCGGGTCAGGAGCGCGGAAAGACAGCAGGAAGCCGTTGTCTATGATAGTATTTGCGGAATCCTGATTGGACTCGATATCGTCCGGCACATAGCCGACGATCTCAACGTCGTCAACGGACTCCTTTACATTATTTATAAGCATGAACGCGCGGATATTCTCCATCTTGCAGCCGTCCTCGAAGAAAACTCTGACGGTCGTGCAGTCGGGATCTGCGGCCGGAACCGCAGCCGGAGCTTCTGCCGCAGCAGCCGCGGCGCTCTCCTCGGCGATTATCCCGTCAAGTTCTCCCTTGAGCATCTTTGCGCCCTTTTCGAGCTTTGCGAGCATATCCGAGAAATCGGTAGGCTCATAGTTGTCGTCATTCTGTATCATATCGATCTCCGCCTTGAACAGGTCAGACATCTGGAACACGAGGTCATAGACGAATCCAACATCGGTCATTTTCTCGGGGTTCTCTCTTATGATAAAGAACATATCCTCTCCCTTATGGGCGAGCACCTGGAGATTTTCAAATCCCATCATAGCGGACGAGCCTTTTACGGTATGCATTATGCGGAAGATCTCGTTTATGTCTTCCTCCGTAAATTCGTTCGCCTTTTCCGTTCTGAGAAGGATCTCGTCGAGCTGTTCGAGCAGTGCCGTTGTTTCAAAGATATAAACATCGACCATTGCTTCCATTCCGGGTTCAACTTTAGCCATAAAAATTTCCATTGCCTTTCCGCACATTGCCGGCTGCAGCGCGGCGCGTGCTGTGATATATAAAGTTACTTTTATATCATAGCGAAGAAATCTTCGCATTTTGCCCAATGTTTGTGACTTGCTACAAATATTTTCGTCAATAGTAATGAAATTTATTGATTTCCTATAATTCCGTGTTGCAAATTATGATTTTTTGTGATAATATATATTTATTAAAGTATATGCGGCTGATTTCAGCAGGGAAGGAATGATCGAGATGCCAATTTCCAATATCCGCGACGTGACGTCGGCAGGTAAGGGATTCAGCAACACAGCTCTCAACAACCGCAACTCCGAGCAGGGCGGCGAACAATTCTCAGTAAGCGGTACTCCGCGTGAAGAGCAGCTTCAGGCTGTCAACGAGAAGAACGCCGGCAATAACGCTCAGACAACAATGGGTCAGAAGGATCTGATCCCGCTTGCCATAACCAGCTCCAAGAACCAGACTCTTGCCGTCGAGACCGTCAAGGATATCATCGACACCAATCTCTTAAGCACCGCGAAGCTCAACGGCTATACCGAGCTTGTCGGTGAGCTTGAACAGCTCTCTGCCTCACTTTATATCCCCGCCAAGGATCTCGTGAAGGAGATGACCGATCAGGAGAAGGAGAACACCATGTTCTCCGGCGACAAGTTCTATGATCTGCTGCGTGAGATAGCCAAGGACGCCGACCCCGACCAGAAGGAAGCTATCGGCAATATGCTCAAGGCGATAAACTTCACACAGAACCGCAGGGAGATAACCACCGCGGTATCGGCTAATCTGCGCTTCCTCGCCGAGTATTTCTCTCCCAACAGGGGACTTTCCGGCAGGCTCACGAGCCTTGCCGAGCGCTGGGGTTCTGACGATGCACAGTACAATTTCCAGCAGCTGCGCGACGAGACCTCCGAGCTTATGCAGAGCCTGTCCGACAGTCTGCTGAACGACAGCCACACACAGACGCTCCTGCCGATAGTCACGCACAATCTCTCAAAATTCAACACGAATACGTCGATGCTCCGCGAGAATTTCCAGCAGCTTCTGACGCTTATACCGTCCTACGAGCTTCGCAACGAGCTTTCAAAGAGCTTCGAGATACTGCTCAACAAGCTGCTCAAAGCAAATCCCGACCTTCTTCCGAAGGAACTCCGCGACGAGGAACCGGTTGATTATGCCAACGATTTCGACCCGAAATTTGCTGCTGATCCAAGTCAGCGTCAGGCCGGCGAGGCACAGATGCAGGATGGGCAGAAAATTCCTAATGATAATTATACTACAAATGAACAAAAAAATCAAGTCCAAAATGATATTTTAGGTAATGAGTACCAACCCGGGAGTACAATTTCGTCATATCTCACAAACGTGCTTGGTAATAATGACTACATTGCACAGAACGGACTTGATGAAATGGACTTCACCGGATTCGTGAATATGCTCCACAACGGTGCGGCAAGCCCGGAGGAGACCATCAAGGCGGTGCTCGATTCGATAATCGAGGACAACAACGTGCGTCAGGCGCTGGACGCACAGCTCGGACAGATAAACACGCCCGAACAGATGGTCGATTTTCTGAACAGCTTTCTTGAGGCAATGCCCGACAACACGCTCAAAGACAAGGTCTATGAAGTCCTGGAGGAAGCTGTGAACCACATGAACGACGGCCGTGACGAAGACGAACCGCGGTTCATGCCGGAAGAGAACACCCGACAGATGCAGCAGCAGGTACAGGGCAGACAGCAGCAACAGCAGAAATCAAGCTCAATACAGGCACTTACGGATTTTGTCGAGAAGAACATCAACCACCCTGCTCTTAAATCCATAGACAGCTTCAACGCGTCAAACCTGCTCCAGAGTATGATAAACGCGCCCGGAGTAATGACACCGCTTGCGCACTATATCCTGCCCGTGCAGATCGAAAACACCCGTGCTTTCGGGGAGCTGTGGGTAGATAACAACGACGAATCCGGTGCCACCGGCAAAGGCGGCGGCAGCCACCACCACCTGTTCCTTACTTTTGATGTTGACACATACGGGCGTTTTGAGGTGGATGTTTATGCCAACGACAACACCGTGCGGGTAAGCCTGCTCCACCCGACGAGCTTTGCAAAGAACGTGGGCGGCGTGGTCGAGAAGATAAACCGTATCGCGGCAGGCACAAAGTATTCGATCTCGGATTTCAGTACCGGTGTGCTGAAAGAGCCGCATAACTTGACACAGATATTCCCCAAGCTGTCCGAAAGGAGGTCCGGTCTTAATGTCAAGGCGTAAGAATTACGGCCAGAAAGCAGCCGTCGCATTAAAATACAACCCTAATCTGAACTATGCTCCTGTCGTTGTAGCATCCGGTCTCGGAGAGCTCGCACAGAGAATAGTGAATATCGCAGACGCTAACGGTGTCCCGATTTACCGCGACGACAGCACCGCCGCCCTGCTCGTAATGCTCAATTCCGGTGAATCTATCCCGCAGGAGCTTTACCAGATAGTTGCCGCGATCTATGCGGAGGTAGTATTCACCTCAAACGAGACAAAGAAACTCGCGACACGCAGAAAATGACAAGATACCCCGGCAGTCATGCGGCAGAATACCGCTGTACTATTATAATATCGGAGAAATGGCTGTCCGGCGTGCATCCAATATGATACGGCAGCCGCAGAGCGCAGGCTGTCCGCCGCAGATGTATTGTGCACATTGACGAACGGGCGATATTTTATACGATATTTTTTGTTTCTTGTTGCCGAAAAGGCTCGTTAAATTATGGAGATATTTTACAAAAAAACTGAAAATACGCAGTAATATCGAAAAACTGTTGAAATCACGCGTAAAATGTGGTATAATTCATATGTATGTGATAGTTACGGCATATTATGCCCACTAACAGGAAGGGACAGGTAATGATATGACATCACCTTATACACCCGAGCAGCTCAGCAAAAAGCTGAAGGATACGCTCGAACTCGATTTCAGAATAGGACCGGCAGAGGCAACAAGCACACAGATATACAAGGCTCTCTCGAAGATCGTTGTTGAACATCTGCGTGAAAAGCGCCACTTGTTTATGACAAAGTGCAACTCCGTCGGTAAGAAACAGGTATATTACATCTCTATGGAGTTCCTTATGGGACGCTCGCTCAAGACTTCGCTCTACAACATCGGACTCAATGAAACGGTCGAGAAGATCCTTAAAGACGAATACAAGATAAAGCCCGAAGCCATTTATGACGAGGAACCCGATGCGGGTCTCGGAAACGGCGGTCTCGGCCGTCTTGCAGCCTGCTACATGGACGGTATGGCTACCTGCGCTTATCCCGCGACCGGCTATTCCCTGCTCTATGAGTACGGTATATTCAAGCAGAAGATAATTGACGGCTGGCAGACAGAGCTTCCCGACAACTGGCTCCCGGGCGGCGGTGCATGGCTGATACCCGTTGAGGATCAGGCTGTCGAGGTGCATTTCGACGGCGAAGTACGCGAATACTGGGACAATGACTATCACCATATTTCCCATGTAAACTACAACACCGTTCTCGCGGTGCCTTATGATATGTATGTTTCTGGATATGACAGCGAGGGTGTTTCCAAGCTGCGTCTGTGGGACGCCAAGAGTATGTCCTTCGACATGAGCGCGTTCAACTCCGGTGACTACACAACAGCACTCGGCGCAAACAATATCGCCCACTCCCTCACAAAGGTGCTCTACCCGAACGACAATCACCTTGAAGGCAAGGCTCTGCGTCTGCGTCAGCAGTACTTCATGTGCGCGGCTTCGATAGGCGATATCGTAATGAGACACATGAATGTTTACGGCACGCTTGAGAATCTGCCGGATAAGGTAGCTATCCACATCAACGACACTCACCCGACTCTCGCGGTACCGGAGCTTATGAGAATACTTCTCGACGACTGCGGATATGACTGGACCAAGTCGTGGGATATCGTGTGCAAGACATTCGCTTACACGAACCATACCGTTATGGCGGAAGCTCTCGAAAAGTGGGATCAGAACCTCATTGAGAGAATACTGCCGAGAATCTATTCGATAATCTGCGAGATCAACAGACGCTACTGTGAGAAGCTCTCCGAGACTCTTCCCTACGAGAAAGTCGAGAATATGTCGATCTTCCAGAATAACAAGATCAAAATGGCTACACTGTGCGTTGCGGCTTCGCACTCCGTAAACGGCGTTTCCAAGCTGCACAGCCAGATCATCAAGGACAGCGTTTTCCACGACGAGTATGAGCTCACGCCTTACAAGTTCACCAATGTAACGAACGGTATCGCGTACCGCCGCTGGCTGCTTCAGTCCAACCCGCGCCTCACAAAGCTGCTCTCCGAATGCATCGGTGACGGTTTCAAGAAGGACGGCGGCGAGCTGAAGAAGTTCAGAGCCTTCGAGAACGACAGCGAGGTGCTGAAAAAGCTCGCGGACATCAAACGCGCGAACAAGGAGGACTTTGCAAAGTATGTCCTCTCTTCCACAGGCACGAAGCTCAATCCCGACAGCATCTTCGATGTACAGGTAAAGCGTCTGCACGAATACAAGCGTCAGCAGCTCAACGCCCTGAACATCATCGCTGATTTCAACTATCTGCGCAGCAATCCCGATGCGGACTTCCAGCCAAAGACCTATATCTTCGCTTCAAAGGCTGCTCCCGGATACTATATGGCAAAGCAGATAATCAAGCTGATATGGTGCATCGGCGAGGAGCTCAAAAAAGATCCGAAGCTGAACCAGAAGCTGAGCGTTATCTTCCTTGAAGACTACCGCGTTACTCTTTCGGAGATTCTTATGCCGGCTGCCGAAATATCCGAACAGATATCCCTCGCGGGTACTGAAGCGAGCGGTACGGGTAATATGAAGCTGATGCTCAACGGCGCGATCACCATGGGAACCTACGACGGTGCGAACGTTGAAATACACGAGCAGGTAGGCGACGACAATATCTTCATCTTCGGTATGTCCACTCCCGAAGTAGGCGTAATGAAGTCCAACGGATATTCGCCGGACGGCTACTACGACAGAAACGATATCATCAGAGGCGCTATCGACGCTATGTACCGCGGATTCAACGGTGCTACCTTTGATGAAGTCGCAAACGCGATCAGATATGTCGATCAGTATATGTGCCTTGCAGACTTCGACAGCTACCGCGGAACTCAGGCAAAGGCAAGCGAGACATACAGAGATATCCTCAAGTGGAACAAGATGTCTCTCGCCAATATCGCAGGTGCAGGCATCTTCTCCGCCGACCGTGCAGTTACCGACTACGCAAAGGATATCTGGAGGATCTACTGATAATAAAGGCTATATAACTTTAAAGGCCGCCGAGGTAATACCCGGCGGTCTTTTGTATGTAATATATCCCTATTACAGCGCAGCGATCCTGTTTTTATGATTCTATATCGGGAATTGTCCAAGCATGATGCCTGATGATCTCCCCTTCCCTGCTTATCTCACCGTAACCGGCATAAGACCCGGTTCGCACAATCAATTCACACATCCGTGAATTAATTTTGCAAAAACTATTGACAAACACGAAAATATCGGTTATAATATATTCACAGAACAGTGAATCAGCGAAAGGCGGTATTTCTATGACATTTGCGGATAAAATAAGACAGTTAAGAGAAGAAAACGAGCTTACGCAGGATCAGCTTGCGGCCGAGCTCGGCATAACAAGACGCTCAATCATCAAGTATGAGCTCGGCGAGGTGGCACCGCAGCGCAGGATCCTTGACCGCATCGCAGAGTATTTTAAGATAGATCCGGATATACTTGCCGACGACAGTGCCGAGCTGCCGCAGATAACGTCGCTCGAAGAAAGCTACGTCAATGACATAAAGAAGAAATACGGCAGAAAAGCCGCAAAGGATATGTCCGAGCTGTTTTCTGCGGCTACGGCGTTCTTCGCCGGCGGAAAGCTGCCGCAGGAAGAAAAGGACAAATTCCTTAAAGCCATGAACAAGGCTTATATAAGATGCCGTGAGGAATCCGCAAAGCGCGGCGGGGAGGAATGACCTTGAACTTTGATCTTATCATAGACAAAGTGCGCGGGATCATAGATGAATGCGACGAGAGCGACCCCGGAAGGCTCTGCCGTGATCTTGGCATTATCCTCGAATACGAGCCTATGGGCGCGGCAAAACAGGCGTGCAAGGGTTTCTTTATCCGAAGACTTGGTATCAGTGTGATAACCGTAAACAGCGAGCTTACCGATACATTCCGGCGCATAATAACCGCGCATGAGCTTGGTCACGCGGTGCTTCATACGGATATCGGCGAGCGCGGGTTCCTCGATGTCGGCTATTTCAACGAGGCAGATGACTGCGAAAAAGAAGCGAATTTCTTCGCCGCCGAGCTACTTCTGCCGGATAACGATGTTCTTGAAGCCATAGAGGAAAGCAGGACATATTTTGATATCGCTTCAAAGTTGTATGTTCCCGCAGAGCTTGTCGATATGAAGCTGCAGCTTATGGAGCACAAAGGCTACGATCTGCTCGCGCCGAAGTCCGCAAGCCCGGATTTTATGCGGAATATGGATGTTCAATATGGAGAAGGATTCTGAAAACCGTGCATATATCGCTATCGACATGAAGTCGTTCTACGCGAGTGTCGAATGTGTCGCAAGAGGGCTTGATCCGCTGACGGCGAAGCTCCTCGTTGCCGACCCGACGCGCTCTGATCAGACGATATGTCTTGCGGTGTCTCCCGCACTGAAAGCAATGGGCGTTCCCGGCAGACCCCGACTGTTTGAAGCGAAACAGAAGATCGCGGACTATGAGATACGCACCCGCCGCATCGTGGATTTCATCATTGCAACGCCGCGAATGGCTGAATATGAGCGTGTTTCGGCGCAGATATACTCGATACTTCTGCATTATGCCGCGCCCGAGGATATTCACGTTTACAGCATCGACGAGAGCTTTGTGGACTGCACGAAATATCTGCACCGATACCAAGAAGAAGCCGAACGAACCGGCAGACACCCCGCTCATATCATGGCAATGACTATGCTGCGGGAAGTCCTGGCAGCCACGGGGATAACGGCTACTGTCGGCATCGGCACGAATATGTATCTCGCAAAGGTCGCAATGGACATCGTGGCGAAAAAAGCAAAGCCCGACAAGGACGGCGTGCGTATAGCGGAACTCAACGAGGACAGCTACAAATACCTGCTCTGGGATCACACGCCGCTGACCGACTTCTGGCAGGTCGGAATGGGAAAATCCGCGCGGCTTGAGAAAAACGGGATGCACACAATGGGAGATGTGGCGCGGTATTCAATAACGAACGAGGAATGGTTCTACAAGGAATTCGGCATAGACGGCGAGATCATGATAGACCACGCATGGGGCATCGAACCGGTCACGATGCACGACATCAAGACTTATCGCACGGACGGACATTCCCTGTCACACAGCCAGGTGCTTCCGCGCCCGTACAAGTACGACGAGGCGCACCTCGTTTTCCGCGAGATGATCGATGTGCTTGCGACCGAGATGTTTGAGAAAAACGTTATTGCCCGAACTTTCGTCTGGTGGGTAAGCTACGACTGGAAATCGCTGGAATACTGTCCGGAGTATAACGGCGCTGTATGTGTGGATTTCTACGGCAGACTTCACCCGAAGCACGCGACGGGAACGGCTGTGACATTGGAACGAACGAATTTATCGAAATTCATCACCGAAGTCATAATGCCGGACATCGAAAGAAAGACAGACAACAGACTTCTGTTCCGGAAGCTCGGTATCTGCGCGGCAGATGTGGTCCCCGACGAAGGCTTTTATCAGCTCGACTTTTTTACGGATTACGACAAAATGAATAAAGAAAAGCAATTGCAGGCGGCTATGCAGAGCGTCCGCGCAAAGTTCGGCAAGAATGCCGTTCTGCACGGAATGAACTATCTGCAGGGCGCGACAACAAAAGAGCGGAATACCCAGATCGGCGGACACCGCGCATAGCCGGTCTGTTCTTTTCCGCGCCGGTTTTGCGGAAAGGAGAACGGAAATGCTCGGATATATGGCAGTCCCCGATAATTTCAAATACACCGATGTGCTGAGGCACGGCAGACCCTTTCACGCTGTCAGCGACAGCTTCGCGGTCAGGCACCCGGCAATGCCGCACGGCAAGCGGGCAAAAATATTCAGCCCGTTCGACGCTCTCAAAGGCTTTAGTGAAGCCGTCGAAGCGAAGGACGAGCTGTACTGCGAACGGATTGAGCTTTCCGAGGACGAATGCGCCGAGCTTGACAGCAGAATAGCAGGTCTGCTGGAGCTTGTTCACAACGGCAGTTCCGCCCGCGAGAACAATGTGACTGTCAGCGTGACGCATTTCGTACCATGCACAGACAAGGAGAATGACGCTTACGGCTGCCGCGGACAGTATGCCGAAACCAAAGGCGTGCTGAACGGTATTGATACAGTCAGACGGATGATCACCGTCGGCGGGGAGAAGATAGTTTTCTCTGATATACTTGAAATAAAGGAGATCACGGAATGAATATCCGTTTTGTTGATATAAAGAATGACAAGAGCGATATTGAAAAGATCAAACGACTCTACAATACCGCTTTTCCCGCAGATGAACGCGCACCTTTCTTCATTCTTCTGCGCGGTGCGCAAAAGAAAAATGTGGACTTTTTCAGCTGCCGCGACGGTGACGAGTGGGTAGGTTTCCTCTATGTCGTGAACCGTCTTGACCTTAGCTATGTTTTTTATTTCGCAGTAGATGATAATATGCGCGGAAAAGGCTGCGGGACAGCGATACTCAGATCCGCGCAGGAATACTACAAAGGCAGGAGGCTGTTCCTCGCGATAGAAGAGATCGATGAAAAATACGGCAACTATGACCAGCGGGTCAGGAGACTGCACTTTTATGTAAACGCCGGTTTCATACATACGGGTCAGAAGATGCAGGAAGCAAATGTAATCTTTGATCTTATGAGTATAAACGGGCGTGTGAGAAACAAGGAATACCGCGATCTTATGCGGACTTTTATGGGTATCAGAATGTTGTTTATCACGCTGAAAATATTCGAGGAATGATATGTGTACCAGATTTTACGCCGACATTGACAAAGAGCTGAAACCGATAATTACCGCCGCAAAGCAGGTTTCGTTCGCGCAGCAGATGATGATAAACCTGTCGCGTCCGCTTTCCATGAGCGGTGAGATAAGACCCACCGATATCGCGGCAGTCATAGCTCCCGACAAGAACGGGCGTCGCACCGTTTTCCCGATGCAGTGGGGTTTTCATGTTCCGGGTCTGAAACAGCCGGTCGTGAACGCGCGCATCGAGACCGCCGCCGAGAAGCCGACATTCCGCGATTCGTGGTACCGCCGCCGCTGCATAATTCCGGCATCGTGGTACTTCGAGTGGCAGCACTATGACCTCCCGAACGGCAGAAAAAAGACCGGCGAAAAGTACGCGATACAGCCGAGAGATGCGGAGATAACATGGCTCGCGGGGCTGTATCAGATGGAAGAGATAAACGGGTTCAGATATCCCGCATTTGTTGTACTCACCAGAAAACCCTGTGAAGCTGTAAGCACGATACACGACAGAATGCCGGTGATACTGCCGGAGTCAGAGATAGATGAATGGATAGCCCCGGACGGTGAGCCGGAAAAGGTCACGGAAAACGCACTGACCGATCTTGTGACGGAAAAGGTGATAAACCGTTCCGGCAACTGACCGGAACGCCTATTCTCATAGAGCCGCTGCCGAACGCGGACTAAGCGGCGGCAAAACAAATGCGCACAAAGACACTGAACGGTCTTTGTGCGCATTGTTTTTCAGAATCCTCCGTGGTCGTTGTAATAATCCTCGGCATCGTAGTAGTCAAAGAAATCGTCATAGTGGTCATCGTAGAAATCCTCGGCGCTGTAATAATCGCTGACATCATATTCGTCGTCCGGACTGTACGGGTAATACTTCCTTGACGCTGTCGTTTCCTGCTTTTTGGCATTCTGTTCGGCTATTTTTCTGTTCTTTTCCTCAATTTCTTTCAGAGTGTCTTCTCTTTGTTTATCCGCAAGCGGTTTTATCTCCTCCATCAACTTGTCGGGAGAAGGAAACTCCGTGTGCTGTCTTATGGTATCAATGCACTTTTCAAGATGAAGGTACGCCTCTGAATAGTTTTTGGTATCATAATAATAATAAAGCGCCCATGCATATTGTCTCAGTTTGTCGCTGTCTTCAAACTCTTTTTGTCCTGTTTTTCCGAGTATTTCGGCGGCACCTTTGTAATCCCCGTCCTGAATGAGCTGCACAGCGGAATTGTAATTGCTCTGAGCAGTGTAATATTTCTGGTCTTTTATACTCTGAACATATACTCTGCTTATCAGATAAAATCCTCCGTATACAACGGCAATCACTGCAAAAGAGATCAGAAAAACCTTTATTATGAGCCTGATATCTGACTTACTCATACCATGCACTCCTTTCAGAAACAGAACAGCACAGCTTTTTCTTCCGTAACTACATTAATGTCTGCTCATCAATCGTGAACAGGCTTCAAGTGCAAGGAAAATTCCAGAATAATCAAATTTTTCTTGCACTTTTGTCCGACCGTAGGTCGGAATGAGCTTGACATCAAGGCTTTCCTAAATCCGCATTGCGGATTTAGGAACAACAACTGCCATAAGGCAGTTGTTGAGGACGCATTACATTATAGCGCATCAGTCTTTCAAAAGTTATCAGACTGAGTACATTTCAGAAATTTTTATAAGTTTTTCCGCAAATTCTTTTCGTATGTCGGCAGGCGCGGTTATCTCAACGCTTTCACCGTATTTCAGCACCCACAGATAAAACCTGTCATTGATCCCTGCCTTTGCGCGGACGAGAACGCTGTCGGCATTGTCGGGATCGTCCCTGAACGACCCGTACTCGCCGAGCTGTTCGAGCATCTCGTCAAGCAGATACCGTCTGACGCGCATAGTTACATACTCGAACCGGTCGGGAGCGAACATATCCACGACAAATCCGTCGTACTTCTTATCCTCGGGAACTTTTCTGCGGCTCTTCTTCCCTGCGGTGATGTCTTTCATACGGTCGATACGGTAAGTGCGGAACTGCCCGTTTTCTTCATTGAAGCAGCGCAGATAGAAATGCTCGTCGAAATAGACAACACGCACGGGTATCATCTCGCGGCTCTTGTCGTAGTAATTCATCTGCTTTTTCGTGTCGAATTTGCCGTACTTGAAATTGATCTTAAGGCGTTCGGAGATCATACGGTGGATCTTGTCGAGATTTTCGAGCAGGTCAAGCGACGGTACGGCAGTGCTGTTCAGCGATATGCGGCTGATAAGATTTCTCATCTCCGCGTCGGTGCACATACCCTCGAATTTGTGTATCAGCTTCTTTTTCTGCTCCGCGGAAAGGAATTTGTTGATCGATATAGAATCCACCATAAAGCGTATCTCGTTGAACGTGAAACCCTTGTCTATAAGGCAGTAAAGCGCGGTGTTATGCGGCCCGTTTATCCTGCGGATATCGTTCCCAGCAGCGCATAGCCTGTCAATGTCGCGCCGTATCGTAAGCGGCGAGACCCCGGTCAGATTCGCGGTCTTTGCGAGGTAATCCTGTATATCCCTGCAGGACGCGCTATGCTCCTCGTCGGTGTTGCGGCAAAGGTAGTCGTAGATGTGGATTATTCTTTCATGTTCCATGCTGTTACCTCACATATTGTATAATGGCTATCATCCCGGACGGGTATCTGCACAGGTCTTTCAGCTCTGCGTGCATATCTCTTCCCGGTGCAAATGACTTCATCAGACACATAACAACCAATATGATTATACCACTAACAGAAACATTTGTAAATAATGTGTCCTCAACAACTGCCTTATGGCAGTTGTTGTTCCGAAATCCGCAAAGCGGACACATTCCTTGATGTCAAGCTCATTCCGACCTATGCCGATAATGGACGGTATGGAAGCGACAAGGATAATCAGATCAATGCCACGTGAGGACGCGGCAGGCATACCGATAATAGCTCTTACCGCAAATGACGTGGAATACGACGCACACAGAACGGCAAGCGCCGGAATAAACGCACACTTCTCAAAGCCCGCAGATGCAGCCGAACTGCTGCGGACGCTCGAAAAACTGATAGTCTGACTGACGCAGAAATTGATAAACAGCAGCCCGAAAGCGGCATCAATACCGTTTTCGGGCTGTATAGTTTTTAAAGCGGTTCCCTACTTCCGGCACTATACTTTTCATACAACATTTTATCCATTTTCCGCTTGACAAATAGGCATTTTTACTATATAATATATTTGTTATTACTAATTACCGAACAGGCACTGAATCAAATATAATGCGAGGGTGATAAAAATGACAGTAACAGCAGAAAAAGACAACAGCAGCCTGAAACTGATAGTAGAAGGAGATCTGAATACGCTTTCCTCCACAGACCTGGAAAAAGCATATGTTGCAAATAAAGACGGTGTGAACGATGTCGTTATAGATATGGCAGGAGTAACATACATCTCATCAGCAGGACTGCGTGTGATGCTCTACATCGATCAGGAAATGCTGGATATCGGCGGCTCGTTTACGGTTTGCAATGTAAACAGCGATGTAATGGAAGTATTCAGACTGTCAGGATTCGTTCAGTTTCTGAAAATAAAGTGACCCGGTATGCACTGCCGCCGGATTCATAGCATCATAAAAGGCTCTGTATTGCTTTTCGCGGCAATACAGAGCCTTTTTCAGCTGTCATTCGTTATCTTCGCTGTCCGAAGCAAACTGTGAGGGGTGACGTGTGAAGAAGTCAACGCGGGGCTCCAGGAATTTCAGCTTATGATCGGAACCGCCTGTAAACGCTGAGATCGGGTCGAATATCTTGTCCCAGCTCCAGAAATCCTCACCGAGCTGCATATATTCAAGTATCATCTCCGTACCCTTGGGAGCCATCGGATGAAGCAGTACGGCAGCTGTGCGTATCATATGGAATACGTTTATCAGCGTCTTTCTGCGCAGAGCATCATCTTCGTTCTTATCCGCATCTCCGAGGTTCTTCGCCATATACTTGCTTGCCTTGCGGATATAGCTGTCAAGAACGTAGGTTGCCTGGTGGAACTCAAATCTGTACATGAAACGCTCGTAGTCGAGTACAGCTTTCTTTGCGTCCGCAAGCACCTGCTCCTCGATCTCACCGACAGGCATCACACCGTCGTAATACTTCTGTGTGGTGTATATACAGGTACGGATTATGCGGTTGAATACGTTCGACAGCAGGAAACCGTCCTTTACAACAGGATCGGGCTGCTCCGCTTCGGGACTGCCGGGTTCGATAGTCGGGTCGAGGGGCTTCGGGTTGAAGCTGACACTGCGCTGACCGAGACCAAGTCCGAGGAAGTGCATACGAAGCTGCTCCGGAGTGTAGTAATCGAGCAGCTCGTCCGCCATGGGAGGTCTTATCTTGCCGGAACTCGAAGCCTTGGCGTTAAGGAACAGAATATGATTGTTTGCGCAGAGCACCGGGAGCTGCATCTCACCGTCGGGCGGGTCGGAAACATTGCCGTCCTTCCCCTGCAGCGCCATGAACATTCCCATTTCGGCTACACCGTAAAAGTAAATGTTATCGGCTCCGATGAACTGATATACCTGCGCGTCCCTGCTGCACCAGAAGTCGCGCCATTCGTCCATGCTCCTGCCCTTCTGCTCAAGTGCCGCTTTTGTGAACGAGATCGGAGCCCACAAAGACTCGGGCCATACCCATACTGTAAGCGGCTCTTCGCCTTCGAGCACAGGAGCGGGTACTCCCCATTCGATATTGCCTGTAAGACGGAACGGAACGAGAGTCTTTCCGGTACGGAATCTGATACCGTTTGCGGAAAGCACTTCGCAGGCTTTGTTCATCTCGTCGAGCTCTGCGAACTTTATCGTGAACGATGGCTTTTTCTTTTCCTCAATGAACTCATGCTCCGGCATTTTGTCCTTGACTTCGCTGTACTTATCCAGCAGCTCGTTCTTGATGTGGATAACCGGGTCCTGCAAAAACTCCGCTATCGTCTTGTGAACGAGAGGTCTGATGTTCTTCTGTTTCTGTATGCGGGCAACGTACTCCTTTAGCAGAGCATTGTACGCCGGCAGATCGAAATACCAGTTGTCAACGTCCTTCATTATCGGAGTCTCACCCGTGAGCGTACTCTTCGGGTCGATGAGGTTCTCCGGCATATACTGATGTCCAAGGTCACACTCGTCCGCGTATCCCTTTTCTGACTGGCAGCCGTCAACCGGACATTTTCCTATTACCTGTCTGCCGTTTAAGAAGCAGCCCGCTTTCTCGTCGTAGAACTGCTTTGTGCTGATCTTGCGGAGGTGTCCGTTCTCGTACAGCTTACGGATAAACAGATCGGATTCCTCGTTGTGAATCTCGGCTGTGCGGTCGAGTCCGGAAGCGCCGAAAATATCAAGGCTTATCATATAATCGCCCAGTGTCTTTTTCTGCGCCTCATGATTGCGGCGGACATAATCGCGTATATCGCCGCTGAAACCTTCAGATTCAACGAGCTTGCGGTAACCCTCTGCGATAGGCGAGCCGTAGCAGTCCGTACCGGAAACAAATATAACATTGTCCTTGCCGATACGGTCACGCAGGAAACGCGCGTAAACGTCCGCAAACACGAATACACCGCCGACGTGTCCGAAGTGCAGCGTTTTGTTGCCGTAAGGCATACCGCCGGTGATTATAGCGCGCTTCGGCCACTCCGGACGCGGTATCTCGTGCGGGACGAAATTGTTGTTGTCCTTACCCATTCTGTTGTTCCTCCGAATATCTTTATTTGTTTCGTATTATCCCCCGCCGACTGCAGAGGAAGATAGATCCTCGCACAAGCGGCACCAGAATCCTTAATTCCTGATTTTCTCAAGGCTCGTTTCAAGACGCTTGATGCTCTCGTCCTTTCCGAGTATCTCCATAAGCTCTGTAGCACCGCCGGGAGTTACCGCAAGACCGGAAACACCGATGCGTATTGCCCACATAACTGCACCGGCTTTTACACCCTTTTCTTCGGCTATACCCTTGAGCAGCTCAAACAGCGTATCGTTGCTCCAGTCGGAAACATCTTTCAGTTTCGGCAGAGAGTATTCGATGATATCCGCGCACTGCTCGATTGTCGTCTTATTCTTCTTGTTCACGAAAAGCTCCGTGTCGTAATCCGGCAGACCCTTTACAAACTCCGCCTTTTCATTCACTTCCGGGAATACCGAGATACGCGTCTGTATCAGCTTTGCCAGCTTTTCATTGTCTGCAAATGCGGCATATTCCTCGCTGTAATACGGCTTTGCCTTTGCCATGAACTCGTCCAGCGGCATCTCCTTGATATAATGGTTATTGAACCACAGCAGCTTCTCGTAATCGAACACCGCCGGGGATTTGCTTATTCCGTCTATCGAGAACACCTTTGTAAGCTCGTCTATGGTGAAGAATTCCTCGTTCGTGTCTTTCGGACACCAGCCTGTAAATGCCATATAGTTGATGATAGCCTGCGGGAGATAGCCGTTCTTCACAAGCTCCTGGAAGCTGACCGAACCGTGGCGCTTGGAGAGTTTGCTTACATTGCCGTCAGCATCCTTACCCATGAGCAGCGGGAGGTGGCAGTAAACCGGTCTTTCCCAGCCGAACGCGTCATAGAGCAGAACATATTTAGGTGTGGATGTGAGGTATTCGCTGCCGCGTACAACATGGGTGACTCCCATAAGATGATCGTCTATAACGTGGCAGAAATTGTATGTCGGGAAGCCGTCCGCCTTTATGAGTATCTGATCCTGCATCTCGGCATTCTCGATTTCGATATGCCCGAAAACACTGTCGTCATAGCCGGTGCTGCCCTCAAGCGGCATTTTCTGACGGATAACAAAGGGCATTCCCGCTGCAAGGTTCTTTTCGACCTCTTCTTTCGGCAGATTGCGGCAGTGACGGTCGTATCCGGCTCCGAGATCACCGTCCTCGTGCAGCTTTTCAAGACGCTCCTTGGAGCAGAAACAGTAGTATGCTCCGCCCTTTTCGACGAGCTCCTTTGCGTACTTCATATATATATCCTTGCGCTCGCTCTGCACATACGGACCGTTGGGACCACCTATATCGGGTCCTTCATCGTGAGTCATTCCCGTCATTTCAAGCGTGCTGTATATCACATCGACAGCGCCCTCGACAAGACGCTCCTGATCTGTGTCCTCGATACGGAGTATGAATTTTCCGTTATTGGCTCTCGCAAGCAGGAACGCATACAGCGCAGTGCGAAGGTTGCCTATGTGCATAAATCCCGTGGGGCTCGGTGCAAATCTTGTTACGAATTCTTTTGACATGGCTTGGTTTTGCTTCCTTTCTGTTTCAAGACATAATACTATAGTGTATATTATATTCCAAATAACCCCTTTTGTCAAGAACTTTAGCTTTACGGCTCAGAATATCCTCAATTAAAAACGCCTGTTCCCTTCCATTTTGGGAACAGGATCACAGAAAAAAGCCTCGATCTCCTGAATTCGGATCGCCGCAAACAGCTTCACACAGCGGGTTTTACTGTATTTTAAAAAAATGTTGGATTTTTTTCAAAAAACACTTGATTTTTGCCGGAAGTTGTGCTATAATATTTGATACAGTCTTTGGAATACGCGGATGTGGCGGAATTGGCAGACGCGCTGGCTTCAGGTGCCAGTGGCAGCAATGTCGTGTGGGTTCAAGTCCCGTCATCCGCACCAGAGATATCGAGGTGTGGCTCAGTTTGGTAGAGCGCTGCGTTCGGGACGCAGAGGCCGTGGGTTCAAGTCCCGTCACCTCGACCACCGTTTAGAGTCCGTGGGACCGCTTGTAGAGCGGCTCTGCGGATTTCTTATTTCTCGGTAAAAGGGGCTTTGTCCATAGTTTGTCCATACCTGTCCATACCCGGGGTATTTTGTCCATAAAAACCTCGTTTTTGCTTGTTCTAACTTGCTATATCTTCCCTATTGCCTTTTGCCGTATCTTCTTTTTTCGGACCAAAGTTGAGTACCGAGGCGATAGCCTCGCTTGCTCTTGCGTTTGCTTCCTGAAAAGCATGGAGATAAATGCCGGTTGTCGTAGAAATAGCGCTATGTCCTAATGCATTAGAGACCGTAGCTACATCGACATTGGCGTTGATTAAAGAGCTTGCGTAAAAATGACGAATGCTGTGAATGCCGTAAAACGGTAACTCGTTCCTTTCACAGAGCTTTTCGAGCCATTTATACGGCATAGTCGGAAACATCGGTTCTCCATTGTCCTTTGTAAACAGCCTGTCAGTGTTGACCCACTTGCTTCCCATAAGTATTGCCTGCTGCTCCTGCTCGGATTTCCAATCTGAAAGCAAGTCCATTACAAGATCAGGAAACTTCATAGAACGCTGTGACTTCTTGGTTTTTGTCGTATCGGTAAAGTAACCGTCTGCTTTTGTGTAATTGGAAGTTCTCCGTACACTTATTACATTGTTGTCAAAGTCAACATCTTTCCACTCAAGCCCTAACATCTCGCCCCTGCGGAATCCGCTGTACACGGAAAGTATAAAGAATGTCCTATACTTCATCGGAGCTGTTTCAACAATAGAGAACAGCTTTCTGACCTCATCGAGGGTATAGATTTCCTTCTCTTTCTTCTCGCCCTTGGGTACTATAACACGGCAGCAAGGGTTTTCGTGGATCATCTCCATTCTGACTGCATAGGACAGAACATCGGAAATAAAGCTGAAATGGTGTACTACCGTCTTACGGGACAGCGGTTTACCCGTCTGTAAATTCTTGCCGTTGAGAGCAAGATCGGATATAAACTGCTGTATCTGCCGGCTTGTCAGCTTGTCAACCTTAATATACCCAATCGCAGGGTATATTCTCTTTGAGAGCTGCTTCATACGTTCGTATGTAGTCTTACGAAGGTTGAGCTTTCCATATTCTTCAAACCAACGTTCTGCCAACACTTCAAACTTGACACTCGTCACAGTATAGCCTTTCATACATTCGTCTTCAAAGAGTACGGCTTGTCTGTTTGCTTCTTTTTCTGCCTGTTTGGGCGTCATAGAGGGGTCAGGCTTCCAAGTCTTTGTCTTAAAAACCTGATTACCTTTTGTGTCTAAACCGCAGCTAACCCTAATCTGATATGAATTGCCGCGTTTTCTAATATTTGCCATATCTGAATTCCTCCAATATTCAGACAATGACTACTCACTACCCATATTATACAGCTTTCGCGCTTTAAAGTCAAGAGCTTGCGGGCAGTTTTCATTGTCAAGTCTGATTTTTTGTGATCTTTTATGCCTTATCTCCCTTTTTGGAGAACAAAGCTATAAGATTGGCTTTGGAAATGAGTATTTTTCCATTATTACCACAGCCGGCTCTTACATAATCCAACTCGCCGCGAGCTATAAGCTTCCTGATTGTATTGCTCGACAGACCTTTTACAAGCTCAGTGCATTCTTTGATTGTGAGCATCTCCATCGGCTCATCGCGACCAGTGCTATTCTGTTCTGCCGGCTGAGTCACAGGCTCAGCTTCTGGAACCAAAACAGGAACCCCGGTTATTGCACTCGCTCCATTGGTGGCATCATACTCAACGAGCTTGCTCAGAAGCATAAATATCTGCGAGATTATCTCATTTTTCTCTTTGGTACTCATAATAACTGCTCCTTTATGTACTGTATTTATTATCCTGCATATATCAAATCAAAGACCTCGTTGAAAAGCTCATTCGGCATAAGCTCGCCGTGGAGCTTGAAGAAGATCTTCTCTATCTTGCACGTTATCTCTAACGCCTTGTCATAGCTTGTGACCCTGCCTATATCGTACTTTGCGTATTTTACTGCTAAAAACTTTGCTCTGCTCATTTTATGTATTTCCTTTCATACCCTTATATAACTGTGCCGCAAGCGTTGGTATTCGCCTGCGGCACTTTGCGTATTGCTTATCTTGTTATTATCTCAACTATCTTCTGAAATAGATCGTCCGGCATAAATGAACCGTACTTGAAGTAGAACGCCTGTTCGATCTCGCAGGCTTTGTTGAGTTGTTCGCTGTATTCCTTCAAAGCCTTTTCCGCAGCCGCCGAAGGATTCAGCGGAGTTACCGTGATCTCATAAATATCTGTTTTCATAGCTTTAAGTATCCTTTCAGTTGTTATTATCAGTCGTTTCCGATACCGGCAGAATATCGCGCTCCTTCAGGAACCGGTAAAGAAACTCTCTTCCGGCGTGAGTCCAATACATAACGAGTATCGGATTTTCACGGTCATATCGCGGGAAGATAGTTATTGTTTTGGTATATCCCAAATCCTGATACGGAGCATAAAGTACCCACGGACCGGAGTGCATCTTGTACTGAACACCAAAAGCATAAAGCATTGCATTCATTCTTGTAGCGGACATTCCGTAATCTTTTGATATTGCCGTCATCGGTATTAACCCCTGCGCCTGCAAAACCTTGTCGTAAAAATCACACTTAGGCTCACTTACGTCGAGCAGTTCTTTCAGATCACGATTCTTTTTCTTCTCGGCTTTCAGGTCACGGAAGAGCTTCTCAGCTGCTTTCTTGTTTGCGGCGATCTCTTCAAGGAGTTCGTCTGTGATATAAGCGCCGTGTTTCCTGATTGACGGTAAAACCTCAGAAGTGACCCACCTTTTGAACTCACGAAGCTGATTAACTCGGTCTTCAACGCCAAGGGGGTACTCATAACGTACCCCCTTGTGAGCTTTTCGCGGAGTCATTGTAAACAGCAAGGAATACAGACCGCTTTCATTGATTATGGTAAAGCGCTGCTTTCCTCCATTTGTCGAAATGTATTCTGTCTTTCTATCGGCTTCATCTACTCTTGAAAGGCTGCGATTGTGGTTCGTATCACCGAAAGCAAGGCATATATCCTTACCAACGAACCAAACCTCGCCGTTAATATCGAGCGTCCTGATCTTACCGAAATGTGCGTTCTCAAAAATCTGCATATTGGTTTCCATATTATGTTTCCTCCATATTTACCTTTTGTCCGGCAGCTCATAATCACCCACGCTTACCGCGAGAGCTTTGTTGACCTCTGCCATTTCATCATCTGTCAGCCTGCAAATGGGCTTGACCAACTTGCTTTTGTCAATTACCTGTATCTGTTCACACAGCACAATTGACTCCTTGAAAAGATTGGTGTTTTGAACAGTAACGTGAACGGGCAGCTCGCACTTTTTAACAGATGTTGTCAGCGGTACTATTATGGTAGTAGGGCTGTGACGATTGCCGACATTATTCTGAACGATCAGCGCGGGACGTGCGCCTCTCTGCTCGCTGCCTTCTCCGTTCAAAAACGTGAGATAGACTTCTCCTCTATTGACCCGAAACATTGTATCAGTCCTTTGCAATGTATTCATAGAGAAAACCCTATGTAAACAAGTGCTGTCATTACAGCAGCACTTGTCTCCTGCATATACGTTCTATTTGTCCACGACACCCCGAACGAGGGAAACGTATAATCCGGAAGTTTGCTGAACTTTCTCATAGGGGGACGACCCTCTGCCCATTCCTGTGGTGCAGCCGTTACGCTTTCGCGTCAGAACGGAAGTATCATTATCCCTCTTGCCTGTCATCGCGCTAATGGTAGCCGCCCATTATTTCAAAAGAATATTACTCGCTCCGCCGGTATGATCTCTAAGGTTCAGCTCATAGCGCTCTCTTGTCAATTACTTCAATGTTCCGCTGGCTGTAAACTGTTCAAGACCAATGACATCGTGGCGTATTCTTTTTCCCGCTTGCCCCGCAGGGCTGCAAGAGGAAAGTAAATTATACGATGTTATTCAGTTTTCAAAGAGCTGAAAGGTAATGCTACAACCACCTGTTTTGTGATTACTCACCGGAGAACTTTTTCTTCTTCCTATTCTCCAAATCCTCAGTGGCTTTCTTGAAATAAGACTCATAACATCTAAGCCTTTCACTCACTACCATTTTCGAGCCGTTTTTATCCCTGTCATTCAGTGATTTTTTTAATTTTTGTTCAATTTGTACAATAGAATTATGAATTCTCGGTTGTGTCGCCCCCTCGATTTGTGCAATTTCACACTGCGTTTTTCCATACAGAGCATAAAGAATAAAACGTCGTCTCTGTACTTCCGTGAGAGATTCAAAAAAGTCTCTCATTTCCACCGCAAGTTCTTCATCATTTTCTTTTTCTACAAGCTCATCTTCCACTGAAGGCAGGCTACATAGCTGCGTATCATCCAATCCGTCGATAGACACATTCCTTCTGCTAATACGCTTTGTGTGATTAAACTCAACGTGAAGATCATTGTCCGACAGTTCTTTCCACTTGCGGAACTCGTTCTCGTCGCCGCCAAAATCAGCAGCGGTTATTTCACGGACTTCACCATTAGCAAATCTGTAAACGATAGCGTCCTTGTTTGCGTGGTTAATTCCATAATCTGTGTACTGAAAATCTTTCATTTAGGTATCCTCCGAAAATCTGTATTTGTTGGTAACGAACAAATCAGATTTTCAGGGATACCGAGCTACTGCCTCACTGTACTTTCTCATATTCTGCTCCCGTTTTCGGGCAACAAAAAAGGGCTTACGGAATTAAACCCGTAAACCCTTCAATGCTGCGGCGTATTTGCCGGCAGATTTATTGCAACACAAAAACGCCCCACCGATAACACGGCAGGGCAGATAACATATTCAGTTTTGTATATGCAACAGAGTATATTCTGCCAGCATATACATTATAACATATTGAAAGTCTCTTGTCAGTATCAAATCAGTCTCATTTTAGTCTCATTTTAGTCTCACGTTTTCAGATGTATAATTCACTCACTTTCCGAAGCATTTTTTGAAATTCTTCCCGCAGATTTATCGGAGTAATGATCTCTGCTTTATCGCTAAACTGGAACAGCCAACCAAAGAAAGGCGCAGGCTGCTCCGTTTTAATATCCGTATGCACTATAAAGCTGTCCTCGTCGTATGGGAATACCATTATATCTTTACCAAAACGATCTAAGACAGGATTTATTAGTTGATTGGAAAATCTCAATGTTACGGATTCAGACTTTCCGCTGAACATTGAGAATGAAGATTTAAGATAATCGAACAAGGAAAAGTTTTTCGGAACAGGCTCAGATTTTACATCTGCGACTTGTACATTTTCCATTCTGTCAACACGAAAGTTCGTGAGGGTATCAGGATATTTATCATACATTGCCACAAGGTAATACTGCTCATTATTCCAAGCCATAGCGTAAGGAGAGCAAATATGCAGCCGGTCACGATACTTTTTCTTCTTGTTCAGATCGTAATCAAAATACTTAAATCCTATCTTCCGTTTATCTCGGATAGCTTGATTTATCTTATCTACATTATTGCATATCTTATCATTGCCGGATTTGAGTCTGTTTGTTACATACAACTGTCTGCCTATTTCTTTCCCGGAATAGGTACTTGTAAGAGTTGCGAGCTTCTTTATTATCTCATTGGATTTATGCTCCGTCAAAAAACGAGATGACGAAATACCGTCAGCCAAAAGTTTTAGTTCTGACAGTTCAAACAAGCGAGAGTCGATACGATAGCCGGAGGAGGTGCCTTTGGAATAAACTATATCAACACCAAAAGTACGCAAAGCCTCAATGTCATCATAAAGAGCTTTTCGCGCTGCCGATATTCCGTACTGCTCCAATTCCGAAATAATATCGGGCATTGAGATACAATGTGTTGCATCTGTTTTTTCAAACAGTATCTTATACAGATATAATAGTTTTAATCTTTGATTAGGCGTTTTTACGTTTTCAGACATATTCTTCTCCGATCCGCAAGCCTATGGTTTATCAACCGAGAAAATCAGCACGAGGAATAATGCTCAGTTTAAAATCGTAACCTCGTCTGTTCATATCCATAAGCTTGATCTGAACTAATTGATTAGGTACAGATAATTCACTGGCTGCCTGCTCGCTTGTGTAATCCTGATTGCCGAAAAAGAGTATGTCATCATCACTTATCAGCATATTTGCTGCGAAGATATTAGCCTCCATTTCCGGCTTTGAGGTCATATCATAAAGGCTGTATTCCTGTAACCCCATTTCAGCTAAATCTTTGTGAAAGAAGTGATGTCCGAGTTCGTGGGTCAGGACGAGCTTCTCTGTAGCCTCGTCCAATTCATCGTGAAGATATATAAAACTGCACCTGTTTACTACAGTGTACATTCCTTTAAGATTGCCGAAATGTTTATACGCTACATCAATGCCCAAATACTTTGCAAGCTGATAGGGGTCATTGGTGCGAAACTGTTTCTTTATCTTATTGGTGAAATCATATATCTTATCCCGCAACATATATATCACTTCTTTCATCATACACATCTGTTATTCAGACGACATTTCATTTTTCATTTGGCTGTTATCAGCTCTATAATCATTATATCACAAACTACTGTTTCATCCGCAGGACAGTCCGAAATTTTTCTTAATTTTCTTTCCGGTATTTCTTCGGTGTATATTTCTTATTTGTAAGTTTCGATTTCCAATATGCTTCTTGAATAGCTTCAAGAACAGCGCTCTTGTCCTCATCAGTCAGACTGCCTCCGGCAAACAGTGCCTGTGCGTTTTCGATAAGTTTCTGTGCAGAGGCTTTGCCACGCGACCCATACTTATCGTTGGCTTCAATGATGAAAAATTCCTCATCGGTAACAAGAGCTTTCTCGTCAACATCAAGAGCGATAGCGAGCTTATAGATCGTATCGGATTTAGGCATACGGTCACCGGATTCGTAGTTCTTGATCGAGCGGGCGGTCAAACCTGTGGCAAGCGCAAGGTCTGACTGTGACATTCCTCTCATTCTTCTTAATTTCGTTAAGCGTTCCTTAAATTCCATATTTCCTCCAATAAATTTTGTGATAAATAACAAATCGCTGAACAGGCTATTGACAATTTAAGTATTTGCGATTATAATGATCTTGTTCATTTTGTTCACCAACATTGTAGCATATAATATACAAGTTGTCAAGTCATTTCAGAATTTTTTTTGGAGGAGTCAGAAATGAAGCTGAAAAGTACCGGATTGGAATGTTCAAAGGAAACCGTTTCCGCTGTAAAGACCTTACTTTCTCTTTACAGAAAAGTGCTGCATAACGTGAACAATAGGATAGTATATCTTGACGAAGATATATACACGACAAGCCGCAAGCACCTCTCGGAGTTCATAAACTCTCTTGTGGACTTTGAGCCGGACATAAACACACAGGCATATAACGATACTCTTGAAAGCTGTCACTCAACATTATCGCTGCTGGAGCTTCTTGAAAAATCTGTCAATGCCGTGAAGTTCTATCCCGAAAACGGATTCATTTATTATGAAATCCTTTGGAGATTTTATTTTGACAATTTCAAGTATTCGCACGATGACATAGCGGATATTCTTGAATTATCGAGAGCAACATATTTCCGCCATTTCAATAATGCTGTTGCCTGCTTTTATCTTCATTTTATGGGAATATTGAAAGCTGAAAAGTATGAATTTAATGATGATGTAATCAATTACGATACTGGAAGAAATGATGATAAAAAAGCCGTTTGACTGATTTTATTTACCGAAAAAGGTAATCAGCCAATACAGGCTGACGGAAGAATAGCAAGCATATGATTTGAGTACTCAAATCACCGTTTTCGGGAGTTTCCGCTACTCGTCCGCCCCGAAAAACTTAGCTTGTTGGGGTGAACCCCAAACCCCCGATATTTGGAAAATTTGTTTTGGAAGAATGATTTGAAAAGTATATTTTTGAAAGGATAAAGGGAATGGGAGAACGGTCAAGACCGATACAAATGAAATTCTATGTCACCGAACAGGAACGTGATGTAATTCATCAAAGAATGGCTCTTGTAGGAACCACAAACCTCGGAGATTTTATGCGAAAAATCTCGCAGGACGGATTTCTGTACAGAGTAAATATTGAAGGCGTACCGGAGATTTGCAGGCAAATCGAAGCTATAGGACAAAACATCAATCAGATAGCAAAACGTGTGAACAGTACAAACACTGCTTATGCAGAAGATATACGTCAGATCAGAAAGGATCAGGAAGAAATATGGCAGTTACTAAAATCCATCCTATCGAAACTTCCTTGACAAAAGCTATTGACTATATCATAGACGACAGGAAAACAAGTGAGCGTAAACTTTGCACCGGCTACTGCTGTTCTCCTACCACGTCTGCCTACGAATTTGACTTGATTAAGAAAGACGCGAACAAGCAAGGGGCTACTCAGGCGTTAAAGGGCTATCTTGCCTTTCATCTTATTCAATCGTTCGAGCCGGGTGAGGTTGATTACGAAACGGCTCATAAGATCGGAATAGAGCTTGCCGATAAGGTTCTGAAAGGCAAGTATCAGTATGTTGTCGCTACTCATATAGATCGTGGTCACGTCCATAATCATATAGTGTGGAATTCCGTGAGTATGACCGACCACAAAAAGTATAACAGCAGCCCGAGCAGCTACTACAATATTCGCAAAATAAGCGACTCTCTTTGTCAGGAATACGGTCTTTCCGTGATCAAAGAGCCAAAGGAACAAGGCAAGTCTTATTACGAAACCCTTGTCTCCAAAGAAGAACGGAGTTGGAAAGATTTACTCAAGCAGAATATTGACCGTTGCATAATCAAGGCGAGGGATTGGGACGAATTTCTCTCACTTATGCGCTCCACCGGCTATGAAATCAAAGAGGGAAAGCATATAGCATTCCGAGCGCAGGGACAGGAAAGATTTACCCGCGCCAAGCGTTTGGGGAGTGCCTATACCGAGGAACAGATCAGGAGCCGCATCAGGGGCGCAAAGCTGATTGACACGGGTGACGGACATCACGTTTCTATTCTCATAGACATTGAAGCTGCTATCAAAAATCAGCAGCAAAGCACAGCAGGATTTGAGTATTGGGCGAAGATACAGAACCTTAAAACAGCCGCTAAAACTGTCAATTTCCTTACCGAGCATAATCTGATGAACTATGCAGACCTTGCCGCCGCAGCAGAGGGAAAGAAAGCTGTTTTTTCACAGACGCAGATCACCATTAAAGACACCGAACGCCGGATAAAGAAGCTCGAAGAAGATATACAGAATATCGACAACTACCGAAAAACAAAAGCCGTAGTCGATAAGCTGTCCGAGGTCAAGGATAAGGAAAAATACAAGCGTGAGCATACCACAGAATTCATAGTCTATGAAGCTGCCAAGCGGTATATATTGAAGAACTGTCCGTCCGGCAAACTGCCGCTTCTCAAAGAATTGAGAGCTGAACAGAGAAAACTCAAAGAAGAGAAAGACAGGCTCTACGACAAGTATTGTGATGAACGGACGAGCCTATCCGAAATACAGGACGTGAAGAAGAATGTCGATATGATCTTAGGCACGGAGTACGGACAGCAGGAACGAAAACGCAAGCGTCCGGACGAGTTGGAATAAATCTTATTATTACTAAAAAAGGGACTCCCCCGACAGTGAACCGCCCCAATTTGTGCGTACAGCACAAAAAAGCCCCTATGGTAAAATAAATTAAGCAACGAACTGACTTCGCAACTCAAGCGGAGTCAGTTTTGT